>JAPKXR010000077.1 GCA_026394715.1 Methanomicrobiales archaeon | reverse complement strand
ATTACTCCGGACAATATCCATTCATACCGTGTTGATGTAATGGTACCAGAGCGATATGTAGGCAAGTATTAGGGGTTTTTCGTCACGGTGGATCCCGTGCTATCTCTTTTTTCCAACGGGTGTAGGATGTTACCGTTATTTAGGGGTCACCAATAACCCCCTGCATTGGTGACGAAGGGGGTGGTCTGGTTCAGACCGGTGGAGAGATTCAACTTTTGACCGGCGAACATACTCCCTTGCCGTGGTCTTACGACCCCTGTTAATAATTCTTCCGAAAAAATGGTTTTTAACCTGTTGAAATTATGAAGGTCATCATAATGATGATGGACCCCTGGTATATCATACGACCGGGTCCGTGGAAAAACCCTTCACGCCATTTGCTACGCCAATACCCGCCACATAAAAAATCAGGAGATCAAAAAAATATTCAATAACCTTTCGTTCTCGTTACCGGGTTTTCCATACTACCAATAAAAATAAATTTATGGCCGTTAAGCGACCGCCGATTTATCGCGGTCACTCAATATCGAGTTTTCGTTTCCCCATTGATTCAATATACATGATCTCTTTTCCAACCTCGATCCCCGCCATTTTATCTGGATCAGTTGGGATCTCGATCGTCTGGAAATCTTTCATATCCATCATCTGGACCACATTTCCCGTGATGGTAATGACCTGCCCGCTCTTCCGTTCAACAATGGGCACGTAGGTCCTGGCGGAAACAGGCTGTACAACAGAACGTTTTACACCGTCAAAAATTCCCACGGCCTCTATTCTTGACTTTGCAGCCCCGTGTTTTCCTGGCTTTGATATTGATATGCCAACGATTCTGCATGGTTCATCTTCGATGACCATGTAGCGGCCTTCCTTTAATTTTCCAATTTCAGTCTGTTCCTTCATAGTCCAACTCCTTAAACGCAGTAGTAATTTATCTTTATGACATTACATAAATACAGCGTAAGAATACGCCAGGTGCAGGTATGGAATTCCTCAAATCATGTGATCAGATGGCGGGAGCAATAGATGATGCAATACGTGATCTTGTCGGTACCGCCGAAGGCGACAGGATGATCAGAATGGGTGCTGACGGGACACCGACAAAGCTGATCGACCAGGTGGCCGAGGACTGCGTGGTGAGTTACCTTCTAGAAAACCCGCTCTGCCGTACATTGATCAGCGAGGAGCTTGGAATACGTGAGTTCGGCGGAGAAGAAGGCACGATATTTCTCGACCCGGTGGACGGGACTTATAACGCGGTGAATGGCATCCCCTTCTATGCTCTTTCAATTGCATACGCGAAAGAGGGCCGCGTTGAGCAGGCCTACGTGCGCGACCTGGCGAATGGAGAAACTTTTAGCGCCATTCGTGGTAAAGGTGCACATATGGCGGGTAAAATTCTCCAGGTCTCGCCGACTGCGAACCTCGACGAGGCGGCAATGAGCATCTATGGTCGCAAGTTTGACCCAAAACGCGTGATGCAGCTCGGACAGAAGATCAGGAGGTGGCGTCTCCTTGGTGCATCTGCCCTGGAACTCAGTTATATCGGGGCGGGGCGCATTGATGGTTTTATTGACCTCCGGGGGACGCTCCGGGTGACGGATGCCGCGGCAGGGATGCTTATCTGCACTGAAGCCGGTGGAATGGTATCTGATATGAACGGAAATGCGATTAATTTCCCGGACGAGGTGACCATTGGCCGGTGCCTGGTCGCGACAAATGCCGTCCTGCACCATAAGGTGATCGAGTACCTGAGGTAGCGGGCATGAAAATCATTCTCATATCCAGGATTGATGACCGGGACGCACTCCTTTATGCTGAACAGACGGGGCGTCTTCTTTCAGGCTGGGGTCATGATATCAGTTTTGATCAGACTACCGCTGATGCCATCGGTGTCAGGGGGTGTTTATTAGAGGAGTCCGATGCTTCTCTTGTCGTTGTCATAGGTGGGGATGGGACCATTCTCCATTCTGTGCAGCGCATGGTGCACCAGAAACCGGTCCTTGGGATTAACTGGGGGGAGGTCGGGTTCCTTGCCGACATAGAACCCGTGGAAGCAGAAAAGTTTCTTCGGGAACTGGAACCTGGTTTCCCAATAGATCAGAGGATGAGGCTGGTACTGACTCGGAACGGTGAAGTGCTGGGAAATGCCCTGAATGAAGCACTCATCATTACGAGCCGCCCGGCAAAGATGCTCCGGTTTGTTGTGGTCGTTGATGGTGTACCGGCTGAACGGTTCCGGGCGGACGGACTTCTTATCAGTACCCCGACGGGTTCGACTGCCTATGCGATGAGCGCGGGGGGCCCGATAGTCGACCCGAGAATTGAGGGGGTGGTGCTGGTACCTCTTGCGCCGTACCTTCTCTCCTCCCGCCCCCATGTGATCAGTTCTTCCCGGTCGCTTGAGATACGGCTTGAAAGTGCCAAGCCGGCAAAACTCGTGATTGATGGTCAGAACACCTTTGAATTTGATACGGGAGGTGCAATTACCGTCCGGAAAGCAGATGGGCCCGCGTTGTTTGTCGATGCAAGAAAGAATTTTTTTGAAAAGGTTGACCGGAAATTGCGGCGTCTGTGAATAAAAATGCAGGTCTGGTGATATTCATGGAGACCTAAAAAGGTTCTGGTTAAAAACCAGTGGACCCGATGAAATCTCTGTTACGATACCATGCGACAGGTCCAGGTACATCAATGGAGTGAGGCAGGGTCGCACTCCGTTCCAGGGCATCGCCGGGGATAGATACTCGTTGTACCAGGGTTTTATCGTTCATAAGGCGAAACGGAAAAGCCAGCTTTATCAATCAGCCCATCAAAGCGGTCTCGTCAAAAGTACCCATTGGAGTGAAAACTGGTGACAGGAGTGGTCCTGATTGAGGTTGGGCATAAAAAAGGTGGTAATGATTAGCAACCGGGCCAGCTTTCATGACGGTGTACGCGGGTAAAGAGTGAAATATTCACCCGTCTGGTGGTGAACAGGCACGAAAAAAAAGGTGAAAGACGCTGCCGGGTGCCGGTATAGGATGACGGGTCAGAAAAAAAACAGGGCCTGTTGAAAAATTAATGCCTGATATCAGCATGAACACTTCGCTTTTTTTTATTGCGGTCGGTCTCGTGCATATATCATACGGCTTCGCTCACGACCTGAGAACCATTACGCGCCTTGTGAGACTTTTATGTACACGTTGCTCGTGGAATTCGCAGACGCCCATAATGGGGGATGCAATTGCCCTGATGTCCCGGTGCGTTACAACTACTGCCCGCCTCCCGGGTTTTAAGGCTCTCCTGATCTCTTCAAGCGACTGTGTATACAACGATTCAAGGCCGGTTGCCATGATTGACGAAGACTGGCCGTAGGGAAGGTCCGTGGCTACGGCGTCAATGGAACCATCTTTTATTGGGAGGTTGCCGGCATCTGCAAGGAATAACCCCGCACCGGGAACATTCCTGCGTGTTCCCCGAACCATGAACCTGTCCATATCACCACCTGTGGCGGTCGCGCCAACCATTCCCGCCTCGATAAGGACGCCCCCTGTACCACAGAACGGGTCAAGAAACCGTTCACCCGGCGCTACAAGGGAGAGGTTCACGATAGACCGCGCCACCCGTGGCATCATTACGCCTGGATGAAAAAATGCCCGTTTTCCAGGGTTTCTTGCTTCAAATGAACCCCTGTCGATAGAACAGAGGACCTTACCGATGTAACAGCGGTCAATGGAGCATATCGCCATGTACTCAACGGATGGATGGTCAAGGGATACCGTACCTGAAATTGCCCCTCCCATCAGTCGCTCAAGTGATGGTGCCGTCCCTGTGATTTCAGTCCCTTCAATTTTTTTTACCCGTGCAGCGAATGGTCCCGGAGCTAAAATGGCCATGTCCTTCAACAATTTCTGAAATGATCTGGTATCCGCAGGGCATTCACCAAGGTACTCCATCACAGCGTGGGTCATTGCCAGCCTCGATACCGTGTCCGCCCTGTTGCATAACGCAACAGCCACCTGTGGGCGTGAATCGATTACCTCTCCCACGCACGACAGTTCTGAGCAGGGCAGTGTCGGGTGTTCTCCCGAAAGCAGGAAGAGAAGTTTCATTGTCTAGTAGTAGTTCCAAAGAAAGAAATTGGTTTTGGATATACCGGTAGTTCAGAACTTGACATCAAGTCCGACCTTTTCCGGTAATGTATGGGATACCGTAAAAAACTGTCCTGTCCTGGGACTAATGGTTAATGTGAATATATCGTTTGGCCCAAGCCGGGGGGTCCTCATCGTGATGAAGAATGTCTCATCCGACTCGAGAAGATCGTTAGTATTTGCCTGTTTTTTATCGGCAATCACCCAGTATGGGTTGATCGTATCATCGCCCACTGTTAATGTGATCATCGCTTCTGACATATTTGTCGTTTTTGCACCGGGAGCGAGGGAAATATCATAGCTAAGGCTGGTGATGTAATCTCCTCCCCCACGGTAACCCTTCATGTTCTGCAAAGAGAACACCGGGTTATCCATCGGTATTGCAGGGGTTACCGTCACCTGTTCGGGGACCCAGTTAACAATAGCGATGGCTCCCGTTGTGACCGGTATGTCGGTTTCATAGCTGGTATTTAGTGTGCCCCGTAGCAGGATATGGTGGACTCCTGGTGCAACATTCTGAAGAACCAGTGGTGTCCTGCCATGGTAGGCCCCATCAACATAAACGTCAGATCCCGGGGGGCTGGAACTTACCGATACCGAGCCTGTTGATCCCTGCAGATCCGTGCAGCCACAGGCCAGGAGAAGTGCGATGATCGCACAGATGAGACACGCACCCAACTTCATAAGTCCACTTTTATAATAATGCTACATGAATGTTTTGTTTTACGGGACTTTTTTTCGGATTTTTGCCCGTTTTACAAGGTAATATCTCATACTTTTCCCCTTCGTCCCCTTGAACCACCCGCATGACTGTTTTTGGGTTTCGAGACAAAACTGGAAGGAAAATAAAGGGTAGGAGTGACTATAATTCCTGGCAGTGGAATGGTAGTCGTTGCCAGTATGGGAGATTTTTGAGAAAAATAACGACTGATCACGTGACTCGCGGCTGAAGTACCTGGTATGACATACGTTCTGCCGCGCGGGCCTGAACGTGAAAGGCTGGTCGCCAGCGGTACAACGTAGCTGAGACGGGTTGCGACCGCTGACCCGACCAACAGGTAGAATGTATCAGCAGAAGAACAGTATGGGATACATTATTGGCCAGGGGGCTATTGAACGATGCAACAACCCATTCAGCCGAATGATCCCAGGCCTGGCATTTTCGACCGGCCCTGGTCCAACACCCCGTATGGTATCCTGCTCATGGACGATGAAGAAGGTATACTTGATTCGTTTGGAAAACTGCTTAAGATGAAAGGGTTTGTTGTATATGCTGCCTGTAACGGAGAGCAGGCGGTAGACCTGTACAAGCAGTCGCTCTATTCAAAACGAAAAGTGGATGTGGCGGTTATTGACCTGACGATTCCCGATGGGATGGGCGGACTTGAGACGATTGCCCGGCTTAAGGAGATTGACCCCGATGTACGGGCCATTGCAACAACCGGGCATCTTGAGGATGATCAGGCATTTGAGTATAAAAAATACGGTTTTTTTATGGTCCTTCCAAAACCCTACGTCCTGGAGGAATTACTTGATGCAATAGACGGGGTAATCAGGATGGAGAGGATTTACCCCTGACTAACTCATTGGTCGTATTACTTCTTTCCTCGTAATCCCGAAAAAATTCCTTTCTTTGAGGTATCTGAACGTTTTCCTTCGGCTGAAAGGATCTTCTGGTAGAATTCACGTTGTTCAGGTGAGATTGATTTCGGGACCACAATTTTCAGGCGGACGAGAAGATCGCCAGGTTTACCCCTTCTTTTTACCCCTTCCCCTGGTATTTTCAGCGCGGTGTTATGCTGCACCCCCGCAGGTATCGTAAGGTCTACGTGCTTCGCATCGATTGTCTCGATCATTTCGGAAGAGCCAAGGACTGCCTGGGCAGGACTGATCTCAAGGGTTGTTTCGAGAGTATCACCGGAACGCACGAAACGACTGTGCGCCCGGACCTGGACTTCGATGAAGAGGTCACCACTGGGTGCCCCGGTATCACCTGCTTCACCGTACCCTTCCATACGGAGGCGCATACCGGTATCGATGCCCGCCGGGAAATGGACTGATAATGTCCGTTTCACCCTGGTGTGCCCCGTCCCTTTGCATTCCGGGCATTTCTTTTCAGGGACCCGTCCCCGGCCCATACATTCGTTACAGGTGGTCATCCGGACAAACTGGCCGAACACGGTCTGGCTCAGCTGCTGCAGCTGGCCTGAACCGTTGCACCGTTTGCAGGTGTGGAGTTTTTTGGTCTCGCTCCCGGTACCGTTGCACGCAGGGCAGGACTCGTTGTGCATGAGCTGTACTTCTTTATCGGTGCCAGAAACCGCCTCTTCGAGGGAGATTACCATCCGCATCAGGACATCGTTACCTGCCTGCGGACCCCGCGCCCCCCGTGGTCCGCCAGACGAGCCGCCGAAGAAATCAAAAATATCGCCAAATCCCGAGAAGTCTGCGGAGAACCCCCCTCCCCCATGAGGGCCCCCGGCCCCGGAATATTGCCCCTTTGATGCGTTGGTGAAGTTGGTGTGGCCGAGGTTATCATACTGCGACTTTTTCTGGGAGTCGGAGAGGACACTATATGCCTCGTTTATCTCTTTGAACTTCTCCTCTGCGCCTGGCTCCTTGCACACATCGGGATGATATTTCCGCGCAAGGCCGCGGTAGGCCTTTTTGATATCTTTGTCGTCGGCAGTCCTCGGTACACCAAGGACCTCGTAGTAGTCGCCCGCACCCATCTGAGTTCACTCTTCTTTCATCTGATAATCCGCATCTACAACATTATCTTCGGATTTCGCATTTTCGCTGCTGGCCCCCTGGCCCCCTGCTGCAGATGCCGACTCCTGTTGTTCCTGCTGGATCTTCTGGTAAATCTTTGTGGTGACTGCATATACAGCTTCGGTGAGGGCATCCAGTTTACTCTTTAATTCATCAGGTGAATCAGCATCGAGTGCCGCACGGAGTCCCGCTATGCCTTCTTCAATTTTGACTTTATCTTCAGGTTCAATCTTATCCGCGCTGTCTTTTAACATTTTTTCAGCGGTAAAGATTGCCGTATCCGCGGTATTGTGGATTTCAATTTCCTCTTTCTTCTTTTTGTCTTCTGCCTCGAATTTTTTCGATTCATTGACGTATCGTTTTATCTCATCCTCGGAGAGTTTCTTGTCCCCCTTGATGGTAATGGCCTGCTGGTTCCCGGTACCAAGGTCTTTTGCCGACACGTGGATAATCCCATTGGCATCGATATCGAAGGTGACCTCAATCTGGGGTAGTCCACGCGGTGCCGGCGGGATACCGGTAAGCTGGAACCGTCCTAAGGGAAGGTTATCCTTCGCAAGCGCCCGTTCACCCTGCACAACATGGATCTCGACACTTGTCTGGCCATCGGCAGCGGTTGAAAAGATCTGGCTTTTCCTTGTGGGAATTGTCGTGTTCCGTTCGATAAGCTTGGTCGCGATACCGCCAAGTGTCTCAATGCCGAGGGTGAGCGGGGTGACGTCCAGGAGGACGATGTCCTTTGTCTCACCCGTGAGTACTGCTCCCTGTATCGCGGCCCCGAGGGCAACACATTCGTCAGGGTTAATCCCCTTATCCGGTTCTTTTTCGAGGATCTTCCGCACCGTTTCAACGACAAGCGGTACCCGTGTTGAGCCACCGACCAGCAGCACGTGATCGATTTTGTCCGGTGTAAGTCCTGCATCAGAAAGTGCCTGTTTTACCGGTCCCACGGTTGATTCTACCAGGTCGCCGATCAATTGTTCAAGTTTGGCCCTGGTCAGGTCAATATCAAGGAACTTGGGGCCGTTAGCACCAGTCGTGATGTAGGGGAGGTTGATATTGGTCTTTTGCTTCTGCGAGAGCTCAATTTTTGCATTTTCTGCCGCGTCACGGAGCCTTTGTGTAGCGATCGGGTCTTTAAGGAGGTCAACCCCTTCTTTCTTTTTGAACTCGTCGGCAAGGTAGTGCATGATCCGCATGTCAAAGTCGTCACCACCAAGGAGGTTGTTCCCTGCCGTTGATTTTACTTCGAAAACTCCGTCGCCGAGTGCCAGGATCGATACATCAAAGGTCCCGCCACCAAGGTCGTACACAAGGACTGTTGTATCCTGCTCCTTGTCTATCCCGTATGCGAGTGCGCTTGCCGTAGGTTCATTGATTATCCTCATTACCTCAAGTCCGGCAATCCTTCCCGCATCCTTTGTTGCCTGCCGCTGGGCATCGTTGAAGTACGCCGGAACGGTAATCACTGCTTTTGTGATCTTCTCGCCGAGGTACGCTTCTGCGTCGACTTTCAGCTTCTGCAGGACCATGGCAGAAATTTCCTGGGGTGAATACGACTTGTCGTCGATAGTAATCCGTTCCCCTGACCCCATTTTTCGTTTAATTGACTGGATAGTCCGTTGAGGGTTTGTTACGGCCTGTCTTTTTGCGAGGCTCCCTACAATACGTTCACCGTCTTTAGTGAATGCAACAACAGACGAAGTAGTCCTGGCTCCTTCTGCGTTCGGAATGACGACTGGTTTTCCAGCCTCAATGATTGCCATGCAGGAAAACGTCGTCCCGAGGTCAATACCTAAAATTTTTTCATGTGCCATGATTCTTACTCCTTTCCTTTCGATACTGCAACTTTCGCGCATCTGACAATTTTATCATGCATCCGGTACCCTTTACAAAACTCTTCGACTACCATACCTTCCTCCTGGTTTGAAGGAATGCAGACAACCGCCTCATGTTCGCCCGGGTTGAATCTCTCCCCGACTGATACCATCGGGGTAATCCCGTGTTGTTCAAGGAAAGTCCGGAACAGCTTACTGATCTGTTCGAGACCTTCGCGGGTATTAGAGTCCTCTGATGTAATTGCACGGTCAAAGTTATCGATCACCCCGATCAATTCAACAGCAAATTTTTCGATGGCATACCTGATCTGACTGTCAAGGTCGCGCTCAGTCCGTTTTCTGTAATTCTCGAAATCGGCTGCGAGACGGAGGTACCGTTCATTTTGTTCCCTCAGTTCTTCCTGGTGCAGGTCGGCCCCTGTATCAGCAGGGACATGGTCCTGTCCGGCCACTGGTTCTGAAATGACGGTAATAGGATCTACCGTTGGATCTGCCGGATCTCCATTGATCTGCGACTTATCTCTCTTCCAATTCATGTAATCCATATGACGGTCTATTATCTATTGCATTGTAGTTCTATATATATTTAACTCATAAGACAAACGAATAATCATGCCTGTTTTTAAAATTCAATCGTTTAAATCCATTGGATCGTATTTAGTGCTAAGCCGTTTGAAAATCCCCGCGCAGATCAGATGTCACGTGGATGGTTGGGGCCAACAAGACCAAATCATGCGTGAAGTATGGACAAATCTGCCGGTACAATTTATGTAGTGCCCTTTTGGTTCTGGAAATAATGGGGCCTTTCATTCGTCTTGGCCTGATTAGTCCAATAATCTCATAATATCCGGCGTGCCAGTACCTGTCTATGAAATGGGCATTGCTATCAGTCTGGGATAAAAGTGGGATTACCGAACTTGCAAGCATACTCCATGAACATTCGGTTCGCATCCTGAGTTCGGGAGGTACCGGGAGAGCGCTTTCCATGGCAGGTATTCCATTTACTGAAGTTGCATCCTACACCGGGTACCCCGAGATGATGGACGGGCGGGTTAAAACGCTCCACCCGCGTGTTCATGGTGGGCTTCTTGGGAGGCGGGGGATTGACGATCAGGTAATGGTGGCCCATGGGGTCCACCCGATTGACCTCCTCGTGGTGAACCTCTACCCGTTCGAAGAGATGTCTGGGAAGGACCTTCCTATTGAACAGTTGATCGAATACATCGATATCGGAGGTCCTGCAATGATCCGGGCTGCTGCAAAGAATTACCGGGATGTTGCGGTAGTTGTCGACCCCAGTGATTACACGCTGGTGGATAAGGCTGTCCGTGCCGGGGCATTCACGGATACAGAACGGTTCTCGCTTGCGAAGAAGGCCTTTTCATTCACTGCTGCATATGATGCATCAATAAGTAATTATCTGCACACCGGAGAAAAAGAATTCCCTGATATATATACTGTTCAGTTCCGGAACGGTCGTCCGCTGAGGTATGGAGAGAACCCGCATCAGAAGGCTGCTATCTATGGGTGCGCAGGTATCGCCTCAGCGGAACCGTTCCAGGGAAAACAGATGTCGTATAATAATTACCTGGACCTGAACGCAGCATCCGGGCTTCTTCATGAATTTGACGAACCATGTGCCGTGATCATGAAGCATAACAATCCCTGCGGGGTTGCGGTCGCCGGAACGGTAGCTGATGCATACCGGAAAGCACGCGACACAGACCCGGTATCCGCTTATGGGTCGGTCGTTGCACTGAACCGCCCGGTCGATGAACCACTTGCAAAAGAATTTTGCTCCACATTTGTAGAAGTCCTTTCTGCACCCATCTTTACAGAGGGTGCTCTTGAATTATTAAAAACAAAGGAAAATATGAGGGTTATCTACCTGCCTGAGCCGGTAGTCCAGGATGAAATCCGGACTATCGCCGGTGGTGTGCTGGTACAGCGCACCCCATCGTACCAGGAGCACTGGGAGACGGTATCCGACAGGGACCCTTCTTCGGACGAGATGTCAGCGCTGAATTTTGCCTGGAAGGTTGTGCGGCATACCCGGAGTAATGCGATTATATTTGCAGGCCATGGAAGGACCATCGGCATCGGTGCCGGACAGATGAGCCGGGTTGATGCCGCAAAGATTGCCATTGACAAAGCCTCATCCCCGCTCGCCGGCTCAGTCGTTGCATCCGATGCGTTGATCGATCCGGGATAACGAGGTGATTGATGTGGCAAATCAGCACAATGTTGCAATGATATTCACCGGGGTCCGGTATTTCCGGCACTGAACCGGTAACATCAGGTCCTTTTTCTAGAGATACCTTTAATATTCAATCCGTCAAGGATTCAATTATAATAAGGTGAATTATATGAAATTTGGAAAACTTGTTGGTGAATCTTTTGGATATGCAAAAGAAGGTCTCGTTGGAAAATGGGCAAAATGGATATTACTTATTATTAGTTGCATTATATTCCCACTGATGATGGGATATGTGATGCGCGTATACCGTGGCGTAAAACCGTCACCGGAACTTAATGAATGGGGAAGCATGTTTATTGATGGGATAAAACTTTTCATCATTGAAATAATCTATGCTATACCAATCATTATCCTTGCGGTAGCCGTGTTTGTTAGTAGCGGTGTCGGATTCATAGAAACCATTTCAACTCCGAACCCTGATCCGAACGCCGTGATGGACCTGGTTGGTGCCGTCCTGTTTGGCCTTATCATCCTGGTTATTGTGACTATCATTATCGAGTTGATCGCCCTCATTGGGCAGGTTCGTTTTGCACGCACCAACAGCTTCGGCCAGGCATTTAATTTCGGAGCAATCGCTGCAACAATTGGAAAGATCGGCATTGGCCGATACATCGTTGGATTGATCATCCTCGCGATTATTGTTGGAATTATAGAGATCATCTGCTGGGCTATTCCGTATATCGGTGTTATTATCACCCTCATCCTCTCTCCGTTCCTTGTAATATTCTCTGCAAGGTACATCACCATGCTGTACGAGAGTGCCGGTGAAGATGCATCAACACCCGCATAATTTTTTTCTTGTTTGTCTGTTAATTTCTTCTTCTGAATAATTTCGGTCAGTTTTATGTCGGATAAGTCGGATGAACGGCCTGTGTGATGTATTCAATAATTCTGGTCACATCAGCACCCTTCGCGCGATATCGATAGAATGGGTGATGGCGAAGACAAACCAGGATAATCGTGAATGGATAACCATAATTTTTGGGACACTATTAATTTCCCATACGGACAACTCAACCATTTATAGTGATATCTATGGATTACGGAAAAATGCTACAGGATTCCTACACCTATGCAAAAGATGCAGTGTGGGGTAAGTGGGAACGATGGCTTCTCCTTCTGATGTCTGTCGTGGTATTCCCACTGATAACCGGGTACATTGCTAAGATCTATCGCGGCGACCAACCGGCACCTAAGTTTGAAGAGGGTGGGCTTTTTATGATGGGCCTTAAACTTATTTTTGCGGGGCTAATCTATGCGATACCTGTTATCGCGGTGTTATTACTGACCATTTTCTATGCAGCGGTCAATTTCATGCCCTACATCATCAAGGAAAACCACGCGTATATTTACAACAACCTGGACAAGTTTGTCGGTGTTATCCTCGGTATTGCCGGAGGGCTCATTATCACCCTTGTCCTTGCTATCATTATCTCGCTTATTTCGACCATTGCGCTGATCCGGCTCGCAAGGGAAGGGAAATTTTCAGAGGCATTCAATTTTGGTGCGGTTATGCATACTATCCGGTCAATTGGCTGGGGCCGTTACATCGTTGCAATGATCATCTACTGGGTAATCAGCATAATTTTCTTTGGGATCATTGAGCTTCTTAACCTGATACCAATAGCAGGTTTAGTCATTTACTGGCTTGTTTACATTATTGTTTTGGTCCCATTCATTTTATTTTCTGCACGGTACCTTACGCTGATATATGAAAGTGCATCCCCGGCGACCCCGGTTACTCCTGCGGAACTTATCGAATAATCTCCTTTTTTTAATCAGTTCCTGGATTTTTTTGTCTCTGATGTGCACCTGGTACGGTTGTAAGTTCAATTTGAGACGATTAAAAAAAACGTATCCTGACGTAAACCGTGCATCATTCCCAACGTATTATTCTGTAATCAAACCAGAGACCCGTATTTTTTTTCAGGGTTGGACACAAAGGGAGACCAATTTCCATTTGGGCCGGACCCATGGGAAAAATATTCTGATGGTCAAATTCTGCTGGTTGACTTTATTGATAATTTGTAAATCATTCCGGAATCCATCGCTATGGGATGGCGATGTTTCAAGGGATACATTACCCGGGTGCGTGAAAACGATCCGGATTAACCAGAGATTTTAAATAATCCTATTTTCAATTCTCTATTGTGGTGGACCTTCCATGACAGATTGCTTTATTTGTTGAAAATTTACGTTTTTTTGATACAACCTTACGGGACGGGGAACAAACACCCGGTGTCTCGCTTGAACCGCATGAGAAACTCCAGATCGCAGAAAAACTTTCTTTAATCGGCGTTGACGTAATCGAGGCCGGTTCGGCTGCAGCATCGATCGGCGAATGTGAGGCAATCCGCCTGATATCAGATGCCGGGCTGAGTGCTGAATGCTGCACGTATGTCAGGGCCATGCAGGGTGATATCGACCTTGCGGCTGATTATGGAGCTGATTCAATACACCTTGTGGTGCCGGTAAGTGACCTGCACATCCAGAAGAAGCTCCGGAAGACCAGGTCAGATGTCCTTAAAATGGCGTTTGATGCGGTCGAATATGCCAAGGAACGGGGCCTGATCGTAGAGTTATCCGGTGAAGATGCATCCCGTGCTGACCCTGAATTTCTCCTGGAAGTATATCGGGGTGGCGTGGAGCGGGGTGCTGACCGCCTCTGTTTCTGTGACACGGTAGGACTCCTGACACCGGAGAAGACGGCAGTGTTAATCCCCCCGCTCTGTATTGCTCCGCTGTCAATACATTGCCATAACGATCTCGGGTTGGCACTGGCAAATACATTTGCCGCCCTGAAGGCGGGTGCCAGCTGCGCCCATGTAACCGTGAACGGGCTTGGTGAGCGGGCAGGTAACACGGCATTTGAAGAACTTGTTATGGCACTGGAGGTACTGTATGATTACCGGACATCGGTGGTGACCGGAGAGATTTATCATCTCTCCAGCCTGGTATCAAAACTCACCGGTGTCGCATTGCCGGTGAACAAGGCGATTGTCGGGGAGATGGCATTCACCCACGAAAGCGGGATCCATGCACACGGGGTACTCCGTGAGCCATCGACCTATGAATCAGTGAAACCTGAACAGATTGGCCGTAAACGCCGCATCGTCCTTGGGAAGCATTCAGGTTCCGCGTCGGTTGGTGCGGCGCTGAGCGAGATGAACTACCAGCCTGAAGAAAAACAATTAAAAGAGATCGTGAAGAGGATCAAGGTCCTTGGCGATGAAGGCAAACGGATTACCGATACCGACCTGATGACCATTGCCGATGCAGTAATGGCGATAGAATGCAGCCCTGTACTTAAAATGAAACAATTCACGGTGGTTTCCGGAAGCAATGTTACCCCGACGGCATCGGTCACCCTCATCGTACATAACGAGGAAATTACCAGTGCTGCAACAGGGACCGGGCCTGTAGATGCTGCCATGGAGGCGCTCCGAAAATCCGTAGCGGATGTGGCTGATATCAGGCTCGAAGAATACCATGTGGACGCAATCAGCGGTGGAACAGACGCGCTTGTTGATGTAACGGTAAGATTAAGTAAAGACGGAAAGATAATTACGTCACGAGGCGCCCGTACCGATATTATCATGGCCAGTGTGGAAGCGGTGATTGCCGGAATGAACAGGTTACTGAGGGAAGAGAATGAAAACCGGAGCAAAACTCCTGATTGAAGGACTGCAGCGCGAAGGGGTGGAGACGATATTCGGCTACCCCGGCGGTGTAGTTTTGCCAATATATGATGAACTCTATGATTCACCATTGCGGCACATCCTTGTACGGCATGAACAGGCAGCCGCCCACGCAGCCGATGGCTACGCACGGGCAAGCGGTCGTGTCGGTGTATGCCTTGCCACGTCAGGTCCCGGGGCATGTAACCTGGTGACGGGTATTGCTACCGCCTACATGGATTCTATCCCTATCGTTGCGATTACCGGGCAGGTCCCGACTTCGTTGCTCGGTAATGATGCATTCCAGGAGTCCGATATTACCGGCATAACCATGCCGGTGACAAAACACAATTACCTGGTGAAAAAGGCTGCCGACCTTCCTAGGGTTATCCAGGAGGCTTTTTACATTGCGGGAACTGGAAGACCGGGACCGGTGCTGATTGATATACCCAAGGACGTGAGTACCGGGACCGTGGAAATTGAGCTGCCCCGGGAAGAGACCGTTACCCTGCGTGGGTACCAGCCGACTTACAAGGGCCACCAGCGGCAGATAGACCGGGCTATTGAACTGATCACGCTTGCCGAACGGCCCCTGGTTTATGCCGGCGGCGGCGTGGTCCTTTCCAACGCATCGGGAGAGTTGGTGCGGCTGGTCGAGCAGATGATGATCCCGGTCACCACAACCCTGATGGGCCTCGGCGCAATCCCTGGCGACCACCCGTTGAACCTTGGGATGCTTGGGATGCACGGGACTGAGTATGCCAACTTTGCGGTCACCGAATGTGACCTGCTCATCGCAGTCGGGGTCCGGTTCGATGACCGGGTCACCGGGAAGCTGGACACCTTTGCCCCACATGCAAAGATCATCCATGTCGATATCGACCCGGCGGAGATCGGGAAGAACAAGCAGGTCGATGTGCCGATCGTCGGTGATGTCGGGAACATTCTTGGGGAGATAGTCATCAGGCTCCAAAAGACGGGGCAGTACCATCCATGGCTCGAGAAGATAAAAGGCTGGAAGAAAAAGCATCCTCTCCGCTATAAGGATGACGGGAAACTCAGGCCCCAGTATATCATTCAGCAGTTGTCCGACCTGCTGAAAGGGGAAGGTATTATTGTATCGGAAGTCGGTCAGAACCAGATGTGGACCGCCCAGTACTACTGTTTCCGGAAACCCAGGACCTGGATTACGTCCGGGGGGCTTGGGACAATGGGGTACGGGCTGCCGGCATCGATGGGGGTGCATTATGCGCGGCCAGACCAGGCAGTCTTCGATATAGCAGGCGACGGGAGCATCCAGATGAATATCCAGGAATTCGGGACCATCGCACAGTATAAAATCCCGGTGAAGGTCGCCATCCTCAATAACCAGTACCTCGGCATGGTCAGGCAGTGGCAGGAGCTCTTCTATGACCGGAGGTACTCGTTTACCGAATTGCCACCGGTAGACTTTGTTAAAATTGGGCAGGCGTATGGAATTGACGGGATACGGGTCGAGTCCCGGGATGATGTGCAGTCAGCATTAAAGACTGCAATTGATACCCCGGGGCCGTTTATCCTTGATTTCAGGATAGAACGTGAAGAGAACGTCTTCCCGATAGTACCTCCCGGTGCAGCAAATAACGAGATGATTGGAGGTAGTAATTCATGAAACCGCATTCCCTTTCGATCCTCGTGGAGAACCGGGCCGGGGTACTCTCACGGGTGACCGGGCTTTTCTCCCGCCGCGGTTTTAACATCGAGAGCCTGGCAGTCGGGACCTGTGAAGAGCCGGGGATGAGCCGGATCACCATTGTCTGTATCGGTGACGATGCACAGATTGAACAGGTTATGAAACAGCTGAACAAGCTCATCGATGTGATCAAGGTATCAGACCTCACCGGGAATGAGCGGGTTGAGCGGGAACTCGCGATGATCAAGGTGACCGTGGATTCCGGGGCCAGCCGGAGTGAAATCCTGCAGATTGCCCAGATATTCCGGGCACAGGTCGTCGACATGGGCACAAAGACCATTGTGCTCCAGATTACTGGTAACACTGAAAAAATTGATGCCCTTGAAACACTGCTCCGCCAGTATGGGGTAAAAGAGCTGGTCAGAACGGGCAAAATCGGTATGTTACGGGGCTCGAAAACGGTGAAGAGCGGAAAATAATTACATTTTTTCAGACCAATTTATAAAATTCAAATTCTTGCCGTTGTCAGCACGACCATTGGTGCCAGACCGGGCGGAATTGTTTTTATCCCTTGCGAAAGATCTTTGGCCGGGCAACGGGAAGCGACACCGGGTCTCAAATTTGAATGGTCAATCATATAAATCGTGGCCGCTAACCTATTAGGAAGTGAAAACCGCGATACTTGGAGGAGGTCTTTCCGGCCTCACTCTTGCAAGGCTCCTCGCTGCCCGGAATGAGGATGTCACTCTGCTGGAAGCTGGAGACCGGATAGGTGGTCTCTGCCAGTCTGTTCAGAAGGACGGGTTCACGTTTGATATCGGGGGCTCACATATTATTTTTTCCCGGGACAAAGAAGTGCTCTCCTTTATGCACGAGGTCCTTGCCTGCAACCGGAATGAATGTGAACGGAATACTAAAATATTCTATAAAGGTCTCTTCATTAAATACCCGTTTGAGAACGGGTTGTCAGACCTCCCAAAAGAGGACCTGTTCTTTTGTATCAATGAATTCATAAAAGCCCTTGTTGCATCAGAGAAAGGAGAATTCCAAACCCCGGAAAACTTCAAGGAATGGATCCACCAGACATTCGGTAAAGGAATTGCAGCGTGTTACATGGTCCCCTATAATGAAAAGATCTGGAATTATAAAACGGACCTGATGTCTGCGCACTGGATGGAGGGAAGGGTACCGCGGCCTCCGGTTGAGGACGTCATCAGGTCAGCCATCGGGATCGATACTGAGGGATACACCCACCAGTCCGTTTTCTCCTATCCACTGGACGGCGGTATTGAATCTCTTGTCGATGCGATTAGTGGGCCGCTAACAGATCAGATTACGACGGGTTTCCGGGTGACCTCCGTTCTGCGGGATGGTGAGAAATGGGTGATCGGTGATGGTACCCGGACAATTGTTGCAGACCGGTGTATTTCCACAATCCCCCTGCAGTATCTCATTCCGATGCTCGTGGATGTACCGGTGGCCGTAAGGAAGGCAGTGGACGACCTGAAGTATAACTCCTTAATCTCGGTCAGTATCGGAATAACAGGGGAAGTCCCGCCTGTTTCGTGGATGTATATCCCCGATGAAAAGATCGGGATGGAGAACCGCATCTCCTTCCCATCAAATTTTAGCCCTGGTAATGCCCCAAAAGGTTGTAGTTCGATTCTCGCTGAGATTACCTATAATGAAGGGGATGTCGCATCAATGATGAATGACCAGGAAGTTATCGATCATGTGACTAGTTCACTTACCGGAATGGGCCTTCTATCTCAACAGTCCGTTATCTCCACTGGTGTGTACCGCCACCGTTTTGCCTACGTTGTCTATGACCTCCAGTACCTGAAAAATATTGCAATTGTCAGGGAATACTGTAGTAAGATTGGTATTTCACTGGTGGGGCGGTTCTCGCGCTTTGAATACCTGAATATGGACGGATGTATACGGAATGCCATCGACTTCGTCCGGGGGCAGCAGGTATGAGGGTGAACTTCTACGTGGAAGACCAGCTGTTCTTTAAATATATCGGTAGTTCTACGGTGGCGAAAGCCCTGTACCGCCAGATCGCGGTTTCGTCTGACATCGACGTGACATGGAAGAGTTATTCCCGGACTGCAGATATCGTTCATTATCATACGTTTGGCCCGATAGCAGCTGTTAACCGGCGGATTAGCACCGGTTGCAAAGTCCTTACGGCACATTCAACGCCAAGGATCAACCAGGGGAATATTGCCTTTGTTAAGGTGATCAACAAGCAGTACCCGAAAGTGTACCGGAAATACGATCATATCATTACGATCTCGAAGTCATGCCACGAGGAAGTTACGTCCATGGTCCCGGAAATGCCGGTGACCTATATTCCAAACGGTGTTAACCGCGAAATATTCCGGAAAGATGACAAGAAACGGAAAGCATTTCGTGAAGAGTTCGGGATTGAAGATGGTACCGAGGTCGTCCTCACCGTGGCACAGCAGACCCCTCGAAAAGGGCTCTATGATTTCTTTGCCCTCGCAAAACAATTCCCTGAAAAGAAATGGGTCTGGGTAGGTGGACTTCCGTACGGGTTCCTCTCGAAAGACTACCGGAAAATCCGGTTTATGGCTGACCGTTGTGGGAAAAATGTAATTCTTACCCGTCATATCAGGGATGTTGTAAACGCGTATAACGGCGCGGATGTCTTTTTTATGCCGTCGTATGCAGAGACTTTTGGGCTTGTCATCCTTGAGGCACTTGCCTGTGGGCTCCCGGTAGTCGCGAGAGATATTCCGGAGTTCCACGATATTTTTGGGGCTCAGGTCCTGTATTTTGCAAATAACGATGAGGCGGCAACATTGATCGATGATTTGCAGGCTTTAAGAAAAATTTCTGTCGGAGCACGGGATTATACCCGGACATTCGATATCAGGGATGTTGCAAAACAACATGTCGACCTCTATCAAACACTTGTGGGATCATGATTTCTGTTATTATTCCCTCCTATAACGAGGAGGCAAATATCGCCCGGTGCCTGGAATCACTGTTGAAACAGTCTATTCCCAGGGACGAATACGAGGTTATTGTCGTCGATGGCAATTCAAAAGATCAGACACGGGAAATTGCGGGACGTTATGCAGACCTTGTTTTTATCCAGACGAGCAGCAAGGTGGGTGGAGCACGAAATGACGGGGTGCTGAGGTCAAGGGGGGAGATCATCGTTACCACCGATGCCGATTGTGTTATACCTGAGGACTGGCTGGAAAATATAAAATCCGAATTTTCGAAACGACCGATTGTCCAGCTCTTTGGCCCCGTCGATCCGATTGAAGAAGGCATGAAGAACCAGGTATCGCTGTTCTTCGCAAATACATTTGCGAGAATCGGGTACTATACCGGTGCCCTGTTTTACACGCTCGGGTGTAATACGGCATTTGACCGGGACGCATTCATTAAGGCCGGTATGTACCGGACGGTCGATGCCGGTGACGATCTTGAGATCGCCCGACGCATGAGGAAGCTTGGGAAGGTAAAGTTTTCCAACCGGGTCAGGGTGGGTTTCTCCATGCGCCGGTACACGCAGTATGGGACCCTGAAATCCCTGTATGAATGGGTCTACATCGTTGCACACGGGGGCTCTTCTGATAAGCACAGTTATACGAAAAGGGAATACAAGTAGGTCTTCCCATCCTGAAGATCCCGTGATTGCCAGATGAAACCGCCCGGCATACCAATAAACCAGGAGATTATTGAGGCGTTTAATTCGTGTGAATTTGCACAGCTCCTTGGAATGAAAGTTACTGGTGTGTGGGACCACGGTGTCAGGGTCACAATGACTACCGAAGGGAAAACAGGACCGAACGGGGGAGCCGCTCACGGGGGTGCAATCTTTACGCTTGCCGACCATGCTTTTGGTATAGCTGCGAACATGGGCCGGGAACGACAGGTCGCTCTCTCGGCAACGATACAGTACATCAGCCCGGCAAGCGGTCATCTTGAAGCAATTGCAGAACGTATCTCAGGGAATGATTTGTGCTCGCTCTACAGGGTCTCGGTATCCGCTGGTGACCGCCTGGTTGCAATCTTTCATGGCACCGGAATACAAGTTAACCCGTAAAAAGCAGGCAGAAAACGAACTTTTATTACTGGTCCCTGCCCGTACTATTGCTGATTTGGCGTTGTTATAACAGGAAAAATGGAGTGGTCATGCCGGGAAATTATTTGTCCCGGATTAAAATCTAACCCCTTTGTTTGAAAGAGACCACCTGGTCAAATATCAGGTATTTCTGGCCGTTGGAAATTGTCACGTATACTGAAATACGGTCGTTGTCCCCGCCGGATGATGCCAGTTCTATGGTGTCGCCGACATTCGGGTGACTCTTTACTGCGGTCTCTATTTTTCCATCTCCCCTCTTATTTACTACTTCGACCTGTGTCACAAAGTTGATGCCCCTTCCCCCACGGAATGTGGTGATCATTTTCGGGTCAACCGAAACGCCACTGCTCGCGACCTGGACTTCAACGGCATATGCTTCCGGGAGGGTCTGGACCACTTCAGGAGTTGATGTGGTAATGACTACGGTGGTTGGGACCGTTGTTTGGGGGGTCTGAATGGGTGACGTTGTTGTCGTTGTTGCGGTTGCCGGTGTCTGTGCAGGTGCCTGGGTACACCCGGCAGCCAGTAGCAGGATAGCAAAGGTGAAAAATAACACTACGATGGCTTTGGTCTTCATACTATTCTGTTCTCTCCAGGTCATATAACTGGTTTCCTACCAGTTGACCATTGGAGTAATTACAGGTTATTAAGGGCATTCATTACCGGAACATCCGGGACTGGGATTCCTTTTATTTTTGGTGAAAGAGACAATTGGGAAAATTTAATCCCTATGAGTATAATGTAAATTAGGCCCGGTACATGACAATTATTCTCACCTGTAAACGTTGTAACGGTACTGGTCACATTGTGAATAAACATTTTCAGATCTGGAAAGCGCTCAAGTCTGACGAGGCCAGGCGCCATTTTCATGTCCATGCAAAGGTCGCAAGGCTGGAAGCAGACAAGGATGAAGCACTCATTGTAACCGGGTGTGGCGAAAGTCCGGACATACCATGCCCCCGATGTAATGGAGAGGGCACACTTGAATTCGATGAAGAGAGGTGGGAAATTTCGGTGGTCCCCAGTGAAGATAATGAACTGGAAGACGAGGGGCCGTAAAAACAAAGATGTGCCTCAACTTCAACCGCGCCTGGTATATCCAGGTTGCAATATCATAAGAACGCTTTTCTGTCTGCCACCAGCTTTAATCTGCGTGATAACAGGATTCGCGTTTTTTTATTAGTCCGGACCCGACTCCCTGACAAGCCGGTCTGCGCGGTCCAGTATATTCTCCTTACGGCGTGAATCACCCGGTTAATGGAAAAACAGTGTGTGATTATTTCCAGGAACCGGTGTCAACAGGATTTTTTTACCTGGTGCTTTTCCAGTTCCCCGGCATAATAGACCATAACGGTGACAGGTTCTCCCTTTGAAAACCGTCTCATCCCGTCATCATACACTTTTTGCACGTGCCGGAGATTGGCTCTTAGAAAATAGTTCTGAATACATTCCAGGAACGCAATCTCCTGTGTAAGGATCGCATATTCATACTCTTTTACCTGGCGGGCAAGGGTGAGGCATTCCTCCATCGGGGCCTCATGGTGGTATTCTCCGTGTTCATTCAGCCCTGATAGTTGTCTCCAGTCGACAACTCCTGCGTCATCGGGTTCACGGTGGAGCATGAAGGGGTATATCCGGCAGATGGTGAACCGCTGGTTGTAGATCCGGCACCGGCCGTTTTCCAGGAACCAGCAGGATCCGGGGGCGTCATCCTTCGTCCGCAATGCATACCCAGATACGTAAAAAACCCCGTTCTGGTCGCAGAACTCGGGGTACGGAGCTGGTTCCAGGGCACCCGGATCAATGGTTTTTACCATTGTCACATCGTGGTCGACCAAAAAAACGTGGCCGTTGAATTCATGGGTACAGCAACGCGCGCAGCTGGTACAGCGAAACCCGAGATCCCTGATGATTTCGACGAGGCGGTCAAGGGGGTACTCAAACAGGTCGTTTCGTTCCTGCGTGAGTGCGATTATCTGGAAAGGAATCGGTACAAGAGAAACGACGACCACCACGATACCATTATGGTGAAGTATGTGACTCTCCGGAATGTTATTTTTTTGGAAAGGGATACACCGGGATAATAATGGTCTGCTGAAAAATTCACCGTGTTGACCTCCAGGAATAATCGTTCAAAAAGCAG
>JAPKXR010000367.1 GCA_026394715.1 Methanomicrobiales archaeon | reverse complement strand
GTTTGGTACCCGTGGTACCGGTTTGTGGGGATCCGGGCGGGCAAAAACCGCTGCCAGTACCGGCCAAAATCCGAAGTGCCCCGAAAACAGGGGTCGGCAAAGAGTGGTCTGGCAAGGGGATACCGGCTAACGTTTGCGATGACGGGGCTGAGGTGGGGGCGGTGTTGTGGGGGGGTTGCCGCCACACCACGCCGCTCTTGAGGTGATTCCTGTGGATTGGGTTTATCCGTCCAGTGTTTGGTTGTCAATAAAAATTGTTCAAGCCCCCGCCTCATTTTTGAAACCCTCGAATTCTACTGGTTTGAAATCCGGATTGGAACTTTTTGGTATAGATCATAGGTTAATCAGGGTTCCAGCAAAATATTATGTACTAATCACGATTAGTACTAATCATGATTAGGGAGTTTATTGACCGGGAAGATGAGACCGGGATCCTTGAGGAAGAGTGGAATAAAAATCATGGTAGACTTATAATCCTGTATGGTAGAAGACGGATTGGCAAAACAAGATTGATTACCGAATTCTCCAAAGATAAACCTGGTATCATGGTTTTCGCTGAAGACACCGCACCACGGCTTCAGATCCGGAATATGCAGTCAGAATGTGCAAAATTTTTCGACGATGACCTTCTTGCATCTCTGGACCTCACCACATGGGACCAGTTATTTACCTATATCGCGCAGAAATCGCTCCCGGAACGCACCTATCTTATCATCGATGAGTTCACCTACCTGATAAAAAACGACCCTTCAATTTTATCGGGACTTCAGAAATCCTGGGACACAAAATTGTCAATGTCCAACTGGTGCATCATTCTCTGCGGGTCGATGCTCGGGCTTATGAGTGATCTTGCCCTCTCATCGACTTCACCATTGTATGGAAGAAGGACGCGTGATATTTTTCTTGAACCGCTTCCGTTTATGCATGCCCGTAAATTTTTATCCGTCCCCTTCAAAGAAGCACTGCGAATATACCTAACGATCGGAGGCGTTCCTGAGTATCTTCTGAAAGCTGAAGATTACCGTTCATTTAGAGAATTTATTAGCCGGGAGTTTTTCAATCGTTACGGATATTTCTACCGCGAGCCATATTTTCTCCTTACCCAGGAGTTCCGCGAGCTGAAGATGTACCAATCGATCCTCAATGCTGTCGCAATTGGGAATACAGCTCCTGCTGCCATTGCCCAGTTCTGTGGGACCGATGCCCGCCATTTATATCCATACCTGGAACGTATGGCCCGTCTTGGGATAATTGAACGTGAGGAACCTGCTTTTTTGAAAAGCAAAAACGGGGTATATCGTGTGAAAGATTCTCTCTTTGACTTCTGGTTTAATTTTATCTTTCCACACAGGCAGGAAATTGAGACATCGGGGTACGTTCCAGCTGATCAGGAACTCGATTCCTACTTTGGCAGGCGTTATGAGAGTTTTGTTCGTAGAGATTTTATACCTGAAATTTTTCCTGGATATCGTACGGGGCGATGGTGGTATAAAGAAGACGAGATCGATCTGATAGCATTCGAGCAAAAGACCTCTACAATAATATTTGGAGAAGTGAAATGGGGTGATCTTACCAGGAGCGATGTGAAAAAGCTGTTCAACCGCCTGGAAAGAAAATCCAAACTGGTCCGGCATGAAGAATATGCCAATGAAAAATTTGTGGTTATCGCAGGGACTATTGACGAAAAAGCGGAACTGTTTGATGAAGGATTTCTTGTGTACGATATGAGCGATATTGATCGTTTGATGTGATTTCATGTTATTATCAAAAGGATCAGATGACAATTTCCTATAATCCCCTTATTCTACTTCACGAATACGCATTATTCCCCTCTAAAGCCCCTGTTCCCCCCCAAATCAGGGCGAACTAAGGGCGCAATGGGGACTGCTTTGGAACAAGGCAAACACGCGGGCCTTGCCTCAACGGGCAAAAACGCTACCAGGACCGGCCAAAAATCGAAGTGCCCTGAAAAAGTGGGTCGGCAAAGTGTGGTGGTTTCGGGGCGCAGCACAACCGCCCGCAGTTGGCCTGACCCGAACCTGAACAAACGTTGGCCAGGTGTTGTCCCTCGCTATTTCCCTGTCAACTCCCCAGTGCCGCAACGTCCGGTACCCATGGTGTCTGACTGTGGGAACCCGACGGGGGGCAATGAAATGTTGAGATTTTTGAATCGTAAGTGATGATGCCTTAATGAATTAAAAAGTATACTAACCTTTTTCATATCTATAGACAATATTTTAGAGTAATCATGTCCCAGACTGAAGTAGTTCGCCAAAAACCGGAGAAAGTTACTCTGATCACAGGTAAAATGAAATCTGGTATTGATGTAACTGGGAACATAGATCAGGTGCCTGCATCACAACGATTCCGGGGCAGAATAAAAATTTCAGATCCCGCCATTATCGAGGAGATCGCTGAAAGTGACCTCCCCGAATAGATTGTCTCGTCTTCCTTCTGACACTCGTGCGATTTTCGATTCCAACATTTTTGTATACTGGGTGACCGATCATCCCCGTTTTGCCGACGATTGTGAGACTGTTATCCGCCGGGTTGAAGATGGAGAATTACAAGGGGTAATCCCGTCCATGGTCCTTAACGAATTGCTCCATCGTCTTATAATTGCAGAAGCGGTTGGAAAAGAACTTGTTTCATCACCGCAGGAGGCAGTAGCCCAGATTAAACGTAATCCGGATATTATTTCCCAGCTTTCTGTCGCATGGGAATTACACCAGGACCTCATAAAAATGCCATTTGAGCTGGTTGATGAGGCGAAAGGGCTTACTGATCTTACCTATTATTTTTCAAAGGAACTTAAACTGATGGCTAAAGATGCAGCCATTACAGCCAGTGCTCACGCTTATAACATTAAGCATATCATCTCCAATGACCGTGACTTTGAACGGATTCCATGGTTGACCTGTTGGAGACCATAAATCCGTCATATTAGTCGTTTAATTCCGCAATTATGTCTCACTATGTTTTCACAATTTTTGAATTTGTGTGATTAATAGTTTAAAACGGAAAGGTGCCGATCCAAACTAATACCCCCCAACATTCGTTTCTGTCCCTGGTCCTATGACGTTTTGACAACGGAGGGGTAGAAGGCGACGGCGGTTACAGGATGCATCAGCAGACTGTCGCCGTCGCCGGGGTGCTTCGTGTGTATATCACCCCGGTTTCCGGGAATCCCTGGTGGTTGAGAGGACAGGTTAAGACAAAAACCCGCCATTCCGCCCCCCCCAACCCAGGCAAAACCGCTGCTGGTACCGGCCAAAACCCGAAGTTCCCCGAAAATGGGGCCGGCAAAGGGTGGTGGTTTCAGGGGGCAGCACAACCACCCGCAGTTGGCCTGACCCGAGCTCGAACAACCGTTTGCCAGGTGTTGTCCCTCGCTATTTCCTCATCAAGCCCATAGTGCCGCAACGTTTGGTACCTGTTGTGCCGGACTGTGGGAACCCGACGGGGGCAAAACCATTGCCG
>JAPKXR010000394.1 GCA_026394715.1 Methanomicrobiales archaeon | reverse complement strand
CAACCTTAAACGTAATCACTTCAATCGCTGTATCTTCGAACGGTACGGATATTGCAACGAGTGAAGGTGAAGGATCACGGGGGATTGTGTCATCGCGATATAATAATGGGACCACACTCTGGAATGCAAAAACTCCGCGGGTCAATGACCTTAAAATTAATGAGGATGGATCATTGGTTATTGCCGGATGTACTGGAGGTTCAGTGTTCTCCCTCAACAGGACTGGTGATATTGTATGGGACTTCTCTACCGATGGGGAGGTGCCCGTTTTTTCAATCAATTCCCAGGCGACCAAAATCGTTGCCGGGACAACAAATGGCACTCTTTATCTCCTGGATAACAAGGGGGCACTCTTATGGACATACCATGACGATGGGGTGATGAATAAACAGGTAACCGCACTTGAGATCTCACGTGATGGCTCATCAATAATCGCTGTAATAAACAATAGAGATCTGCTCTATTTCACAACACCAGAAATTCTTCCTGTTTCACTGGCACAATCTCCAACCGGGAATCTCTCCACGACTAAGCTGGAGGTCAAAGTTTCCGGGTTGGATCCGCTGGATACTTCAATTATATTACAAAAACCCGTGAATTCTTCCGCGCCATTGACGGGAAATTCAAAATTATTTACAGAACTCTGTGATATCATCTGGAATTTGAAATCCGGCGGACTGATATTTGATTACCGTGGGGGGACCAGCAGCAGGATAACAGTGGACCCTCTGGTCATCTTCCCACATGGTAACACTTTTGATAATACCCGGAATTTATCAGGTATCCTTTCAGCATCCAATAGCACTGCAGTCAAATCAAGCCCTGCGCCAACCAAAACTTCTACAGGAATCGTAACAGCGTCTAACAATACGACAGTCAAATCAAGCCCCGTGCCCACCAAAAATTCTACAGGAATCGTAGCAGCGTCTAACAATACGACAGTCAAATCAAGCTCCGTGCCAACGAAAAATTCTACAGGAATCGTAGCAGCGTCTAACAATACGACAGTCAAAGCAAGCCCGAGCAGATCCATAAACAGTACACAGGTCAATGCCGCTGGGTTGGATATGCAGAATAATACAATGATGATAGGACATACCCTGAATTTTTCGTCGCTCCAGATGGGGAATTCAAGATTATTTATCGAAAATAGGGCTGTAATCAGGAATTTTAAATCAGGAGGACTTCCATTCGATCATCGGGGGATAAATAACCGCTGGATCACATTAGACCCTCCTTTGGTCCTGCCAGCTGGAAACATTTTTTCTTTATCTAAAAATTCTACCGGGATCGTAGCAGCGTCCAACAATACGACCGTCAAATCAAACCCTGCGCCAACCAAAAACTCTACAGGAATCGTAGCAGCGTCTAACAAAACGACAGTCAAATCAAGCCCCGTGCCCACCAAAAATTCTACAGATACTATCACCCCCCCAACAAAATAATTCTGAACTAACTCATTCCTGAAATACATCCATGATTAATCTTACCTGCTCTTCGTCACTCGGATAGACCAGGTCAGATTAGCGGCCCGAAATGTGGGAGTCCCCAAGTTATTTTTCCAGGGTAAAACAACAATTATCCCCCCCCCGGCGATGTCCCGAGACATATATATTTATACAGACATCAAGAAGGAGATATTATGAAATTTCTCAAGTACGCAGGAATCGTAGCCATCATCCTGTTCCTGTTCATCCTGCCAGTTCAGGCATTCACCGCCGACTCACTGGATATCACCGTGCAGAATAATGGAAATGCGCAGATTCAGTTTGGTTACACCCTTAATTGGATGGAACATATGGCCGTATACCTCCGTATCGCAGATCCTGCGGATGAGTTGAGCCGCGCATTCGAGAACAACCTGCAGGTACCGGTTAGTGTTGAACAGGTGAACAGCGATTCAATCAGGGTTTCGGTGGACAACTTTGCGCAGCGGTCAGTGAATAAAGGTGGTGGAACTACGATGAGTACTCCTGCCTTATCGTTCGAAGCAGCAGAAAAAGTGTTGAAGCAGTACTGGTTTGCACCTCTTATCAATCCTGATTTTTCCCCGGCAATCACAACAATAACCTATCCGGATGGATACAAAGTGAAATTTTACAATGTAAGCAATATCCCGAAGACAACCCATATCATACCATAATTTTTTTGCTGTTCCCCAATAATTCCAAATGCTCTGATCACAATAAGGCCATGTCGGCCCATTCAGAAATGGTATTTTTTTTGTACTAACCATCATCCCGGTTCTGGTGATCTGTTTCCCATAAGATTCCTGGGTTGTGTATCAAGGCGCGCAGGGCGCGCGATAAAAAATAAACCGCATAAATGCCCTGAAGGCAGGAGAAATAGAAAAACAGGAAGCCTTCCGATGTTCCAACAGGCTTACGACATGAAAATGGGCTCGGCCGGATTCGAACCGGCG
>JAPKXR010000235.1 GCA_026394715.1 Methanomicrobiales archaeon | reverse complement strand
GTACTGTTGTTGCTATTGTTGTCGGAACTGGCGTGGGAAAAGGCGTTGGTACTGTTGTTGCTATTGTTGTCGGAACTGGCGTGGGCGCAGGCGTTGGTACTGTTGTTGCTATTGTTGTCGGAACTGGCGTGGGCGCAGGCGTTGGTACTGTTGTTGCTATTGTTGTCGGAACTGGCGTGGGAACAGGCGTTGGTACTGTTGTTGCTATTGTTGTCGGAACTGGCGTGGGAACAGGAGTCGGTACAACATCAGGGCCGGGATCTCCTGATGTGTTGTCAAACATTGAGTTTACGAAAGACCAGAAATCATCCTGAATGGATCCCGGAGTATCGATTACATTTCCATTACCAGGAGAATTAACCGTTTCCTCCGGGGTAGGCAGCTGAGCGGGAGTAACGGCAGGGGTTGGAGTGACCGGACTTGTCAATGCTTGGGTAGGGGTTGCAGATGTGGCAGTTACAGGGAGTGAATAATCAGGAGTTATCACCCCGTTGACCGGTGTGGAATGTTGCACGGTGTTGACTTTAATCTCAAACGCACCCTCAACACCTGCCATCGAGACCATTACAGAGAGCATGAGCATGACTGTCATTATCCTGGCAATGTGGTTCTTCTGCAACATATTGTGACCTATGAAGACCTATATATGGAGGATTCAAATAAATAGCTATCCTGCCATAAACAGGGGTAAGACCTGGTACAATGATGCCAATTGGAATTTTGAGGGTGATCATATGATATCTGATCCCGGGTGGAAAGAGTCCCGGTCAACACCACCATCCCAGTGCATATAAAAGAGGAAACGATGCCCGGATAAACCGGCTAATTATTTATCCCTCGTCCTTATGAGCCATTCCGGCTCAAAAAACAGGTAAATATTACGATAAATTTATTGTGGTTACATCCCGGCAGCAGAAGAGAATTAGAGATTTGAACTGTTGCCAGCAGGTATGGCAACTGACATCATCCATTTGATCATAGACGATCATTTTCGCAGTTCTTGAGAATGTCGCACGAATGGTTTTCATCCTACAATAAGGTAAATATGGGTAAATTTACATGCAAAAAAAACGATGCAGGAAGTTCATTTTGGCATATCGAAATTCGGAGTTTTTCATTTGGAGAACGATGATGGTTCATGCGACAGCCTGTCTTACCATGTATATTGATTTTTGTGCTGAACCAGATCACAAAAGGGCTTCGACGACGAGAACGAGTCTTGAAGGGCAATGTTGCCGTTTGCATTGATCGTTCAGACCCGGTATAATCGATAACACCCATGCATTGATCTAAAATCCCGTTTTTTTTAGGATCCCGGTAGACAGGTCCTGATACTACCTGATTCAGGTCACCTGCTTCGGAATCAGAAGTAGTTTAATAACATAAAAAAATAGAGTCCGGATATGGGTGAGATTCTTCCAGGCAGGCATCAGCCCTTTGAGGGAGGTTCAATCCCTTCATTTCTTACTTCTTCCACAAGTTCTTCGGATTTCACTGCTTCGGGTTTCATCTGCGGGAAGAGGATCACCTCCTTAATCGAGTCGCGGTTGGTCAGGAGCATCACGAGACGGTCAATACCAAGGCCGACCCCTCCGGTAGGGGGCATCCCAAACCCAAGCGCCGTGATGAAATCCGCGTCAATCATCTGGGCCTCCATATCTCCGGCCCTCCGCTTTGCGTCCTGGTCCTCGAACCGGGCCAGCTGATCAAGCGGGTCATTCAACTCGGAAAAACCGTTTGCGATCTCCATCCCGTTGATGAAGAGCTCGAACCGTTCGGTGAAGCCCTCCTTGACCCGGTGTTTTTTTGCAAGCGGGGAATTTTCAATTGGGAAATCATAGACAAACGTCGGCTGAATTAGTTTATTCTCCACCATTCCTTCAAAGAAAAGGACAAGGAACTCCCGTTGAGTCTGTGGTTTTTCATAGTCCTCGATCCGGTTATTCTTTGCAAGTTCACGGAGTTCATCCGGCGTATGCGCATGGATATCAACACCTGCGATCTCCCGTACCGCATCTTCCATCGACAACTTCCGGAAAGGGGGTTCAAACCGGAGTGTTTCATCTCCATATGCAATATCGTACTTCCCGTGAAGGGTATAGACGAGAACGGAGATGATCCCTTCAGTCAACTGCATCATATCGCGGAAGTCCTTGTAGGCCTCGTAAATCTCTACCATCGAGAACTCAGGGTTATGGCGCGTGTCAATGTCTTCGTTCCGGAAATTCCTCGCGATCTCAAAGACTTTCTCGAAACCACCGACCACCAGTCGTTTCAGGTAGAGTTCGGGTGCGATCCGGAGGAAAAATTTCTGTTCGAGGAAATTATGATACGTTGTAAATGGCCTCGCATTTGCTCCGCCATAGATAGGCTGGAGAATCGGGGTCTCAAATTCAAGGAAGTCCCGGTCCTCCAGGTACCTCCTGATCAGTGAGATGACCCGGCTCCGCGTCCTGAATACCTCGCGACTATCATCGTTCACAATCAGGTCAACGTAACGCTGGCGGTACCGCTTTTCGATATCTTTCAGGCCATGGAATTTCTCCGGCAATGCACAGACGGATTTGCAGAGGAAGGTCACCTGGTCGACCCAGATGGTGATCTCCCCCAATTTTGTCCTGAAAAGATGCCCGGTTACACCGATGATATCGCCCCGATCGAGGTTGCTGTTGACAAAATCGAATTGTTCTTCCCCGAGATCGTTTTTCCGAATGTACAGCTGGATCCGGCCGCTCTCGTCTCCAAGGTCTGCGAATATTGTTTTCCCGTGGTCACGGACCGTAAAAATCCGTCCGGCAGTAATGACACCGTCCTCGCTCTTTTCGTGTCCTACTGCATGGAACCGCTGCCTGATCTCTTCGATAGTATCTTTTCGTTCAAATTTCGCCGGGTACAGCGGCACTCCTGCCTCTTGTATTGTCCTGATCTTGTCAAGTCTCGCCTCGTCAAAGTTGAGGGATTCTGGTGTCAAACTCATCTGGTACTCATCTCCCGTTAATCCCTGGGAATTTCCTTGCGCCCCCTATCAGACGGAAAATTGCGAGTTTCCATTTTTGAATGGGGACTACCGTGGGACGGTTCATTTTGTTCACAACAGGGCACCATCATCCGGTGGCATCTGGAGCGAAATGTACTTGTTAAATTCTTTCTCAAGGGATAATAATACCTTCAATGCTGAATCTTTATCCCGTAAACCACGGTAAACTGGCATGCGACCCCGGCAGCATTCCACCGGGGGCCAGAGGGTGGAGTTTCCAACATTGCAGATATGGTACCGAACCAGTTTTTCCCGGCACTCATTGTTTGGTTTCCTCGTCATCTGCCTGGAGAAGGGCCGGGCAGTTTCGTTCTGCACCGAGTGTAAATTCCAATTCACGATTGTTCAGGTCACACCTGCATGACCAGGGGGACCAATGACCAAAGGGGCTATGCATAGTTACGGTATTACCTTCAAATCCCATTCCGTTAGGATACCCCACCAGGTCCTACATACGATCTCGTGAAATGAAGGAACAATTTTAGTATATCCCCGCTGATAATCAGATCGATACGATAGAAAAGGATAATTGGGAAACCCCCGGCCGTTATTCCAAGGGGTTATGCGAATGGTCAGGTACCCTTGCGAATTGAAGATAAATAAAATTTGAAACTGGATTTTCATTAGGGAAATAATCAGATGGTGAAGCATGGAGCCACCCAAATCTGTATACCGGACAGATAATGGAATTATCGTAATTGAGCTCGTCCTTCGGAACGTGATGCAGCTCTTCAATTCTCTGGACCCCTCACCATTTCATGAAAAAGAACTTGACCCCGATGCGGAGGAATACATTTTCAACGCGGTCGTTGACCAGCCGAAGAAAATCCCGGTAAAAATGGCCATTTATCTCCCGGAAAATTCGATTACAGACACTACCCGCGAGTCAATCATCCTTGGGATCCACAACCATTTTATCTACAGGTCATCGGTTTCAGACCGCGAACTCCGGAGACTGTTTGAACGTGGACGGTTCGTGCTCGTCATTGCAATGGGTATTCTCTTTATGACACTCCTCGCCCGCCAGTTCCTCTCAACCTTTGAACAGGACCTGCTGGTCAGGATGGCGGGGGAGGGCCTGCTGATATTGGGGTGGGTCACCCTGTGGGAACCGGCGTATATTTTTATCTACGGCTGGTGGCCGATTGTCCAGAAGCGACGGATTTACGACAAAATTACAACGATGGAAATTGAAGTGCTGCCAGTCCCCGCGACCATGACAACGACCAACGCAACACCAGGGGATCATGCTGCTGCTCACGGGAACACCTGATATTATTTTTCTGTGTAATGACACACTATTACTTATGGCAAAGAAAGTGGTGCTACTCTCGGGGAGCCCGAGGCCGGAGGGAAATACGGCACAGGTCATTGAAGAGTGTGTAAAAGTAATCACGGGATACGGGGTTGAGACCGAGGTATTCTCCCTTGCGGGAAAGAAAATCGAGTCCTGCACGGCGTGTTACCAGTGCAGGGACCTTGGCTGCTGTGTGATTAACGATGGCCTGAATGACCTCATCGAACTGCTCCGGGATGCAGACGGGTTCATTGTCGCATCGCCCGTATATTTTGGTACGGCACGAGGGGACGTAATGTCAGCGTTACAGCGGATTGGCCTTGTCTCGATGGTGACCGATAATTTCCTCCGCTGGATGGTCGGGGGACCGATCGCCATTGCCCGCCGGGGGGGACATACCGCAACGGTGCAGGAGATGCTCATGTTCTTCCTGATCAACGAGATGATCGTTCCGGGCTCCAATTACTGGAACATGGTATTCGGGCGTGAGCCGGGCGAGGTATGGAATGACACGGAAGGTATCGCAACAATCCGCCTGTTTGCGACCAATGTTGCAGAACTGGTGCAGAAACTGGACTGAACTACCCCGGAACCCATGCGACCAGAATAACCCTTCTTGTTGCTCAGGGGAGGATCATATTTTTCCCCGGATGAGGAAAAGTCCATGAGATCAACCCTGATCGCTTGATTTATACTGCAACAGATACCATTGAGACGCCTGACACGGAGAAGAGGTGGACCCTGATTTGAGCACCAGTATTATCGAAGTAAAAGACCTCGAGCACCAGTATGGTGATTTCAAGGCAGTGGACGGGATTAGTTTTACCGTTGGGAGGGGAGAAATATTCTCATTCCTCGGGCCTAACGGGGCAGGGAAGAGCACGGCGATCAACGTGCTGATCACGTTATTAAAACTCCAGAAAGGCGAGGCCCGCATTGCCGGTTACGATGTCAGGACAGAGCCGGAAAAAGTCAGGGAATCAATCGGGATCGTATTCCAGGAGGTGACCCTCGACCGTGACATGACCGTATGGGAGATCCTTGAGTTCCACGGCCGGCTCTACGGGATGGCGCGGGCAGACAGAAAGAAACGGATATCGGAGATCCTTGAATTGGTGAAACTGGAGGGAAAGAAAGACACGTTCGTAAAGAAACTGTCCGGCGGGATGAAACGGCGGCTTGAAATTGGCAGGGGGCTCATGACACGGCCGATCGTGCTCTTTCTCGACGAACCGACCATCGGCCTTGACCCCCAGACACGGATGAGGATGTGGGACTATATCAGGGCCGTAAACGAAGAGGGGACAACGATTTTTCTCACGACCCATTACATGGACGAGGCTGACAACCTGTCAGACCGTATCAGTATTATTGACCATGGGAAGATCATCGCGAGCGGGAAACCATGGGAACTAAAAAATGCACTGGGAAAGGACTTAATTTACCTTGAGACCAGTGACAATACCAGGGCACGGGCCGTTATTTCTTCCCTTGCGAATGTAAGCGGGGCCAGTGAAAAAGGCAAGGGCATCCTCATCACGACAAATGATGACGGGACGAAGGTACTACCCCTGCTAATCGAAGAGATCAGGAACAGCGGTATCAGCGTTATCACGGTGAACCTGAAGAAACCCTCGATGGATGACGTATTCGTCCATTTCACCGGCCGCGAGCTCCGGGATGATAAGCCCGAAAAGGTCTCAACCGCATTCGGGAGGAGATGAACGGTGCACTACGGATTTTTGACCATCTACTGGCGGGATATGATCCGGTTTGTCAGGTTCAAGACGCTCCTGATCTCCGCACTCGTCCAGCCTGCATTGTGGATGGCATTTTTCGGCATTGCCATGTCTGCCAATTTTGATCGGCTCGGATCTTCAATCCCACCCATCCCGGGGGTCCCGGAAGTACAGTACCTGACCTATATGGCGGCCGGGGTCATTGCAATGACCACGCTTTTTACGAGCCTGTTCGGTGGGATCGTCATCCTGTTTGATAAAAACTGGGGACTGATGAGGGAGATCATGGCAAGCCCGCTTCCGAGGGAACAGATCATATTCGGTATTGCACTCTCGGGTATGACAAAGTCCTTCATCCAGGTGATGATTGTCATGGCATTCGGGCTCCTAATAGGGGTGACCTTCTTTGCGGGATATACCATAGGACATACCGCCATTGCATTGCTTGGGATCCTGCTCTTTGTCGGGATGTTCTCCATCGGGTTCCTCTTTTTCTCCGCGGCCATCTCCATCTCGATGGAGACACCGGAAGGGCTCCAGGGGATTATCACGCTCCTGACGATGCCAATTTTTTTCGCCAGCAACGCCCTCTACCCGGTATCCGCGTTTCCACCGGTTTTACAGGCGATCTCAACGGTGAACCCGCTCTCCCAGCTGGTCAACGGGGTCCGGTATTTTGCAATCGGGGATAATTTCACCACGATGGGCATTCATTATGTCTATACTACTGCCGATATCCTCCTCTCCTTCACGGTCCTGGTGATATTTACGGTCGCCATGTTCGGGGTCGCGTGGTGGAGATTTAAAGTGGCCGTGGTCACCTGACCAATGCCCACCGGGTACCCGGTTTTTGTTGTATTCCCAAGGCCATCAGAACAAATTCCAGCGGGCCCCATAATTATCCAAAAAAACCATCCCAATGAAAAAACGTATCATTCGTATCCCGGGCCGGATGATCATGCATCCCACGTTTTTTTGACCTAGTTGGATCTCCACCGCTAATGTGGACTACTGGCCATCTAGTGCGACGGAAGCATCCGAGCATTCAGGTCCGGCTAAAAAAATCTCTGCAGCTGATAATTCTGCCATGAAATCATCGATATGATACATATCGCTCATAACCATCTCGCGGAACATCGCGGCCGGGATCAGGCCTCCAAATTTCCACCCGTCCGGTGCAGGAAGCAGGATGGCAGATTCCACCTCTTCACGGGAGAACAGGCCAGCCACCCCCGCGGCATGAACAACCGTCCCGAACGGATCGTCACCCCGGACCCCACGTACGAGGAGCGAGAAGTCATTATAACTAATCCGGCCCCCAGCCCCGAGTGCGCGGGTGAGCAGGGAAGAATAGAGCTTCCCGAAATTATTGTTCCGAAAGGTGAGGAGGAGGACACCCATCCCCCTGGCACCCTCCCGCGCCTCAATTACGATGTTGCCCCGGTGAAAACCCGCCGGGACTTTCGAGATCACGCGTGCCAGGTTAAGTCCGGCATCTTCGGGGAGAGGAAATATGGACTTCCCTCTCCGGATTATCCGTGAAACTCCCCGGCACACCACGTCACTATACCCGTGTGCCCCACCAGTCCAGAATATTCCCCCTTTCTGTTCAGACCCCGGAACCACGACCACCCGGTTCCGGGCCTCGTCACAGGTGATCATCGTCCAGTTCCTGCCGCCCAGCTGGAAATTGGCACTGTTTTTACTGTTCACAAACCTGGCATCAAGGCGCCCGACAACCTCGCCATCGGGCGTCACCGCATGGAATTCCCCACCCCCATGGATGACCGAATACAGGTCACGCCAGTTTGCCTGGCCGAATTCCAATTCGGACCGGGGGCCAAGCATCAGCATCTCCCCGTCAGCAACCAGGTATTCTTCAGCCCGGAGATTTTTGATAATCTCTTCTACTGCCACGGCGGGAATTTCCCGGAACGGCGTAAGGCCGCGCAGTGCCGAAAGAAGACTCCGTGTAGAGACCCTCCGTTTCCGGAGCAGTTCCAGCAGGAGTTGCTGGACAAGCACATTATAGGGGCGCACATGCGGGATGAGGGGTTCCACCTCCTTTTTACTCGCACATTCGATCACGGCAACAGTACAGAGGATCTCGCAGGGGTTCTGGAGGATGAATGCAACGAATGGCGGTTTTCCCCGCCTCCCGCTCCGGCCCATGCGCTGCAGGAACGAGGAGACTGAATTCGGGGCGCCGAGCTGGACCACGATATCAAGGTCACCGATATCGATCCCGAGCTCAAGTGAGCTGGTGCAGACAATGCAGGCGCTCCCTTCACGCGAAAATGCGGATTCCGCCTCCCTCCGGGTCTCTGGCGAAAGTGAGGAGTGGTGCACAGACAGGTGGTCAACCCGGCCACGAAGCGATTTGATCACTTTTTCGGCATCGCTCCGGCTGTTCACAAAGACGATCGCTTTCTTCCCGGAAACAACCCTGACCAGGGAGGTGATGCGCCGCCCTTCATCTGGTTCAACCGTAAACGAAAACTTCTTTTCACGTGGCGGGACCGGTACCCTGACAACCTCCTGTGCCCTGCCCGGTGCCGACAACCAACCGAGCACGGCCTCAGGGTTACCCACCGTTGCAGAAAGGCCAATCCTCTGCACATTCCTCCCGGCCACCTTGTCCAGCCGGTCGAGAAGGCACCTGAGGTGAACGCCCCGTTCAGATTCAACAAATGCGTGCACTTCGTCGATAACCACAAACCGGAGGTTTCGAAGGTCAGCCGTAAGGTTCCGCTCAAGCATGAGAACTTCAAGGGACTCAGGGGTGATCATCAGGAAATGAGGGGGCTCCCCTGCCGCCCATGCCCGGTCCCCCTTCGGCACATCGCCGTGCCATTTCTGGACAAGAAGACCAGTCGGAACGGCAAATGTGAGGAACCGCCCTTCCTGGTCATTGATGAGCGCTTTTAACGGGGAGATGTAAACGCATGCGACCCCGCAACACCCCTCTTTTAACATAGTGTCAGTAACCGGGATCAGCGCGGCTTCGGTTTTCCCCCCGGCCGTTGGTGCGAGGACCAGCACGTCACTCCCTGACTTTACTGCCCGGCAGGTCTGTTCCTGCACATCACGGAGCTCTCTCCATCCGAGACGCTGCAGGAGGACTGACTGGAGCGACTCATGTAACCCCAAATAAACCGAAGACACGTCACTTCACCATTATGTCGGACTTAAATATCTGTTTTCGGGAGGGCCCAGCAAAAAAAGGTCACGTCTGCCACATATCCGGGTGGGTCAGCGAATGGGAACATTGTCCAGCCCGTGGGTACAACAGGCCCACGAAAAAAAACGTATAAATACCAGCACCTCCGATTGTATGATTAGGTAAACTCATGTCTGTAACTACAGGAATTCGAAGTGCATCATCCCTGAGTGCGGACTTTTTCTTCTTCTTTAGGTAGGGGATCCGGCAGCTCCGCCGGTTCCCCTGCAGTGTTTCTCCAAAGTTTACCGCGAGGTGTAATAATGCTTGGAATCAATGACCCCTGGATATTGCTCGGTTATGGCCTCTCAATCGGCCTGGTACTGGCATGTGTCGTATATGGCCTGATGAACTGGAACAAGGGAGGGGACACCTGATATGGCAGTAAACAGCCTTATCCTCATCGCGGTAACGGCCATTTATGTTGCAGTCATGTTCTACCTCGGCTGGCTCGGTTATAAAAAGACAAAAACCTCTGAGGATTACATGGTCGCCGGGAGAGAGGCACACCCGGTAATTATCGCCCTGTCCTACGGGGCCACGTTTATCAGCACCTCGGCCATTGTCGGGTTCGGGGGGCAGGCCGCAAACCTCGGTATGGGACTGATCTGGCTTACCGTGCTGAACATCGGCCTGGGTATCCTGCTGGCCTTTGTCATATTCGGTAAGAAGACCAGGGAAATCGGGCAGCGGCTCAAAGCGGTCACATTCCCTGACCTGCTCGGAAAAATTTACCAGTCCCAGTTTATGCAGGTTGTTACAGGGCTGATCATCATTGTCGGCATGCCGCTGTACACCGCGGCCGTGCTGATCGGCGGGGCACAGTTCATCCGGGAAACCACGTCGGTCTCGTACAGCACATCACTCCTTGGATTTGCCCTGATCGTTGCCGTGTACGTAATATTCGGCGGACTGATCGCAGTGATGTACACCGATGCAGTCCAGGGAGCCATCATGCTCGTCGGGATGACCATTCTCCTGGTGGCAACGTACCTCCTCCTTGGTGGCGTTAATGCCGCAAACAGCAGCCTTACCGCAATGGCCCCCCTTGTCCCGGAAAACCTTGCAAAAGGTGGAATGACCGGCTGGACCACGATGCCGGTTTTCGGGTCTTCCATCTGGCTGACCGTGATCACGACGCTGGTCCTCGGGGTAGGGATCGGTGTGCTCGCCCAGCCCCAGCTGGTTGTCCGGTTTATGACGGCCAAGAACAACAAATCCTTAAACCGGGCAGTACTAATCGGCGGTCCCTTCATCCTGATGATGACCGGGGTGGCATTCACCGTTGGTGCTCTCACGAATGTTTATTTTTACCAGACTCTTGGTAAAATAGCCGTGCAGGCAGCTCCCGGCGGTAACGTGGACACAATCATCCCCCTCTTCATCAACCAGGCGCTGCCGGAATGGTTCGTAGTATTATTCATGGTGACGCTGTTGGCTGCGGCGATGTCGACGCTGAGTTCGCTCTTCCACACGATGGGGACCGCACTGATATGCGACCTCTGGGGGAGGGGACGTAAATGTGCATTATCAATGAGGGCCAACCAGGTCGGTGTGCTGATCATGATCATCGCAAGCGTGATTATTGCATTCCTGATGCCCGGAAGTATCATTGCCATCGCAACCGCGATGTTCATGGGGTTATGTGCGTCCGCGTTCCTCCCGGTATTCGCGGTAGCAGTCTATGCCAAAAGACCTGATCTAACTGCCGCAAAAGCCAGTTTGATCACAGGTGCCGTCGTCTGGTTTATCTGGGCACTCTTCATCAATACCCGGTATGCATCAGTGTACGGGCTGTGCAAGGCACTTACCGGTAAGGCCAGCCTCCTTGGACTCCCGTGGGCAGCAGTTGATCCACTGGTCATTGCACTCCCGCTCTCCGTTGTGGTCATTGTAATATTACAATTCTATGCAGACCGCAAAAATGAAAAAATAGTTCAGCTCTCTCCAGCCGTACAGTGAAATACCAGGGGATACCAACCCCTTTTATATTTTTAAGCATACTTTAGGGGTCGTAAAGTGCAATCCAACCCGGCGGGCATTCATGTATCTTTTAGGTTAAATATGGCAACCTGAACGGGTACTTCTCTAACCCGGCCCATTTTAGTATTTTATTACCTATTCTGGTGTAGTATATGAGTGTGAAGTCCCGGGACCAACCCCGGGGTATTCCCCCATAAAAGACCCGAACGGAGATTAAAGATGATAAGGATAGTATTGGTCGCAATCGGTATCGCATTCTGTATCATGTCGTCATTAACACCGCCTGTATAGATTGCTCCTTTTGCACCGGTATTGTCATCACGAAGGAACCATTCAGCACCAGTTTCATCCTATCCCCACGTCGAACGGGTCTCATTCCGCAGATCTGAACAGCACACTACAAACAGTCTGCGCCGGTCCGTGCAGTTACGGAAAACCGGACCTCCTTCCGGGGCTTCCAGTCCATCAGCAGCTAACGTTCAACCATTCCATGCATTCCGGCTTAACACCGGCAGACCTAACCTATTTTTTTACACCATTGAAAACTACGTTCACGGCTGAACGTATTAAACCAGGGGATAATTAATATGAAAATGTCCCCACCTAACAGTTACATACTGTATCCTTGTGGCCCTTCGGCATCATGACCGTTTTCATGCCAAATTCAGACGAGCACGAAATTCGCACCTGTCAATCAGGGAAATATTAAAAAATTACTGCCTTGGGACCCGTTCGTTCAGGCCAGCTGGCTAAAACGGGCAATATGGATTAATCACCATTATCCCCACAATGACGAGGTTGAAAAGCATTCAGGTACGGGTTTTCCCGGCTTCAGGGTGCCCGATACATAATCACCGAGACATTATCCCTGGAAGTCCGGAGTGCATCATTGACAAATCCTGATACAAGTTCGGAAAGGGGCGCTTTTTTATTCGCCTCTGTAATGATATCTTCATCGACATAGTCATGGAAGCCATCGCTTGACAGGAGTACCAGGTCCCCGGGTTGCAGGGTACGCTGGTAGATATCGACAAGGAAGCTGCTCCCGAGGCTGTTGATGATCATCGCCCTGAGTGGGTGGCATCTCGCATCTTCCTCTGAAATCTGGTGGGTATCAACAAGAGACTGGACGACTGAATGGTCTTTTGTCCTGAAAAGGACCCGCTCCCGGATATGATATGCACGGGAATCACCGGTATTTGCGATTACTGCGATGTTACACCTGATAAACGCAGCGACCATCGTGGTCCCCATCCCTTCCTTCTCATTCTCGGCCCCGGCCTCTATTGCAACATGCGCCGATTTAAACGAGTCAGATAATAATTTCCCGATCTCATCCTGACTCATACCGCAATGGTAGCGGCCAGAAAACTCCTTCGAGAGCGTGGAGACCGCAAGTGCCGATGCCACTTCTCCCGCCCTGTGGCCCCCTATCCCGTCAGCAATGGCAATAAGATAACCATCGCCAGCTTTCTCGGCTAGCATGGCATCTTCGTTGTTACTTCGTTTTCCTGTGCAGGATGTCCCGACAATGGTCCCGTTAAGACTGATCGTCCCGTCCATCATTCCTCACCCCCTTTCTCATCAAACAAGGAATCATAATCCCTGGTATCAGGTTTTGAACCGAGGAACTGTT
>JAPKXR010000069.1 GCA_026394715.1 Methanomicrobiales archaeon | reverse complement strand
CAGGGTCACAGCCCTTGGGGTATGGTAACTAATAGACTTCTCTATCCGTACCAGAGGCGGGTAAGGAGTTGAAACCCATACAGTCTTTGCTCCCACCCGTCCATCTCGTTCGGGGACCGGAAACCCCTCCCTGTCCGAAAGGCTGACCACCGCGCAAACCAGTACCTGTTATTGCGCCCAATCCAGGTGAACAACGTCGTATCCCAATCTATAGCCCCTGAAGGCACGTATCCGACATTTACAACCTGTTACCCAAATCCCTGCGTTTTCCAGCCTCACTCCTGCCATTTAAACGCCCGATCTTTCTCCCGGATGAAGGGCTGTACCCCTACCGACAACCGCCCGTTATTGTGCTTTTATTGGGCTCGCATTAAGACTTTTATATTGCTTCTTTTTAGAAATGGGAGGAATTTAACCTGATTTGTCCTGTAGGGGCCTGTTATTGAACAGGAGGCAGCCGTTTATCCGGATAACAGGGGAAAATACGCCCGTAAAAGGGTTATTCTGGATGAGATGACCTCATCTCCAGGGACAACGACGCCCCCCCTCAAGAGACCCCACTGATTGTGCGGGATCGTTTTCCCCCACCTTTTCACCCAGGTCCATTTCCGGCAACAGGCCATGAGTCCGTCCTGACCCCACCTATCACGTACGTATCTCACCTTCGCAGACGGCTGATGTATCCGGATGACACCTTTTTCGTTTGAGTAACGAGAGTATAGAGTAATAGTTGCAAGGAGGGGAAGCGGCCAGAGTTCCAGCTTCCGGGTCCCCTGGTCTTGAGATTATGGCTATACGGTTGTTGTCAGCTTTGAATGGCAATAGTGAAGCGAGAAACCTTATACGTGTCTCACCTTACCGCACATCCAGTCTATGGTGGAAATACATATTAACACATAAGGGATAAGTAACTTATTACGGCAGGAATGTTATGGTCACTGATGCAATCAAGCAGGTAATCGGAGTTTTTTATCCGGTTGTTGATCCAGACGAAGCGCTTAGTTGTGTGGTTCTTGAATGGATTGATACAAAAATATCCAGAATGGAAGAAAGTATCCGGAGTTATGAGCGAAAGTATGGGATGGATTATGGAAAATTTGATGAAAAAATCAGGGTGCATGGAGCAGTATTCGACGAAGAGGACGACTGGATAGACTGGGGTGATGCGATTGATTTGGTACAGCAGATTATTAAAACCCGGGGCGAAGTTCTATCTCAGTTATTGATACATTAACCTTCTGTAAAAGTCATATGCAGGTCCGTTATCTCGCAATTAAAGAGATGATTCAGCTGCCAGATGACGAAAAACTTCATGCAATTGCATATCTTTCAGATGAAACGGTCCTGCATATCCGTGAACGATACCATAAGGGGGTTTTAATTAAATATTCGTATCATTATATTTCGGAATTTGGAATTTTCAGATGGGATAATGTCCCGCATCACTCATCAGTGCTTACATTTCCCTATCATTGTCATATTCATGACGAGGTCAAAGAATCTTTACCGATGGATATTATCACTGTATTTAAAAAGATAGAATCCGGACTTGAGATTAATTGATCCGGTTGTAGTATGAATGCCACGATTGATCATGGGCTGATACAGGAGTGTTCCTGATGTTGAGCCGCCATCCTCCAACGAAACCCGGAAGGGATCGTTTTCCCACCTTTTCACCCAGGTCCATTTCCGGCAACAGGCCTTAGGTCCACATCCCGGCCCAGCCTTTCTAAAATATATCTCACCTTCGCAAACGGCTGATGTATCCAGACGATAACCCTTTTCGTCTGGGGAGTGCAACTACAGGCCAGTAATTGCAGGAAAGGGGGAGGGTGACCCTTTCCACCACCAACATCTGGCATCTCATTTTACAGGGGGGCATTCTTACGGAATTCGACGAGCCCAAAGGACGAGCTGACTGGTAACACGGAAGCAACCCGCTGTTCGTCCGACGTTTCCGCCCTGATCAACCACTACCGGGCTTTTTCCAATACGTTGCCTGGCGAACTCGGCCGTGGGGGTCATCGAGCAACCTCCCACAGGATCATCTGCGGCAAAAGGTGCAACGGTGAAGGCAGCACAGGTCCCCGAAAAAAGGATGGAGCCAGGACCCGTGCCGGGAATAGTTGTTGTCCACGAACCGCCCCATGATGCGAATAGTATACCGCCGGGCCTGTTTGTTGTTATTCCGGCGCGCAACAACGAGCTCGTGATCGGGAGCCTCGTGCACCTCTGCCGGCGGTATGCTGAATCGGTGATCGTGGTTGATGAGGACCCGGATGACCGGACCCGGGAGATTGCAACTGATGCCGGTGCACGCCTCGTCAGGATTGATCCGGATGCCGGGAAAAAACGGGCAATGTTCACGGGGTTCCAGGTGGCCCTTGAACGTGGATGCC
>JAPKXR010000086.1 GCA_026394715.1 Methanomicrobiales archaeon | reverse complement strand
GTGTCTCAATATATCGTTTATCTGACTCAATCTGGCGCAGCTGCTCGCGGAGCTCCAGGTTGCGTGATTCCATGCTTGTTACCCGTTCCAGCAGGTACCGGTATAATTCTTCCGGGTTTTGCGGTTCCGGTGGCTGGCGGGTAGTCTCTGCCATTCGTCTGCCTCAAATAGATATATAGGGAAAAATGACTATAAAGATGTTTGCGATTATGCAGTGCGAATTATGTGGCGCAAATGCGCGTGCTTTGAAAAATGTGAGGGTCGAGGGCGCGGAGCTCCGGGTCTGTCCCCAGTGCGAACATTATGGTGTTGAAATTCAGCAGCCCCATAGGACTGCTCCAAGACCTGGTACTGGTCGCCAGCCGGCAAATGCACCCCCGGTACCTCATCCTGTTGCAAAAACGCGACGTGATATGTTTGACATGATGGTGGGTGAAATTGTTGATGATTACGGTGACCTGATCAAGCATGCCCGTATGCAGAGGGGCTGGACGCAGAAAGACCTCGCAATGGAGCTGAAAGTAAGGGAACTTTTAATAAAAAAGATTGAAAATGGTGACCTGATACCGGAAGATGACGTGCGCCGGATGCTGGAAAAAACACTTGAGATCCGCCTCCTTGATATTCCGGAAGACGAGAGTGGGAAGAGGAAACCCGGGAATGTGGTGCCCACGCTCGGGGACGTCATATCTATTAAAAAAGTTAAAAAATAGATTTTAAAAAATAGATTTCATATTTTGGGTCTTCTTGTAAATGGGCCGTACAGGACCCATGGCGCCCTTGTATAACACTGAATTTTCACTATACGTTCCAATATTATCCGTGAATGAACCACTTTATTTAAATACTGGTAATACTCATAGAAAATGCAATGTGTGGTGAATGTTTTTTTGCCCGTGAATGTTTTTATCACGACCAGCAGAGCACATCCACGATGCATGAAATCCGGTAGTCCTGTTCGGGGACCCTGTTTTAACCAGACTGTTCGACCAGCAGGTGCTGTACATAAAATATCAGCAAATCCTGGTTATTACCGTTATTGCTTTAGTTTTAGGTATCTCCCATACTGAACGGGACAATCTTTGGACCGTTCCAGTTGGGGTGGAGGATTACGATGAGAGGAAAAGATATTCGTCTTGAACGCATCATGAACCGTAACACAAGAAAGACCATCATCGTCCCGATGGACCATGGGGTTACGAACGGGCCGATAGATGGGCTGATCGATCTTGGCAACGCAGTTGACCAGGTGGCGGAAGGGGGGGCCAATGCCGTGCTGGGCCATATGGGCCTGGCGTTATACGGGCACAGGAAAACCGGTCGGGATATCGGGCTCATCCTTCATCTCTCTGCAAGTACATCGATCGGACCGGATCCCAACGAAAAAGTGTTGATCAACTCGGTCCAGAACGCATTGAAAATGGGTGCCGATGCGGTGTCGATGCATGTGAACATCGGGGCCGACTCGGAGGCAGTAATGCTTTCAGACCTCGGAAAAATCGCTGTCGACTGCATGGAATGGGGTATGCCGCTCCTTGCAATGATGTACCCGAGGGGAAGAAAGATCACCGATGAGCATGATGTAGACCAGGTGAAGCTGGCTACCCGGGTGGCTGCCGAACTCGGTGCCGATATCGTAAAAACCGTGTACACGGGTGACCCCGACAGTTTCCTTGAAGTGACCCGTGGGTGCCCGGTACCCGTGGTGGTGGCTGGCGGTCAGAAAACGGATGACCGCTCGACATTGGAATTAATTGAAGGTGCAATGGAAGGAGGTGCGGCCGGTCTCTCGATCGGGAGGAACGCGTTCCAGCACCGGACTCCGGCACGGTTTGTCCATGCGGCAGCCCTGATCGTTCATGAACGAAAAAGCGTGGATGAAGCACTTGAATCACTTATCTAGATCATCGGGGATGACGGATGTGAAGGGCTTCAGAAATATGGACCCAGGAAAAGAAAGCGGAGTAATACAATAAACAGGATGACAAGGGGTGGAATTACATCATGATTGGCAAGGATATCAGGATAGAAAGGATAATGGACCGGAATACGGGAAGGGCGGTCATAGTACCGATGGACCATGGGTTTACCCTTGGGCAGATTGACGGACTCCTCGATATGACAAAGATCATCTCCGAGGTATCCGAGGGCGGGGCAAATGCAATCGTACTGCATAAAGGTCTTGTAAAACGTGGTCATCGGAAACGAGGGCGCGATATCGGGCTTATCGTGCACCTATCGGCAAGTACATCCCTCAACCCGGACCCAAACGACAAGGTCCTCGTATGCACGGTGGAGGAGGCTGTTGCACTGGGGGCAGACGGGGTATCAATCCACATCAACCTCGGTGCCCCGCAGGAATCAAGAATGATCGAATCGGCCGGGAAGATCGTAAAAGATTGTAACCGCTGGGGGATGCCCCTTCTCGTTATGATTTACCCAAGGGGGAAGGGTATCGATCCCAATTCACCGCAGGCCATCGGGCATTGTGTCAGGGTTGCCGAGGAACTCGGGGCAGATTTAATCAAGACAAATTATACGGGAGACCCTGTCTCCTTCAAAAAGATCACCGATGCCTGCTCCGTCCCGGTTTTGGTGGCCGGCGGTGAGAAGATGGGGGACTTAGAGTCACTTCAGATGATCCGCGAATCGGTCCATGCCGGAGGTGCCGGTGTTTGTGTTGGGCGTAACGCATTCCAGAGGGTCTCTCCCGGGAGCTTTCTGAAAGCACTCGGACTTGTGGTCCATGATGACCTGGAACCTGCCCGCGCATTGGAGCGGTCTGGATGAAAGAGTTCTGGGTGGAGTGCAGGCCCTGGGTCAAGGATATTGCGACTACCGCAATTGAGAGCGGTGCTGATACACTTGTCGTTGACCTGGCGAAATCCGCTCGTGAACTGGGGCGCGTCCGTACCGTCGCTCCCGACGGTGACCTCGTCCCGGAAAGGGATGTATTCACCTGCAGGATTAAGGATAAGGAGAGTTAAACCGAGGCAGTCGTCCTTTCAAGGAAGGGGTACGTGATTGTTGAAACCGAAGACTGGTATGTGATCCCACTCGAGAACCTTGTTTCTATGTCAGACCGGATCATTGCACTCGTGAAGGACTTTGAATCAGCAGAACTGGCCCTGAATGTTCTTGAAAAGGGGGTTTGTGGTATTCTTCTTTCGACAAAGGAACCAGCAGTTGTCAGGAAGGTCGCATCACTTCTCAAGTCCGGTTCTCTACTGGCCGAAATAGTTCCTCTTACCATCACCAGGATTATCCCCGCAGGGATGGGTGACCGGGTCTGTGTAGATACCTGTTCAATATTATCTGACAGCGAAGGGATGCTGATTGGTAATACTTCGGCCGGTGCATTCCTGGTCCATGCAGAAACGCTTGAAAACCCGTATGTTGCACCACGACCATTCCGTGTAAATGCCGGGGCCGTTCATGCCTATGCAGCAATGCCCGGCGGAAAAACGGCCTACCTGTCCGACCTCAGGGCCGGTGACCGGGTACTGATTTCGGATTCCAGGGGAGCGACAAAAGAAGCGACCGTGGGGAGGGTAAAGATAGAACTACGGCCGCTTCTGCTCATCGAAGCCGAGTGCCAGGGGAGGAAAGTGAGTGCCATCCTCCAGAATGCTGAGACTATCCGCCTGGTCTGCGAAGATGGGAGTGCCCGCTCTGTTGCCTCCTTAAAAACCGGGGATATCGTCATGGGGACCGTAACAGAAAGTGGTCGACATTTCGGTGTTGCCGTTAAAGAGCATATTATTGAAAAATGAAGGTGGGGCGTATCGAATGGTGACGAAAAAGAGTCCATTTTTTGGTTCTGGAATTAAAAACCGGGGTCCGGCACGATGAAGGTAGGTATCATCGGGGGGACCGGGAAGATGGGACGCCTGTTTTCCGGGGTGTTTGAACGGGCAGGACACGAAGTGACCTGTTCCGGGAGGAGAACGCGGATTACCCCCATGGATATTGCAGCTGGATCTGATCTCATCATCATTTCAGTTCCGATCCATGTCACGGTAGAAGTGATCCGGAATATTGCACCTCACCTGACTGAATCACAGGTTATTTGTGACCTGACATCGCTCAAGGTATTTCCTGTCCGTGAGATGCTCTGTTCAAAGGCGGAAGTCATCGGCCTGCACCCGATGTTCGGCCCCTCTGTCCGGTCACTGGAACAACAGACGATCATTATCACCCCAGCACGTTGCAGCCAGGGGAACCTGGGCTGGCTGACTGACACGTTCAGGCGGGAAGGTGCGAGGATCACGATCACCACCCCTGAGGCACATGACCAGATGATGGCCGTTGTCCAGGGCCTTACACATTTCGTCACGCTCAGCATGGCCGAGACCATGCGGAAGATCGGGATTACACCCGCCGAAACTGAACCTTTTATGAGCCCTGTATACCAGATCGAGACCAGCCTTGCGGGAAGGCTCCTGTCACAGGACCCGGGGTTATATGGCGATATGCTCCGGATGAACCCTTTCGTGCCGGCGGTACTCGAAGCATGTGAGCATGCTGTTGGAGATGTGAAAAGAGCCGTGTTATCGGGTGAAAGAGGTGTATTCGAGGAACTTTTCTCCCGTAATAGCTCACATTTCGGAAACTATTGTGATGCTGCAACATCCCTGACTGATTCCCTGATTGAAGTGATGGTGAAACGATGACCTTGTTCGCACTTGGGCCCGAAGGAACATTCAGTCATGAACTTGCGTCCAAATTAGTTCCGCCCAGCGAAGTCCGGCTCCTTCCTGCCATAGGGACTGTCCTTTCAAACGTGGAACATGGCCGGGGTGAAGGGGTGATCCCTGTTGAGAATAGCGAAGCCGGTGGAGTAGGGCCGACACTAGACGGTCTGTTGCGGTACCATGTTTTCGTAACGGCGGAGATCTATATTGAGGTCCACCATTTTCTGGCATCGTTTCTCCCCCTCGACCAGGTTTCGGTGATCTATGCCCATCCCCAGACCAGTGAGCAGTGCAGTGAATTTCTCGATAACCTTGGTATCGAAATAATCCCGACAAAGAGTAATGCTGCGAGTGCCATCGAACTACAGGATAATCGGAGTGGTGCGGCGGTGGTATCAAAAAAGATTTCAGAGATCTACGGTTTGCCGGTAATTTTTTCCAACATAGAGAACAATCCTCACAATGTCACGCGGTTTTTCCGGGTGTCAGATCACCCGTTGCAGGACTCCAGTCCGGAAAAATGCAGTATTGTTGTCGATCCTGCAACAGACCGGCCCGGACTTCTCTCTGAACTACTTCGAGTGTTTGAAAGACGGGGGATTAACCTCTGCAGGATTGAGTCCCGTCCATCCAAGAGAGGTATGGGTAGTTATGTATTTTTCATGGACATTACGACCTCGTCCGGGTACGGGGAGTCACTTGCTGAACTTGAGGGGCTGACGACTATCCGGCGGCTTGGCTGTTATAAACGCCTGGAGGTTACCCTGTGAATATTACCCTTCCGAAAATGAAGGAGTGCGAGTTCGTGGTATCCGCTCCCCCTTCAAAAAGTTATACCCACCGCGCCCTGATTATTGCCGCTATGGCCGCCGGGGTTTCAGAGATAAAAAATCCCCTTGATTCAGGAGATACGCGGGTTACCTTGCGGGCGCTCCGGGCACTTGGTACAGAAATACGCGAGGGGCCGGGACTACTCCGCATCAGGGGTTGTTCCGGGCATTTCTCAGGGGAGAAGATGATGACACTCGATATGGAGAATTCTGGTACCAGCTTCCGGCTCCTGACTGCCGCAGCGTTACTATGCAGACAACCGGTAATTTTTACCGGTTGCCCACGGATGCAGGAGCGTCCAGTGGGGCATCTCGTTGAAGCCCTCAATTCTATCGGTGGACGGATCAGGTACCTTGGAATGACGAACTATCCCCCGATTCTTATTGAAGGTACGATCCGGGGTGGCGTGGTCTCAATCCCTGGGACTGTCAGCAGCCAGTTTATTTCGGCACTGATGATATCCGCGCCCTATGCAGAATCTGATCTTGAAGTCCTGGTTACCGGGGATATCGCATCAAGGTCCTACCTGGACATTACTGCAGACTGCATGGAGACATTCGGGGTGAGACCTGGGCGTGAAGGTTACCAGAGGTTTATGATCCGGTCAGGTACAGGTTATGAAGCTCGGAATTATACTATCGAAGGAGATTACTCCTCTGCATCGTACTTTTTTGCCATTGCAGCAGTTTCCGGAGGCAGTGTGGAAGTGACGGGTCTTAATCCCGGATCGGTACAGGGGGACCGGATGTTTCTCGACGCACTTGGCAGGATGGGGTGCCGGGTGACCTGTCAGGCAGATAGTATCAGGGTTGAGAGGACAGGGGATCTTAAGGGGGTCACGATGGATATGTCTTCATCTCCTGACACGGTACAGACACTTTGCATGGTTGCAGCCATGGCATCCACACCGTCCCACATTACCGGTATCGCCCACCTGAAATACAAGGAAAGCGATCGGCTGAAGGCAACGGTTGACCTCCTGAACGGTCTCGGGGGTAACGCGACCCTGGCAGAGGACGGGATCATTATCACACCCGTTCCGCTTCATGGCGGGGTTATCGACCCGGGAGACGACCACCGGACTGCGATGAGTGCGGCAGTACTCGCACTTACACGGGGTGACATTACTATCCGGAATGCGGAATGCGTAGACAAGTCGTTTCCACATTTCTTTGATATTATCAGGGGGATTGCACCGGTATGATGTGGTATAATACAATGGAAACGGAGGAAGCTGTATGGTAAGAATTGTTCTTTCCGGGTTTCGGGGGACTGGTAAGACAAGGGTCGGAGAACTCCTTGCCCACATGCTTGGTGTGCCGTTTTTTGATACTGATGCCCTTATCGAGAAACGTGTCGGGATGACGATATATGAAATATTCCAGAAGCATGGGGAGGAATATTTCCGGAAGAAGGAATGTGAAACAATCAACACCCTTGACCTGATCGATTCCGTGGTCAGTACCGGTGGAGGGGCAATAATGGACCCATCCAACGTGGCGGCACTCAGGTCGGGGAGCACCATGTTTCTCCTCACCGCGGATGACCGGACCATTGAGCTGAGGATCGCGCGAACAAAACGCCCTTCTCTTACAAGGCTTCCGCTTCGGGAGGAGATCCAAGAGCTTCAGGCCACCAGGAGACCGTTTTACATCGCGGCAGCAGATTTTTGCATCGATACCACGCATAAAGAAGCAAATGAAACGGCCATGGTCATACGTCATGTACTGGCAGAGGGAACTTCGACCCATAAGGATGCAACAGGGTTCCTGTCGTTTGTGAGGAAAACTTCAATTGCACAGGATGAAGCCGATGCACTTGAATGGGCTATTGCCTCTCCCGGAAGGGACCCCCTTACCAGGGTCTATGCTGTTGCAGGAAACCCGTGTAACCATAGCCTTTCCCCGAAATTATTCAACCGCCTCTTCGCAAATTATCGCATAAACTGCTATTACACAAGGTTGTGCTGGCCTGATTTCGGGGAAATTATGCGGGAGGCGAAAAAAATAGGTGTCCGCGGGCTTTCCGTTACCCTCCCTTTTAAAACTGAGGCGCTGACCTGCACGGATGAAGCGGATGAACACGCAGCGGCAATCGGTGCGTGCAATACGCTCGTGATGTGTGACAATATTACGTCAGGGTTCAATACCGACTGGACTGGGGTACGGGACCCCCTTAGTCACCTGAAAGGGTCACGGGCAGTCGTGATCGGGGCTGGGGGAGCAGCCGCTGCAGCGGTCTACGCAGTGCAGTCCCTTGACATGGATGTCACAGTCCTTGCCCGGTCACCCCAGAATGCAGCGGGATTATCAGAAAGGTTTTCTGTTCCGGTCAAACCCATGTCCGGATTTTCAGAAGCGAACCCTGATGTAGTCATCAATGCAACCCCGGTTGGAATGGGGCCTGACTCGCGGTCACCCGTTGATGTATCCATGTTGAAACGTGGTATGACCGTTTTTGACCTTGTCTATACCCCGGCAGACACACCACTTCTTATCGCAGCCCGGAAAGCCGGCTGTATCACAATCCCCGGGACCGAAATGTTTGTCCGCCAGGCCTGTGCCCAGTTCCGCTGTTTCACCGGTATTGAAGTGCCCCCTGCGATTGTACGGGGGTATGTCATATGAACGGAATAGGTGGTTATTTTTCTGTGCCTGGCCCGTCAGTCCGGGAAGGAGGTGCTCCCGATGAATACCTTTGGTAATAATTTCCGCTGCACCACGTTCGGGGAAAGCCACGGGAAAGCGCTCGGTGTAGTGATAGACGGGTGCCCTGCAGGTATCCCGCTGACTGAATCTGATATTCAGCCACTCCTTGACAGGCGACGCCCCGGCCAGTCAGACCTGACATCGCAGAGAAAGGAAGAAGACCGCGTTGAGATGCTTTCAGGGATATTCGAGGGAAAAACTACTGGCACACCGATCGCTCTTCTCATCCGGAATAAGGATATGAAAACTGAAGACTATCTCTCCCTGAAGGATGTATTCAGGCCCGGGCATGCGGATTATACCTACCAGGTAAAATATGGCGTCCGGGATTTCCGTGGTGGGGGGAGAAGTTCCGGAAGAGAGACGATATCCCGCGTTGCGGCGGGTGCCGTCGCGATGAAGGTGCTTGGCTATACGGGGATATCAATATCCGGGCGGGTCATTGAAGTCCATGGAAAAACTCTTCCGGCTGAAATGGAAGCGGAGATCAGGGCGGCCAGGGATGCTGGAAATTCAGTTGGGGGGATAGTCGAAGTCATCGCGAAAGGCACACCCCCGGGTATAGGGGATCCGGTATCCGGGAAACTTGATGCTGCCATTGCCAGTGCGATGATGGGGATTGGATCAGTGAAAGGGGTGGAGATTGGTGAAGGGTTCCATGCAGCTGCACTTTTCGGGAATGAAAACAACGACGAAATGGTCCCGGAAGGGTTTGTAACCAACCATGCAGGTGGTATTCTTGGGGGTATCAGCACGGGTGCAGATATTATCGTCCGCATCGCGGTAAAACCGACACCGTCTATTTCATGGGAACAACAGACCGTGACAGTCAACGGTATACCTGCAACGATCTCCGTCACAGGGAGGCATGATCCCTGTATCGCATCACGGATTGTACCGGTTGCAGAAGCGATGATCGCGCTGGTGTTAGTGGATGGCTTTTTAGAGCAGCTGAAATATTCTAATTTTCAGGCCCTTAAAAAGAATCAATCCTCCTGATTTTTCCCTATTTTTGCTTTTCTATCTCAACCGGAACACACCCAAAAGGTTAGTAGTATCCTGCTGGTCAATTCCCCGAATGCCGATATCTCGTTCATGACCATTTATGGCGTTTACTCGAACAATGGTTTCCGTGTGCCATCTGTATCCCATTGAGCAGGCCCTGATAGTGGCTCGGTTACAATGCACGGTCAATAGAAACGCATTAGTAAAACCGCGGGTTACTTTGTCATTTATTTCTCACTCCCATCTCCCTTAAAAAGTGTCTTTCATATCAGACTGGAATACCAATCCAATCCAGGATAATCTCTGGAAAATTCCGCCCCATTCCAGCCCCTCTATTCCAAAGATAAGCCGGGGATCTCACCCTGCACCACCCTTTACTAACCCCCTCCCTGCAAGTGCCCTTACTTTGGGTTGTTATCGCCGCTATTTCCGCCAGTTTCCGATAATAGTTCCATATCTACCCCATTTTTTAACAACCCCAATTCTCCCTTGTTTTATCTGGTACGGGGTCTGGAATGGGCCTGGATACACGACACCCTGCTGTTAGTAGTCACGTGGTACGACCAGAAACGGATGCATTAATCCACCTGGAATTACGGGCCCGCATTCGTCTGAAAAATCGTGAATGAATTTATAGGGATGGGATTAATGTTGCATCCGCTAAAAGAGATTTCGGTGTATTGAGATTATTATACTCCTCTTTAGAGTAACGGTGCGGGGTCTCCATTCGGTGGTTACCGATGTGACCCGCCGTTCTCTGGGCATAAATCTCCCGAAGGTCGTTGATATGGTACTGTCCTGCAGCGGTAGCGCAACCTGCATGCCCGAATATCCATTCTGAACCAAACAGGGGCAGGAGAGGTCGCATATGCCGGTACTGCTCACCCATAATACTCGTAATTATGGGTTTTTCTGCATGGAGTGTAAATGAAAGGAAGATGATCATATCCTGTTCATCGGAGGGTGTGACGACAATTTTCGGTATATCACCATATTCACGAAGTGCGTCGTCGATCGCGGCCAGTTCCTGTATTGACAGCATCCTTTTTGTGTGATACGACGCGACGATGCGGACTCCCTGCTCCCTGATGTATCGGGCATGAAAGGAGAACCGTTGTTCAATGTCGATATAGGACGCGAAAGGGAGAAGAGGCATAATCGTTTCGGACCAGGTATCAGCGGTTCCGGAAAATGATCCCCCCTCCTGTTCGCTCCGGAGTGTCAGTATTAATGGAATTTCTGTTTTCGCATACCATTCCTGCACGATTCCGGGCAAGTCCCCCCGCAAAAGGTCAAGACGTACTTCAATCAGGTCAGGATTATACTGCAGCAGATCTGTCCCGCCGGGCCGCTCGTCGGTTGATACAACAATCTTCATCTACCGGGTACCTCCCGATAACATATTCCCCCGTGGTTCTTATACCTTAACGATCCGCAATGACCGAACAGAGTCTCCCGATCATGGCGATTTTCAGGGATTGTATTATTGCGCTATTCATTGGAGGGATAGTGCCGTTTATTGCCGGGACTTTCTTCATGGTCCCGGCAGGGTCTGTCCTTGGACTGGTGTTCGCGACGTTGTTCCTTGAGTATGGAGCCGTGTTCATCGGCGCTGCGCTTGACATGGATAGCGCCGTTATATTTATCATAGTTTCGATGGTTGCGACGGGAATTATTTTCATTCAGTTATCGTTATTCGATCATGTCGGGAAAAGTTCTCCCCGGGTGGCGCAGTTTCTTGAAAGGACCAGGGGAAACTACGGGTCATCACCGGTTGTTAAAAAATACGGGGTCCTTGCCCTTGTCCCCGGGATACTCGTTGTTGGGTTTTATGCCTGTCCGGCCGTGGCATGGCTTCTTGGATGGGACCGGAAGACCGCATTTATCGTCATGACGGGGACCTTCTGCGCAGCTTCTGCACTCCTGCTACCGGTGAGTGAAGGATTGATTCGTTGGATAGCAGGCGTTGTGGGTTGAAGTGCATGGTCACAAATGGTGGCAGAGACAAAAAAAAGCAGCATTAAGAGCACGGTTTACCCATTCTTATTTCAGGTAGACAAATGTACGCGGAGACCCGATTACATCATGATGCATAACCCCCCGGGATGGAAGGTGCCGGGGTTGCCGATGCAGGTCCCGGAACTCCTGGCGCCTGCCGGTTCAAAAGAATCGCTCGTAGCTGCAATCGATGCGGGAGCTGATGCAGTATATCTGGGTGGTGACCGTTTCAGTGCCAGGAATAATGCAGAAAATTTTGACCGGGGCGCAATTGAAAGTGCCGTGGATTATGCACATTTGCGTGGTGTCAGGGTCTATGTCACCGTCAATACACTTGTCCGTGATTCCGAACTTTCTGATACGGCCGGATTCATATTGTTTTTATATCAGGCCGGTATCGATGCCGTCCTTGTCCAGGACATTGGTGTCGCCTCCGTTGCACGGGAGATAGCGCCCGGTCTGCCACTCCATGCCTCAACACAGATGACGATCCATAACCGTGAGGGCGTAGCATGGGCCCGGGAATTAGGATTTTTGAGGGTGGTGCTAGCGCGGGAACTTTCCCTGGAAGAGATATCAGAGATCGCGTCGGCCCCGGAATGCCAGGGGATCGGGCTGGAAATTTTTGTCCATGGGGCATTGTGCTATTCGTACTCTGGGCAATGTCTCCTTGCATCAATGATAGGTGGCAGGAGTGGGAACCGGGGGGTCTGCGCCCAGCCATGCCGGAAACCCTATGCCTGTGTAAGAGGCCAGGTTGACACATATGGGCGGCCTGTTTCACTTTCCAGGGCCCCCTGGAAGGAGGAATACCTCCTCTCCACAAAAGACCTCTGCAGTTACCGTGACCTGCAATCCATTGTCCGTTCTCCGGTAGATTGCGTGAAAATCGAGGGCCGGATGAGGTCCCCCCGTTATGTCTCTACCGTGGTGTCGGTTTATCGCAGGGCAATTGATGCAATCGCTCTGGGAACGTGGAGCCCGCTGGATAAAGAAGAGGAGGGTCTTGCACTGGCCTTCAACCGTGGTTTTACCCGTGGATACCTCATGGGTGAGCGTCACCGTGAGATAATGGGCAGGGTCCACCCTGATCACAGGGGTATCCTGGCAGGGACGGTCGTTTCGTATCATCCCCGGGAACATATGGCCCTGGTCAGAATTTCTGGGACTACGTTACTTCAGAAAGGGGATGGGGTCGTGTTCATTGACCCCTGCACCGGTAAGGAAAACGG
>JAPKXR010000341.1 GCA_026394715.1 Methanomicrobiales archaeon | reverse complement strand
GCCGATTGTGCTGACCTGGTACCGGGCGGACCAGGGTTATGTGAACAGCTCGTACAGCGAGGGGATGCGCAATATTAATTTTGCCAATACCGCTGTCAACCCATGGGGACTCAATGTATTCGGGGTCTGGGACATGCATGAAACCTACCCGGAGGCATTCTGGTATTATTACCAACCTGGACTACCGAGTGCAATGGGCGTCTCGATTAAGAATATTAACCGGGTGCTCATTTACAGCGCTGAACCAGCTCCCTCCGCCCCGGTGGCGGCCTTTACTGCCGATGTCACAAGTGGTCAGGTCCCCCTCACGGTTGGGTTCACCGATACCAGTTCCGGCAACCCGACCAGCTGGAACTGGAACTTCGGCGATGGGACCGCCAACGTGACCGCAAGGAATCCTTCCCATCTGTACCAGAACACCGGAACGTACGATGTGACACTCACGGCTTCGAATGCTGATGGATCCTCGACCCTGAAAAAATCACAATACATTAGTGTCAGGTCCCCAGGTATTTATGCCGACTTTACCGTCTCACCCGTCTCCGGTGCTGCCCCCCTGGCGGTAGAATGTACGGATAAATCCAGTGGTAACCCTATTTTCTATCTCTACAATTTTGGTGATGGATTGTATGGGACAAGTCCAAATCCGGTCCACCTGTACCAGTTCCCGGGAACCTATGATATCACCCTGACAATCATGGCATTCGATAGGACTACCTTTTCACTGAAGAGCAGCACCATGACGAAAAAGAATGTTGTTACGGCGAGCAGCGTTCCATTCAATGCACCCGTTGCGAAATTCACCGCAAGCCCGGTGCAGGGAACGGCGCCGCTCACTGTCAAATTTACCGATCTGTCAACAGGGTCACCAACCTTCTACAGTTATAATTTCGGTGACGGGATCACCAGGCCAGGGCCAGACCAAGACCATCTTTATCAATTCCCTGGCACCTACACGGTCACGTTAACGGTGATGAAAAATGATGGAAAAGGTTCAATAGTAAGTGACACATCCATTCGAAAGGACCTCATTGTTGTGCAGAGCAAATGAATATTACATTTTTAGTTCGTCTTTTTTATACCTGCACGTCATGATGATGAAGGTCTTGTCCCCTAGACCTCCGACGTTTCAAAAAAAAAAATATTTTTCTCAAGGACTTTCCACTCGTCGCCCATATGCAATAAAAAAATATCGTGATCTTTGGATCGATTAACGATTCAGACAGATCGAAATTATCCGGCGATTTGAGCACGTCCCTCGTAGGTCGTTTACATTTTCACAGAGTATTATTTGCCCATGCGACCAACCTCCCGCTTCCTCACCTTATTACCAAACCTAAAAGATCGGGGCCACACTATCGGTGCCTCTTGTTCGTTGCCTTTGCGGACTTCGCGAAAGAATTTTTCCCTTGCATAATCTTGAAGCGGAGGTCAGGAGGACCATTGAAGATAGGAATCGGTGAGATTGGTCGCCCTATTGATGAGACATCCCGGGTCTCTTCTCCGGTGAGATCCCATTGACTATTATTACGGTTTCCCTCCAGGCTCCACTTCTGTCCGAAAAAAATCCGCTAAACGGACATTCCAAGGTCTAAATGGTGTGGTTTATATAATCCGGAAAAGGATAACACCCCATAACGGCCAGATTCCGGTTGGATGAGGGGAAAATCGTCCAATATAGCCTTATCCAGCATC
>JAPKXR010000075.1 GCA_026394715.1 Methanomicrobiales archaeon | reverse complement strand
GGTATAATTTCCACCGTGATTGAACTGCCAGCCGTATGAACCCCTGGCGCATTATTGTCCGGTAATGGGTCACCGGCGACAACCATTTTTTTATCATGGGGTTTCCGGCCCGGTACAGGTTGACAAGAGTATTCCACGATCACCGGTAAAATTCAGAAATTGTCGTCTGGCGGGACCCTTTTGGCTCAAACCCTGATAACCTGAGTCCAATAAGCCTGATTGTACTGCCTTCCGGAAACCATTGGAGCAGGTCGTGTGAAGCCTCTTTTATCAGGTTTGGATCATCACTGTACCGTTCATTCGTTTTCGACCTGGTCCGGGTGACGAAATGCTCGTCTCGTAACTTCACCGTAATAGTCCGGAAACGAAGGTGCTCATTAACGAGGACTGTATGGAGTTCCCCTGCCATATTGGTGAGTGTCCGTAACAGTACCCGTTCTTCATCCGTGTTGTTTTCAAAGGTGATCTCGCGTGATATCGATTTATATCCCTCTTCCTGCCGTACCTCCCGGTTATCCGAGCCCTGTGCGAGGTCGTGGATCACCGCACCCCACTTCCCGAAGAGTGCGATTAACTCCTGGACATCGATACGGGCGAGGTCGCCAATCGTGCGGACCCCCAGCTGGTGCAGCGTTTCGCGGCCCTTTTTTCCGACCCCCGGAATATTTCCGACAGGGAGCGGAGACAGGAATTCGCAAACGCTGGCCGGCTCCACTACGGTGAGCCCGTCGGGTTTCCGGTAGTCGGACGCAATTTTAGCCACGACTTTTGAGGGGCCGACACCGATCGAACAGGTAAGGCCGGTTTTATTCCGTATGGCCTCTTTCAGGGCTACAGCCATCGCACGGGCGGCGCGATAGTCCCCGGCCAGGGAGATATCGAGATATGCTTCGTCGATACTTACCTGCTCAAGCCGTTCAGAGGTACTTTTTGCGACCTCCATCACTTCCTCAGATGCCTGGACGTACAGGTCAAAATGGGGGCGGACAAATACGCCCCCGGGGCACAGCAGAAACGCCTTTGAGATCGGCATCGCAGAATGCACACCAAATACCCGTGCTTCGTAGGACGCGGTGCTAACGACACCACGGCCTTTCCCCTCTTTCGGGTCCGCTCCGACGATAACCGGGCGTCCCCTGAGATCCGGGTGTTCCCTCATCTCAACCGCTGCAAAAAAAGCATCCATATCTACATGGAGTATTATTCTCTGTACAGGTCCAATTACAGGTTTCAATGGAAGCATAGTCATTCAGCGGGATCATATACGGGGAACTTCACCAGCGAACGGCGAGGGCATTACCTTTTTTTACCGATGATCCGGGAGACCCGGTATCCCGAGTATAGTATGAATAAATTCCCCCGCATCATCAATGAATCAGGCGGTCGGCTGATTGGGGTACAGGCAGAATATACAATCGCGCCAGGTCTGAACATAACTAACGTTGGTATCGTTCATAAATGGTTTCGTTAATGATTTAAACCATACCTGGGAGACATTACCGTATCATAACGTGCTGCAGCTCATCGGGAAAAACCGCCTCCTGAAGACTGACGTTGCAGAGCACGCAAAGGAACTGGGGTAAATCAGATGCACCAGTAACCCGGGGCTTTTACTCAATTTCCGACGGGAGAGATGGAGAGATCGGAATTGTATGCTGAATCGCACTCCAGCACGATTCGCAACAATAAGCTGTTGTCCGATTGCCGGATGTTTCCCCTGCAAAATTTCCTAAGGCCATTCGGGCCCGTGACTGCAACCAGGGGATTTCTTTTCTGTTTTGATGGTGTTTATGTGCAGTTCACACTAAAAAACGATACAGGAATATCCGTTATGATTTTTGTTACCTGCTGAAAAAAATCTTGCCTTTTCACCTTATGTTGCGAGGATGAGGTCATTTTGTACATTTCTCTGGATATTTCGGACCTGCATAATGTAGCCCGACGAAGACTCATTGTGTGAGGAAAAGAGGGGGGTGATCAGCACATCCATATGACCGGATGGCTTTAACGGGGAAAAAATCCCCTGGCCGTCTGTGATCTCAAATCTCACTACTTCACCACGGGATAAAGCCTCGCGCTGCCCGGGAGTAAGAATATTGCTGTTGAACAGGTTATACTGGTCCACCCCATTACAAGGGAAACCAAGTTCCCTGCCTGGGGAGTTGACTTCCGAAAGCCTGCCATTCTCATCGAATATTGCTATTGCCACCGGGGAATTCTCAAAGATTCCCCTGAATTTAACTTCGCTCTGGAGGCGGGCTTTTTCTGCATCCCGGGTCCTGCTAATATCTCGTATTGATCCAATTGCTCCGGCAAGGGCCCCCCGTTCATCATACAACGGAGTAGCAATCCCCCAAAGGGTCTTTTTTCCGGACTGCAGGATGGCCGTACATTCCGCGATCAACGCAGTCCCCTTTCGTCTCACCCTTGTATAGCCATAGTCCATGACTTCCTCATCGGTGGAAAAAATAAGGTCAATCAGCAGGGGACGTCTCTTCCCATAAAAGGCAAGGGAATAGTCGGGTCCATTCTGCCCAAGCATCTGGTGTGCAGGGACCCCGGTCAGTTCTTCCATTGCCCGGTTCCAGGCGATCAGATTACCACCCCGGTCAATTGCCAGCGTCGCATCGGGAAGGAAACTGATAATATCGGAAAGTCTCCGGATTGATTCCCTGAGAAAATTCTCTGCCTTCTTCCGTGCATTCGCCTGGATAATCATATTTTCAAGTTCGATAAACTGCGCCTTTGGTTCATCGCCTTTCTGCAGGTAAAAATCCGCCCCGTTGTTCAATGCCTCGATAACCACCTGCTCACGTGAACGGCCGGTGAATATGATAAACGGGATATCATTTCCCGCTGCGCGGAGGTCCTTGAGGAGTTCGATCCCGTTCATATCCGGCATCTGGTAATCTGATACAATTACATCGTAATTTCTCGTCCTCAACAGTCCGAGGGCCTCACCCGCAGATATCGCCGTGTGGACCGAAATCGCACCCTTTTTCGTAAGGTAAGTCCTCGTTATTCCAAGCATGTCACGGTCATCTTCAATGAGGAGGACGGAGATCATAGTGAAATATCCCGGTTCATATTATATTTGTTCCAGGTACCTGAGCCTGTAATGTGTTGACTCATCAGGTACAGCCCTATAAATGTAGATGTGGCCCCCTGCTATAGATAAGGGGTATTTTAAGATGATTTTGATACGGTTTACGGTCGGTTTTCATGCGACAACCAGTCTTCGATGCTATCGATATCACCGGTGGACAGGCCGTAGAGTTCATACACGAGGGTGTCGATCCTTTTATCACATCCCCGTAGCCGTTCAGCGATCGCAATTGCTTCCTCGCCTGATACTGCCGTTTCATTTGCTTTGCCGAGTGCACACCGCTTATCCACGAGACTGGCAATTTTTGTATAGATTTTGTTATCGGAAATCTCTTCAGTTTCAGGGATCGGCACAGGAAATCTCATGAGGTGTGGGAGATGGTATCCAAGCATCCCTTTTTTCCGGGCCGATGAAAGGACATAGAATGTTGCAAGATGTGAATTCAGAATTCCCGGCAATGCGGGATCATTGTATGGGATGACAAGCACCCCGGCCCCGGGATAAACCTCGCGGGATGCGATCATCCATTCAGGGCCGCCTGATGCCCCGGCTGCCATGGTAAGGAGGACTGGTGCTTCCATGAACGGCGGCGTGAAAGGCCCCGGAAATTCCCACCAGCAGCCATCATCCGGGTTGGCATGGTGCAGTTTTGAACGGTTCTTAACGAGTGTGACTGACAGGGTGTGGTGATGGTGACGAAACCACTCACGGAGATCGGGGACATCGCCGGCCAATGCACGGGTAGTCCCGGGAGGTATCCGGACAATATAGCAAGAATATCCCCGCTGGCTGTATCGCCGTATCTCCCCCGGAGCAATAAACGGGTGGATAAAAGTCCCCATCACAGGGTCTTTCCGAAGGATATTGTCATATTCCTGTGTGCTGATTAGATGCTCCCGATTATTGTCATTTTCTATGAGCAAGTATTCCCCAAGGATATAGCGGGCCAGCGGTGTGCCGGCGGAATCGATCTTTTTTCTTACTTCAGCAGGAGGCACTCCTTTGAATATCCATGGACTGCTGCCAAGGGATTTCGGATCAATTGATCGGGCAGTACGAAAAGAAATATTTCTCTGCCCCTCTTTTCCTGGTTCTACTGCATCTGTCACGCGGACTGGGTACTCAGGAGGTCGATTGGCGATAGTAATGAGCACGGGGTCACGCATACTGGCGAAGAGTGGGAGATTACCAAGGCGGATAACGCTTTCCACCTGGTAACCGGCAAGCCACCCGCGAAAAAGGGCCGCATCATGAGATCGCTGCCAGCCACCGGTCACAATCCCACAGAGTACCCCACCGGGCCTGGTCAACAAGAGCCCTGATTCAAGGTAATACGGAGTGGCATCGTCTGGTTTCCCTGACCGGTAGTGACGGCAGAGATAGTCCTGCAGGTCTTTCCCGGAAAAAGGAAGCAGGGATGGGAACATGGAAAACACCAACCCGAACCCGCCGCCTGACACCACGCCGGGAAATTCATTGCCAATTAAAAAACCGGAAATAGGGCGGTTCGCTACTGATTCAGGCAACAATGAGGGTTGTTCTTCGTAGTCCCTGCCGATTAGGATGTTTCCGCACCTGATATTTCGTGATAATATAACTCTTAAACGTCTGGAACTGGAACAGTCTGAACTGCTGTGTCCCGTGTTATGCAGAAGATCTGAGAGGATGGACAACCGGGTGATTTCAACTGCTGCCGGATCGTTGTCAATACCATACAGCGACTCCCCCACAATCCTGACTCTTTCATCCCCTGTGAGATCCCACCTGCCATCCGCCAGCTGATAGACTGGAAGCGGGAGTGTACCGAACCGCTGATATTCAGTATGGTTATCCGTGGAGACAACAACGGGCAACATCCCCTGAACCTTTCTTGAAGCCGGGTCCCGGCCTTCTTCAAGAAGCGGGACCAGGTATCTTGCATACCATGAAAGGTGCCAGTCAGTCAGGACCCGGTACATTGCGAGAAGGATACGACCTGTCCGGCAGGCAGGGTCAATAACATGTATTCCGGCATTTTTAGGGGTCTTACCTGCCAACCTTGGAAGGAGCAGGTCACGGGCAACGGTTTTTAGGAATTGGGCAGGGAGCAGGGGGGCCCCGGGACTGGCATGGTGCGGGTGCCGCTGCCCGATGACCATACGTCCATCATGGGAAAGGCGTGCTGAATTCCCGAGAAAGGCGAGCATGGCGCGCTCATGTGAATCAGACCATGCATCAGTCCATTCATCGTAAAATCTTTTCTGTCTCGTTAACGAGACCAGCCTGCTGGTTACCTGCGAGTCAATAGAGAGCGTTGTGCAGGCTGAAATGCACGGCCAGGAACGAGTACCTGTCCCCTCCGGACTGGCTGGGATACCCCCTTCATCTCCCGGATTATCATCCCCAAAAAGCGATAGAAGTCCTTCGGTAAGGCCTTTTATGCGGGTCTGCTCTTCAACTGAGCCAAAGCGGAAACCCCCCGCCTCTTCAAGAAGCCTTGCGGCGACCAGGGAGGTAAGGAGTGTTGTAACTGCTTCGGTGAACCCCAGGGGTGAAAGACCGTGGTTCCTGGCAGTAATATTCCGTGCGAGGATTTCCCTGATACGGTTCGTTGCGGGGGGCTGGTTTTCGTCCTTATCTCCGTTTACGTCTAGCATTCATCAGCAGTCTCATAGATGTTGAGGATTTCATCGGCGACATCTTTACCTTCACGGATTGAGATCTCCCCGATCAGGATATCTGCATATTCCGGTGGTACGCAGGCAACACTTTCCTCTCCTGCCTTAATTTTCCCTACCAGGTATCTCATGTCACCGTCGGTGAGCCTCAGTAAGCGTTTTTTGAAATCCTCTTCGTTTCTGGAATAATGATTTGCCACAGGCGGCAGGATAGAGCGGAACTCCACCCCTGAGCCTGAACAGATCATCTCCTCGCATTCCGGCGCAAGGAGGCGCAGGATCTTAATATCCTTCTCATCAAGTTGGCGTGCCATGGTACCCAAGTCTTCCTCCAATCATATCTTCTGCAAGGGTGATGAGCTTTCGTTTCTGGTGCCGGTGGAATGATGCATCAGCGGGATTGCCTGGTACCGTAATCCCCTGTCCTGATATAACCAGGCGGTAAAATTGACTGCGGGCCCGCGGGGCGTACGACACGAATAAAAGGGGAAGGTGGAGAAATGTGGTCGTTAGCGTGCAATCAGGGCGATGTGCTCGTCTGCCTTCTTCTCAAGCTCAATCCGCTTATCGAGGCCCGCAATATCGCGGATCGCTTCCAGCACGTGGACCGAATCCTCAAGAAAGGAGAGGAGGTCTGTAGGGTACATCTCGATCCCATATTCGTCGAGTAAATAACTGCTGATCTGCCGGTGCTCGAGACCCCTTTCGCGGAGCTCGATAACAAGGGTCGCAAATTTTTTTGCCGGGCAGTCACAAAGCGGGGACTCTTTACAGTCGCACTTGAGAAAATCGTCGAAAAATGAGAGGAGCTGATCCCTGACGGCCGGGTCAAGGTAATCAAAGTTTAAACGGGCCGAGATCGCTTCAAGGGTCGTGCCATGAAACGCAGACATCGGAAGCCGGTATCCCACAAGGCGTTCGATCTTTTTTGCACTTCTGAACCGTGCCTTTTCCGCAATCAACTCTCTTCTCCGGTGTCCTCGTCAAAGTTCTTCAGGGTAGTCATCGCTTCGTTCATCGTTTCGATCTCAATTAACCATTCGTCGAAGAGGGTCGGCTGCTCGATGTCGTCCTTGACATACTTCCCACAGCAGGTGGCCCCGTTGATAACGTTGGCGCCAATATTAGCCGCGATCTCGAGGGCTTTCTCCATGTCCTCGTCGATCATCTTTCGTCCTTCCTTTACGAGGACCTTGATATCTGTCGGGTACCCACCCTCAATAAACATCCGGCAGGAGGCGAAAAGGGCGAGCATGGTGAGCTGGAGTGACTCCACGATCTCCTCAATCTGGTCCTCAGGGGCCGCGGACATTATGACCGATTCAACCTGGGCAAGTCTCTCAAGTGTCTCGTCCTTTGGGAAACGACCATTCTGATAGAGTTTTATGATTTTCAGAATGGATACGGTGATATCCTGGCCAAAATTATAGAGCGCCTGGAACCCATCGGGCATCTCTTCGGCATCTTCAGCCACCTCGAAATCTGATTCCCGCAGCCGGTTCAGCCAGTTATCCCAGCGTTCCTGGTTATAGAATATATAAAACAGTTTCATCGGCTCCGGAGCAGCCGCCGATTTTGCTTTTTTTGCCATTCTGTACAATTTAATTCTCGCCAATTAAAGAATTTTCTGTATAGATCTGATAAAATCAGGTAGGCGGGCGGGATTTTCGGGGTCCCTGCGACCTTTACACCATGGGGATTCGGGATCGGGGCAGAAATATCTCACGCTAACCGGAGCTAAATCCCGTAACAAACTTACAAAGCAGATAAGTTACATATAATTTCAAAAGACGGGGACTGGGGAATTCCTGGCGGGTTATGGTGGTAAAGGTGGAAGAACAGATGGTGGTAATGGTCCGGTACGGTGAACTCTTCCTGAAAAGTGAGCCGGTAAAACGACATTTCATTGGTCTCCTTATCAGGAATATTAAACGGTCACTTGACGCGGAAGGACTTTCCTTCCGGCATGAAACCCCGCGTGGAAGAATACTCATCTACGGAGATCATCCCCGTAAGATTGCAGCTGAGGTCGCACGGGTATTCGGGGTGGTTGATGTCAGTGTCGCCACGATCACCAATAATACTCCGGAAGAGATCGGCAGAGTTGCGAAAACTTTGGGACAGAAACACCTTAAGGCAGGAATGAGGTTCGCAGTCAGGGCGAAACGGGAGAAAGGGTCAGGGGGTCCTGACAGCCAGGAGCTCGGCAGGGTCATCGGGGGGGTGCTGCTCGATGCTCAACCGGGAGCAGTGGTCGACCTCACACACCCCGAGTACGAGGTTTTTATCGAAGCACGCGGAAATGGTGGATTTATCTATGACCACCGGATCCCCGCACCCGGAGGTCTCCCATTCGGCACACAGGGAAATGCAATTGGCCTGATTTCAGCCGGGATTGACTCCCCCGTTGCGTCCTGGATGATGATGAAACGAGGGTGCGGGATGGTACATCTTAACATGGATGCGGGAAGATGGGCAGGCTGTGCGACTGCCGCCGGGGCTGTTGAAAATCACCGGAAACTTTCGTTATGGGTGAAGGGGTACCCGCTCCGGATGCTTGTCGTGGACTCATCCCCGCTCTACGATGCGATGTCCAGAGGAATCCCGCAGCGGTATATCTGTGTCATCTGTAAGAGGTTCATGTTCCGGGTTGCTGCAGAACTCATGCCCGGGGAGCACGCAGAGGTGATTGTGACCGGCGAAAACCTGGGCCAGGTCGCGTCGCAGACACTCTCCAATCTCGCAGTCATTTCATCTGCAGTGAGTGCACCTGTTATCCGTCCACTTGTGACTTACGATAAAGGAGAGATTGTCACGATTGCCCGCCGTATAGGGACATTCAACCAAAAGCCCGGGGACCTCTGCTGCAGGGCGGTCCCTGCGATGCCGTCTACCGGGGCTAACCTCGCTGAGGTAATCGCGGCAGAAGAGAAGATCGATTTTGATCTGCTGATCGAGCAGGCACTAGAACGGATAAAGGTTATCACCGCCATGAATGGTGAAATTACCGTGCATGAAAAGCCTGAATGTTTATCTACACCCCCGTGTGAGATGTAGCAGGTTACACACCGGCCCCTGAACGTTGACATCCAGATACGCGCCCGGTCCTTTCTATACACGGCGTGAAATGAAAAGGGGTTAAAATCCTTTTTGGTTGAGCATATAATTGGCTGTAACAGAATGGTTCAAGCAATGAACCCCGTATATCTTCTTATTTTTTTATACCCGGGATCTTCTTAGTAATCATACAATACCGCCGCTGCCATTGGGATACCGCAAGTCCCGTAACCCGGCGTATTATAAGGAGAAGAACGAATGAAACTGCCACCTTCCTCATGGATAGTGCTCTCGCTGCTCAGTGTTGGCAAGGCCTTCACGAACAAGGAGATTATCACGCTGACCGGGTTGTCCCCCCGCACGGTCAGGTATGCCATCCAGAAATTACGGGAGAACCGCCTCATCGCGGAAGAATGGAATTTTGAAGATGCACGCCAGGTCAGGTACCGCAAGGATGAGCCTGGCGGTCCAAAGCCGGAAGAGAAAAAACC
>JAPKXR010000185.1 GCA_026394715.1 Methanomicrobiales archaeon | reverse complement strand
GATACCCGAATTTCCGGTATTCGCGTCAATTAAGGGTGTGAATAGGTTGTTATCCTGGCGGGGGATTGACCGTATTGAACCTGTTAACGAAAATAGCACCACGGAGGAAAACGGTATTGGTATCATTCTGAACAACACCTGAAATTTTTATGGATTAGCAGAAATCACTATCCATGGTCGCAAGGAGATACGAAACTACTATGATACCAACCGTTAACGTTCCTCGACATACTACAATAATCAATTGTCCTGTTTGTAACGGAATTGTAACCCCAAATATAATTCCGGTAGATATATTCGATATCCAGGTATCTATTGAAATTGAAGTAAAGTGCCCGCACTGCAAACGCCCGGTCCTGATTGTTTGTAAGCCAACGGCCAAATCTCCCTACTACCTTGCTGATAGAAGAGAATTGAAGAGTATTGACGATTTGTGATGCCTTTCTTCGCTTCACGCGCTACCGCTGCGATAATCTCCGGGGTTATCCGGATTTGTGGATTTTCTGGAAAGCAGGAATAACCCGTACCCCGTAAGGAGTATTCCCACAAATACCGTGGCAGCGAGCGATTCAGTAGACTGTGCGGTAATGTTCAGGCTTCCGAGGGCCAGAAGCGCACAAAAATCTATCAATGCATGGAGGCCTATAAGTGGCCAGATGCTTCCGGTCCGGACACGGAGAGCAGCAAACGTCATACCAATTCCAAATGCAGCAAAAGTATCGGCAATCGTAAACAAGGGGTTCCAAAGACCAGCGAGGACATTTAACAGGTGTGGTGCAGCAAAAAGAATGGATGAGATAATAATGGCCTTGTTAATTCCCCGGGGAAGCAGCCCTGTAAGCATCAGCCCCCTGAAAAATGTTTCCTCCGTAAATCCAATCAGGAGGGCAAGGAGAGCAAAGGTACCGATTTGTATCGGGACGGTGACTACAATACCATTACTGAGTGAAAGGAATGCGATAATGAATGGCAGGAGAAATAACGGAAGATCACGGACCCGGATAAGCCGGGTATACCCTGCGTTCTCCAACCATCCAAGAGATTGGAGCAATACAATTCCGATCACTGCGAGGGTAGCCTCAGCGATGGCCACCTGGGCAAATACTGACAGACCTGAAATGAAACCGAGTCCGCCGGCAGTCGCACCTACCAGGATAAAAACGGCAAGGAGAGTTACGGCAAAGACATACGGGTTGCGGACAGTCATCGAGCGCATTATCAAATCACTTCACGTTTACCGCTGCCAGGAATACCCGGTCTGTGATAATTCATAATCCAGGCTTACTACCGGGACACTCTGGCCCCTCGTCCCGCTCGTATGTTGGAATAATCAGACCACTTGGCATGGTGGTATATTCCCACATTCCAAGATCCCGTTCCCACTGGGATTGGTCTTTGCATTCGTCTTCGAATTTTGTCATTTTTGTCACCTTCTCAGCATTCGTAATATATCGCAACAATCTCTTTGGAGCTTGTCGTATTTGAGGGATGTCATACTTCACCCACTGCCGGTTGCGACATTTTCAAAACATCCGTCCTGACAACCTGGCGCGAAATTCCCAACGCCTTCCCTGCTTCAGCATAACCGGCGTCGGGGTGCATTGTATCGTAATTTTGAATCCTGTCCTTAATGTCTCGTTTTGTCTCCTTGACATCCGGCATTTCAGGTTTGCAAACCCGGACATTGTCTCTGACATTTTCCCTGGCGGCGATTGACATCAGGCTTGACATTCTTGTCAGTCTCTGACAATGCCGAACCGTTGTTTTTCTGCCGGGAGAGTAAATCCCTCTATTATGCGCCCGAATTAACGAAACGATACTGCTACCGGGGTATACACGCCCCACCCCAACTCGTAAAATCCGTTCTCGTTCGTTTAAATCGCCCGCATTCGGTCCCGATTGGGTTTGATGTTGAATACGGCTAAATTGAGCGATTTTACAACAATTCAGCCTATATATGGGCATTTATGGGGTTGCAGCCTTTTCAAAAGTCCCAAAAAAACCAGTATTTCAATCGCGAAATGATGTTTTCCCATCCTTTTACTTCATCTAGTCGTTCACAATATGAACGGGATGAGTTACAGGCGCCGTTAGATACAATAAATTCATACCTTATCGTTAAGATATATCCTCTACAAGGGGTCAAAAAAGAGGCGGCATCAGGGGGTCAAGTAAGCAGCGGCGTGTACATGCGCCATTGAAAGGTAGAAAATAAATTTTAACAGGGTAGATAATATAATCGAAAACGGTGAGAGATTGTATGACAAAAGTATGCTTATCGTGGTTTATCATCTGTTTTATCATCGTGTGTATGCTTTCGTTGGTGACTGCTTCAGGAGGAGCAGGAGATTGCAGGGGTGCCGCTCCCCTGAATGTCTCGTTCATTGACATCTCACCGTTGGATAATTTCTCAGACTCGTGGAATTTTGGCGACCGCGGGGCATCGAACCGGGAAAATCCGTCGCACACGTATTTCCAGCCTGGAAACTATTCAGTAGCCCTCACCATCTGGAAGCCCGGAACCAGCAGTAAACCTCCGGGTAACACGACGGTACAATCCATGTTCATCACCGTGCCGTGCGGTTCTGAACCTCCATCGAATAAAGGGATCGAGGAAGAGGTGAAGAGCTTCAAAGCGGCTGCTGCGAATCTCGGCTACGTCGTGCAGGACGGCTTGACGGTGGCCAGCAATCTGAACGATCTGTATTGCCAGGGTTCAATGTGGGCACCGCTCTACCCAAACCCGAACTCGCAGTACATCAGTGCCGTGCTGCCGGAGGTGCCGGGGCAGGCGGAATGCGTGGCGAGCAACGGATCGTTCCGGATCCGTGAGGATGAAGCGGTCGTGGTGATCGGAGTGACCCCGCCGCAGATGGCCTACTTCAGTTTCAACTTCCACATGCTCAGGGGTTCGCTGCTCCCGAAGATCGGCCCGCCTATCCTGTGGATTCCGGTGGCCGATCCGGTGAGCAGTCTGGGGCTGCAGAAGACCGGATCGACACCTTTCAATCAGCCCTTCGCGGTCGTCGGGACAGGGCATGGCAAGACGCGGGATGATGTGCACAGGATGCTGGCCACTGCAGGCCTGGGACCGGTGACGAACGACCAGATCATCTCTCCCTCCCTGTTCAAACTCGGGCTGGACCAGGACTCGGACGAGTATATCTTCGCCTTGCGTACTGCGGTGCCGGAAAACAAAGGCGAATTCGACAACTACACGGCCGATCTGCGCAAAAACGTCCGGATTTTACGCGTGCGTCCCAATAACGCCTCCGAGGACGATCAGACAAAGCCTGTGCTCGCCGCCGATCCGCTGCCGGTACCGCACCAGCGCGTGGCAGGGACCGGGACCAGCGAACTCGACCTCAGCCCGACGCTGGAGCTTATGCGGCAACGCATCGTGGATGCCAATCCCGGCTATACTGCTACCGACATCCCCGTTGATGACTGGTTCGACGAACCCTATCCCGGTCTGCAGGGCAACAAAGTCACCGACCTGCCTCAATACGATGGAGTTGCAGGTGCGACCACGGATGCGACCTATCTGGCGAGCGGCAACTTCCCCTTGCCGGACGGCTCGTTCCTCATCGCCTATGGCCCCCACCACCGTGCCACCGGTAAGGCCACCTACTCCAGCGTATCCGTCTACGCCGACGCGAAGCTGGGCGCCGGACTTGTAACGGTACAAAGCCCGGATCTCCAGGGCAGCGCCCGCGACTACATCAACGACCAGTCCAACGCGGACATGTTCTACGCCTGGACATTCACCCGCTCGGGTACCCCTGCCGACCATACGACGCAGCTGCAGACAGGGAACTTCTGCGAAGACCCGGGCTGTCCCGTCGATTTGTACACGCTGCGTGTCGGCTATCGCGCCTACGCAGAACCGGCGACCCAAACGCACCCGGCCAAGTCCGAGCTGCTCTATGACCGACTGCTCATGTTCACCCCGAAATAGGGCATTCGGTCACCGGCGCCAACCAGGTGCACCAACCAGGTGCCACCCGTTTAGCGGCTGAACGTCTATCCCTGTGATATCAAGGATTTGTGGTATCCCCTCGAAAAAACAGGAGCCCTATTGAGATCTTGCTCAGTAGACACACCCATTGACCCTGATAATCAGAACGCAGAACGTTATCTAATTGGAGCGGTTGGTGACTGTCAAAGCGGGGTTTAATTTCCTCACTCTCGGCGGAATAATTTCCCCAGTACGGCACTCAGGTTCAGGTATCTGAAGCGTTGCTGATGATCGAAGAAGAGGAATACCTCGTGATAAAAGAACTCGCACTAGAACTGGAAATCATGACGGGAAAGGTCAACATCCGTTCCCTTTCCAAACAGACAGGATATGACTAAAAGACCATCTGGAAATATCTTACCCCGTGCAAATCACTGGATGACCTGGCATCGAGGGGAAAGTTACAGAATATTGCCGTGCTGTTTGTGAATAACGGAATGATTCGGGGACTCCCCCACCACAATTTAACTCTGCTGGTCTCGAAGGGACACTACACTATCAACCAGGGTATCCAAAAAATGCGATGTTTTTGGTTGCCGCCGAACACAACCCAAAAAAAGGGATCCCCACCTACCCCTCCACATCAAACGTCTTCGCAAACGACGTCCACCGTTACGTCCTCACCGATATTGAGCCGGCCGCTGACCATCAGGTCCTTACCAATCGAGTTCAAATATCCGAGCTCGGTAGTCGTACCAATCCCCGCCAGACTCCTCGCACAAAAGCTGAAGGACCCGGTACCCGATCCTGAGCCAATAGCCGTAAACGCAAACGTAACCTGCATCTCCAGATTCGCCTGTTCAACAGATCCACTCGAGCGATACGCCAAATCATCGGCGATAAAAAGAGATATTAAAACTTCCTTTTCACAATACGGCGTCGCGGTAAAGTTCGCCACGTCTGCACGATGGCATGGTCGCATCAGTCGGAAGTGCAAACTGGGATATCCGGAGTTTCAAGCTGAATTTTGAGACGAATGTACTGATCTATGACCCGGTATATGCTTCAAGGCTCATGACAATATTTGAAGAAGACCTGAAAAAATCAACCGAAATTACTCTTGAGTCTTTTGAAAAAAGACCGGTACATGAAAAGATGTGGGTGCCTATTGCACGGTTGTTCTCACCAATATTGTGATCATGGCGGGTTACATGAACCGGGAAAAGAGCTGGAGTGCATAATGAGACAACAGGATAGTTACCAGGGGGGTGAGGTTTCAACGGCCGGCCCCTTCACAGCTCCTGGCCGAAGGGTACCATCCGGCAGATATGCATTTCCATACGGTCCATACCGACGGCACGGTCAGCGTCAGGTATTTGCTCAAACGGATGAGAAAAACGGTTTTGGTTGCGCAGTAACCGACCATAACGAGGTATCAGGTGCCCTTGCCGCCTGTCGTGAGAGGGACGACCTCCTTGTAATTCCCGGCATAGAAATCAGCACCTGTGTCGGCCCCCACATCCTGGTCTACTTTTATGACCCACACGACCTTGACGATTTTTTCCAAGAGATTTATCAGGGATAACCGGAGGGAAAGTCCGTGGATGCTGACGACACTGACAAGTAGTGATATCCTGGAGGCCGCAGAAGGATTTGCCTGTCTGCGGGGTGCTGCACACCCTTACCGTTACCTGATGTTCAATTCCGGGCTGGCAAAATGTATCGAGAAAGGGTACCTCGACGAGTCGTTGTACGGACAATTAGACCTGGTAGAAGGTATTTACGCCAATATGGTGCATAAAGAAAACCTCCGTGCCATTTCCCTTGCATCACGGCTCGGACTACCCTTTACAGGGGGTCAGATGGGCACGTAATTACCGATCTTGGCAGTGCGGTGGCATGCACAACCTCGGCGGATCCAGGAGAATTTCCTGACGAGCTGAAGAAGGGAAACGCCATGGTTATCGGGTGTGAAAAATACCTGCATTCAAAGATCGTCACGGCTGCTGCAATTAGTATGTGGTTCCTGCCATGGCTCTATCCCTCGGTGAAGATCCACCTCGAGCGGACTATGATGAGGTTTGACCGGTTTTTGTCAAAAAAGTGATACCTGGCACAGCCACATTGTCAATGGTATAAAAAAATTGAAATGATTATGCTTTTTGGTTAAAGATAGTCAAAATCCCATTGGACGAATGTGGGATTACATGCCAAGGACTTTTTTTGGCAGCGGTGAATTTTTCATCCGATCGGATACAGTAATAATGAAGTTCTGCCAGTTTTTGCAGATGTGCCTTGACCTGGTGCTGATCAGGTATCATCCTGCTACCAGCATTAATCCTCTTCCTCTCATTCCAGGTACCGCCCGGTGAAAATAATTGCTAAGAATTTTTAATATCCTTCATCGACTTCCAGAGGAAGAACCCAACGATTGCAAATGTGATCACGGGAGAGACCCAGGCGGGAATGGGTGCCCCGAAACTGTCCAGTACCATGATGATACCAAGGAAAAAGATCGAGTACATCGCCCCGTTTTTGAGATAATGATATTTTTTCACCGTCTCTGTATTGGATACGGTAATCTTCCGAACGATGAGGGCCCCGATACCACAGCCGATCATAATCAGGGGGACTGACATGGTAAATGCGAAGGCACCAACGACGCTATCGATTGAGAACGTGGCGTCGATGACCTCAAGGTAAAAAAGTTTTGACATGTCCGTCATGTCTCCACCGAGCATCCGGCGTTCCTGCTCTTCTGCGTTCTGCCGAAAGCCGTGAACAATGAAAAATGCAGTAGAGCCGATACACGCGGCGAATGCCATCATTGGATCGACCCCCAGCGCGAACCAGACAATCAAGGCCAGCAGGATTGATATTACGGCATAAAACCAGACCCCTTTTGATGCGATATATTTCTCGATGGAAAGGCCGTAATATTTCGTATCAAGGAAGAGCCAGGAGAAGAACAGCAATATAAGGAACGTCCCGCCACCGATCAGGAGGACCTTAGTTGAGTCCTCGATCGCCTGGACAACCGCCGGATCGCTCGAAAACGTCGCTGTCAGGGCACCCATCGGTCCCATGGAAGGGTTTGCCAGCCAGACGATAAGCCAGGGCAATGTAAAACGGATAATAAAAACCGATATAAACATGCCCCATGTGAGGAACCATCGCTTTGCCCTGGCCCCCATCGTATTAAGGACTTCTGCGTTGATGATGGCATTATCAATGCTGGTTATCGTCTCAAACAGTACCAACCCCGCAATAGTAAGAATGGCCACTGAGAGATCCATGGTTTGGTTTTGCTTTACTTGTAGAAATAATATGATGATTGATGTGCCTGGTCCCGGGACAGGATAGAGAATTCCGTCTCAATTATAACCCTTCTCCAATATGAAATCACACCTTTTTCATCATGGACTGACTGTGTTACCGGAGGGCATTACCCGAAAGGGAAGTCATCGGATGAAAAGGCAAGGAATGATTGTATAGTTGAACCCATATTCCGCAGTAAGATTTATGCAGAATAAATTTTTTCCAACGACCAAGAAAAGAATCAAATCATACGTCAGATAG
>JAPKXR010000296.1 GCA_026394715.1 Methanomicrobiales archaeon | reverse complement strand
ACCGGACTCGTCCCAGTCTGAGCTTCATGCCCGTGTTGCCGAACGAATTGCGATGGAGCAGGGTTGTCTTTTTGTAGTGCATACCGGGGACCTTGTCAATGACCCTGCCGATGAGGGTGAATGGGGACGTTTTTTTGACGCAGCGGGCCCAATGCTTGCCAATACAACCTTTTACCCGGTCCCGGGGAACCATGAAGGGGACCTGTTGAAATACGTGGAATATTTCGGATTGCCACCCTGGTACAATTTCACGGTTGCTGGATCTGAATTCGTAATCCTCGATAGCAACACCCGGAAACCGATGATCGAGGACCAGCAGAACGGGTGGCTTAACCAGACATTATCAGGGCCTTCCAATGGCAGGTTTGTCTTTCTTCACCATCCCATGTACACATCGGAAGCCAACCACTGGGGTGGGTTTCTGGATATTCGCCAGAAATGGGAGCAGCAGTTTATCGAACATGATGTCCTGGGTGTATTTTCGGCCCATGTACACGCATATGAGCATTACGAAGAAAGGGGTATCAATTTTTTCACCATGGGGACCGGGGGTGCCCCCTTTTACCCGCTCGCAGAGCAGAAACCCGCAGGGTACCGGAATAGCATGGAAAATACGCTCGCCTATGCCCGTGTCACAGTCAACGCTAATTCTGGTGCAGCGTTGATAGAAGTGATCAAAGTTGCTGAGGTCCATGACGGAAAGATCGTGATGTATCCACCCGGGACTATCGCTGAACGGGTTGCGATTTTCGAACCACCTGGAAAAACACCTGATATACTTACAGATCCTTTCTCTGATATATATTCTCTTTTTAAGGGACTACTCCGATTTTTCACATAAAAAATTAATCTAGTTAAGTTAACTATTTGGATATATCAGGGTAATATTTATAATTTCTCGTGCTGACAATATCACAAGCCAGACCATATTACATCTTTGCTTTGATTAAGGTGATTTAGTTTATGAAGGCAATTCCAACCCGATATTTTCTTAGCATCGCGTTTCTTCTCATCGCCGTGCTTATTGCCGCTCCGGCTATGGCTGCGGCGACTACTTCCGTCCATGTCATCAGGTATGCAAATGATGGCACAACAATTCTGAATGAGACTGCGGTTGACTTCCACTGGATGGAAGCTAACCTACCCGTTTATGGTGATGGGGTAACGCATTATTACATGCAGGGCCCGGTATTCAATACCAGCATCACGAATAAATGGAACCCTGAAGAAAACGACCCAGCTATCCTTACAAAGGATTTTGGTGCGGTAAAAGGGTCGGATGTAAAGGACCTCTGTAATCTTGTTGGAGGAATGTCCCCCGGAGATAACAACGTTACCCTGATGTCATCAGATGGTTTTTCCAAATCTTTTGCCTATTCCAGCATCTACAACCCTCCACCCCGGGCAGGTCCGGTTGTCCTGGCATGGTACCGCGCTGACGAGGGTTATGTCGATTCAGGATATTCAGCAGGTATGCGAAACGTGATGCTTGCCGATACCTCAGTCAACCCCTGGGGAGATCATGTATTCGGATTGTGGGATATGCATGAAATCTATCCCGAAGCGTTCTGGTATTATTACCAGCCCGGACAGCCGAGTGCAACAGGCCTATCCGTGCAGAGTATTAACCGGGTGCTCATCTACAGCAATGATCCTGCCCCGGTCGTTGACACGCTGTTCGATGGAACCGTGAACCTTGCATCAGGTGGTAAGGCGATGGTGACTGCCTACAACAGCGGGTCTTCTTACTCGATCAATACGACCACACCGCTCGGGGCACTTGACAGTGCAACGAAGACCGCCGGGCTCTCGTCCAATATATCAGACAAGAATTTTGCGACAAAAGGTATTCTCATGCTCGACGGGATCGGGAAGTATCTTTACAACAAAAATGCCGGGCTTACCTGGATCTGCCAGGTCAACGGTGTCACCCTTGACGATTACGGCAGCCCCAAAACCGATGGACTGAACCTGAAATCCCTGTCAAATGGTGACCAGGTCAACTATTATTACGGAATCAAACCGGTTACACCGGAAAATGCCACGGCCGTTGTTAAAATAAAGGTAACTATCCAGCCACCCGGCCCTGTTGTTGACACGCTGTTCGATGGTACCGTGAACCTTGCATCGGGTGGTAAGGCGACGGT
>JAPKXR010000359.1 GCA_026394715.1 Methanomicrobiales archaeon | reverse complement strand
ATCCGGTCCACCTGGTTAGCAAAGTCCTGACAATGGTCCAGGTTAACCCGGCACCTGGCTGCGACAAGTAACATACGTACTCTGTAGGATTATATCAGGAAAAAGTACCCGGTTTCCCCCGGGCTTTCGCGAAAATTTTTTGGAGGCAGATTGATTTGGAGCAACCACCACGGTGGGATCCGAAACAACCATTTTCAAATTCCAACCGTCAACGTTCATCGGCCTGTTCCTACAATCAATTGCCCTGCTTGTGATGGAATTTCACAACCAGGTATAATTCCCGAAGACTTGTCCAGCGCCCTGGTCCGGCAGGGAGGCATAACTCCAACCCGGTCCAGGCCTGAAACTGACCATATCTATTAATGTGATCATGATGAGAGATTCAGCATGGTCTTAAAAGACAAAATTATGGAGGTCATCGGTGGACCGCACCCGGCGGCCGTCGCAACGATCGCCGATGGAAAACCAGCCGTCCGGTTCATGGTGCTCGCCGGGTTCCCGGACATGACCCTTGTCGGGGCAACCGGGAAACAAACGAACAAGGTTGCACAACTGAAGAAGAACCCGGCAGCTGCCCTGTCTATCTGGTCGGGGAAGGAATTTAGCGATCCGTATGTTGAGATCATGGCAAAAGGCGAAGTCCATCTTGACCTGGCGACCAAAAAGAAGTACTGGAACCCCATGTACGAAAAATTCTTCAAATCGGTCGACAATCCTGATTATGTCGTCATTGTGTTTTCCGCCACAGAGGTCAAGTACATCGCGATGAGTACGATGGAAAACGAAATCTGGAAGAGATAAGGACCATACATCAACTCTTTTTATCCGCGTGTTCATCCCTTCACCATCGCTCGTATGGTAACCCGGGGAATACCTGCGGAAAATTTCAAAAGAATAGTGCAACGATTAAAAACCGGTAAATAGCCCTTCATATTCCACGTTTTGCCTAAAACCGGGCAAAACAACACGTTTATGCAACGGTTACCAGGCCAATCCAAAACGGGGGGAGCGTAAAATTCCACCAACCCTCACCCTTTACCCCCGCTTCCGTTCGTTTAAATCGCCCGCATTAGCCCCCTTTCCTGTCCAATACCTATTCCTGCTGTGTACAGCGATTTTGTCCCGGTTCCGCCAATAATAGGCCTTCCTTTGCTCCTTATCCCGATCAGGGTTCCGCAAACGCCACCGTTTCCACCTCGGAACAACCCGTTTTCTCCATTTCGCAACCTGGAGTGCCGCCCACAGCGGGACCGTAATTGTCTCCGTCAACATCACGCTCATGACCAATTCGAAATGATATTCATGGGGGAAATTAAAGAACGTAACGGTACCGGGGATATTTTAGTAGAAATATCTGATTTACTGCGATTACCGGGCGAACCCAACCTGATAACAAGTTATAAATACCGATCATCACTTTCACCCCGCATCCACCCCAGGTCTATATACCCAACGATACGATGATCATGCCTCATGAAGAACTACATCAGCCTGGAAGAGTCACTCTTCCGCAACCTGGACGCCTTTGAAATCGATTTCGTTCCAGAAATATTCAATTTCCGCGAGGCCCAACTGAAAGATATCGTCTCCGCCATTCAACCAGGAATGCAAGGCAACCGCCCGATCAACCTGGTCCTCAGGGGCCTTCCCGGGACCGGTAAGACAACCGCGGTCCGCCAGATCTTTTCTCAGATCAGAACGTCAACGCAGCGAATCATTCCCGTGTACATCAACTGCCAGGCTGAAGGGTCAAAGTACGCGGTCTTAGCAAAAATATACGCAGGCCTTCATAAACACCAGCCGCCAGCGAAAGGGGTAACAGTACGCCAGTTAATCGAGGACCTCGGCAAGACGCTCATGGAGAGAGAAGCGGTCCTGCTCGTATGTTTTGACGACGCGAACTATCTCCTGCCGGGAAATCTTCTCAACAATATACTCTACCTGCTCCTCCGCCTCGGCGAGGAGTTCCCAAAAGCGAGAGTAGGTGTCATTCTGCCAATGTGTAACATGGATGTCGACCTCAGGCAGGCCCTTGACCCCTGCGTCATCTCCGTCCTCCAGTCAGATGAGGTCTATTTTCCGCCCTACCGGGAGGACGAGATCGGAGAGATCCTCCACGATCGGATCAAGGCCGGACTGGCCCCGGGTGTCATTTCGAACGAAATATTTTCGTTCATCGTCGATCACACGATGCGAAGCGGGGATATCCGGGTAGGGCTTGACCTGGTGAAGCGGAGCGTGATGGCTGCCGAGCGGGACGGGCGGCCGGTGGTTACAAAAGAGGACGTGATGACATCCTTCAGGGACTCAGGGTATGTGCATATGGAAGCCGCCATCAGGGCACTCAGCACGGAAGACCGCAAGATAGTCGGCCATATCGCCGGGCTTTCAATAGGGGACCAGCCGTTTCTTACACCCGGTGAGATTTTTGAGTTCGTAAACCTATCGATGCAGATCAGCCAGTCCGGACTATCCGAGAGGCTCAGAAAGTTCGCTGATATGGGCCTTCTCGAGTTCTGCCAGCTGATCGGCAACGGCAGGGTGCAGGCGATTGCGTTACGGTACGACCCGGTCAGGGTGGCCAGTGCGTGTCTGGGATGATGTGGAATGGAGATGGGCATCAACAATTACCTTCCTTTTTTGCCGCATTTTTTCCATTCCGTGATACCAGGGGTATTCGCAGGGAAATTATACCCTGAAACCGTTCCAGGTTTGCGTCGTATTCCCGAGGGCCTTTTCCCCTTCAGATGCGGAAACCCATCTGCCGGTGAACGATTTGTCATCCGCTGATCGTACAAATTCGAATAGCCCGGTATAATTACCATCCTTATCGCTGTCGGACCAGCTGCCGGTAAGCCTGGCGCCCTTCCCGGTAGCGTTGACCGAGCCGTTACCTTTGTTGTAGGTCCCGTTCACCGATGAACCATCCTGGGTGAGGGAAAGGACCTCGACGACCCCGCCTTCATCCGCGGAACTATATGTCGTATTCCAGGTCCCGGACCATGACAGGTTTGTAAAAGGCGTCGCGGTTGTTGCCACGGTTACTGGCGTAGAGGGCGTAGATGGTGTCACAACGGCGGTTGCGGCGGCGGGTGTTGTTGTTACCCGTGTGGTACCGGGAGTGCTCGTGCAGCCGGCAGCCATCATCATGATGCAGATGAGGCCGGCAAGAATAATTGGTAACGATTTCTTCATGGAAAAGATCTATGAACTATCTTTTTCAACGGCAATTAATCCTGTTGAAATGAGAGGAACCATTTCTGTTGTATTTCTAACCGGCACCGGACAACGGTCATGGCCCGGAGAATACAGTTCCGGCGGACCTGCAATTACGGGAGAGAGAGAACGGTCAGACCAGTATCTTCTCTATCACCTAAAACGGCCAGCCGTTCTATCGCTCCCTAAGCGGTCAGTCATCTGGCATTTGACAAAAAAAGGATCGGGGTAGTTCAATGTCAAAGGGCGGGGAAGCGGAAAAGTTCGTAGAGCGGTACGACCCGGCAAAGGTGGCGGAGGCGTGGTGTGTTGGGTGAGGCGAGAGGAGCACCTCCAAAAACCATGAATATGATCCCATCCCTCTCCAAAACTCTTAATCGGACATTGTATATTTTGAGATTCCCGCCTGCCGGGGTTCACGATGATGAGCAGGATTTTTCTCTTCGAAAT
>JAPKXR010000371.1 GCA_026394715.1 Methanomicrobiales archaeon | reverse complement strand
TCCAGCTGCCTCATCAGGCCGAGACCCTGTTGATGCTCGCAACAAGGGCGTCAAGGGACCCTATCTCCAGGACCAGGAGAATATCCCCTTCTATATTGAGGTCCTCTATCAGGAAATTGGTGCGCGCGAGAAGTACGCATTCGTCACGTAAACCTTTTCGTTTTAACCCGGCAAGGTTTACCATCGGGCCTTCATAATATGCGGGAATCGAATAGGTTAAGTGTTCTGACAGAATGTTTGCGATTGAGCCCATCACTGCATTAATAATGATGTTCCCTACTTCTTTTAAGGCCTCAATTCTCATTGCATCAAGTTCAGGGCTTTTTTCCCGTTCTCCGGTCAGCAGCATGACCAGCGCTGCTGCACTATCCGGCGGAAAAACCATCGCACTCATCCCGGAGAATGTGCCTTTGAAATCGAGAAGCACGGCTGATAACGTGTCTCCTGAAATGATGGTGTTTCCGGCCTCGGTGATTTCATCGAAGGGTACAATTTTGATAGACGGGATCTGGAGGTGTATGTGGGATCCGGTCATCTGCTGGAGCTGGCCGGCAGCCCTGCCGATCCCGATATTCACAATCTCCCTGATTGCATCGATTGTATGGCCATCGATCTCGTTCATATCGTTCCAGCAGTGAGCGCTTTTTTAATCGTTGCCTGTAAAAGGTTTTTCTGGACTGGTTTATTCAGGTAATCAAACGCCCCCAGGCTCATGCAAAGATCCCGTGTGGTCGTCTGCACATCCGATGTGACCATGATGACGGGTACCTTTATTTCCCTCTCTTTCAGTTGTCCGAGGACCCACGTCCCGTCATATCCTGGCATGAGAAGGTCACTGAGTACAATTGCAGGTTTCTCGTTGAGGATGCGTTCAACACCTTCATGTCCGTTATCTGCAGTGATGACGTCATGTCCAAGTTCATTGAGTATTTTTGTAATGATTTTACGTTGAAAAGCTGAATCGTCAATGAGCAGAACTGTAACCATAACCTGGGTCCCCGTGATTGTAATGATAATCTTACTTATACTGATTCTTCAGGATACAAAAGAGTTACCAATTACTATTCATCAGGGGACATCGCGGCCAGAAATTCATGGCGAGGGCTAGTGATAGAGTGCCTGATAACGGATAAATAATCGTCTTTAGTCACAATTGAGTGCAACAAGACCAACAACTGTTGAGCCCGATGGTTGGTACGAATGTATCACGATCAATTCGTTGCCTAATTTAATTCCACCGTGTAGTATAATGAGCCTGGAGATTGATAATCGATTTATCCCGTATGTTCGTTGAAGGAGCCGTCAGAAAAAAACCGGCCCCACCAAATTTTCTAAATATCCTCGTTGACAAGGGGATTATGCCAGAAAAAATGAACAGGAGAAAACGTATGGTCATTCTCTAGCCTGAAAAGTGAGTGCTAAGCAGTCAGAAACAATAATGAACCCTGGCGAAATTTCGCTATTTTAAAAATGGATGTTTAGGAAATTCCGCCCCATTAGCATAAAATATGCATATTTCTCCCTTCAGTGCTCCCCGAATTTTTGGACGATGATACCGCGGTCAATTAAGACTTGTAAATTCTTTACCTGTTGATAGAATCTTGGCGAAATGCGAAATTCCAGGGCTGATTACCACACCAATTGTCCGGTTATGCTATGTGCCAGCTACTGGTGGTGTATAGTAAATCAGGGTCCAATATGGTCCTGGTTACTGATGAAACAAGGGTGTACCGGGGGTGTTTAAAAAAAACCCCTCTGAAATGAAGGATGCGTTGTAGGGGGGCTGAATGGGGTCCATATGGTGATCGCCGGATCAGCAGGACTGGGATTGTTGTATTCTGCCCGGCATAGGGTATTGACGATCAAGCCGAAAAAAAGTAATGCACATACCACCTGCCTGTTTTTTGATCATTCCCGTAACACCTCTGGCACCGTGTTAAGAAACGGTTTTGAAATAAATGAGGTCCCTTAACGCAAACAGGGTAACTACCATCCCTTCCGGACCTCCTTTATCGTCGAATATTGGGGCCGCATTTCCGGTAACCGGCAAGCTATCCTTACCAGGGATGATGAGTGCCGAATTAGAAGGTATCCAGATGGTTGATTGTTCTGATTTAATGCGGTCATAGATATTTTCAAGGGATTTTCCATTCGTCCTGTCAACAATCGTAACGATCTCCCGGAAATGGGCAAAATTGAGAGGGTCCTGACATTTTGTTAATGCCCTGGCATACTCATTCAGGTAAATGACAACCCCTTCATTATTGGTGATAATAACTCCGAGTGGCAAATTGTTGAGTGTCATTTCGTACAATGCATTATCGGTGAGAATATGACCAATAATGCGATTTTTGGCAAGGGCGAGTTCAATACCGATACGGAGGTCGTCATCCTTAAATGGCTTCTTTATATATCCATACTGAAGCGTCCCCTTCACACGTTGAATGATATCCTCTTCGCCATGCGCAGTAAGAAAGATAAATGGAAGGTTCCCCTGCTTGTCAAGGACCTT
>JAPKXR010000361.1 GCA_026394715.1 Methanomicrobiales archaeon | reverse complement strand
ACCTGCAATACAGTGCCGTCCTGGACGACTCATCCCTGCGATGCCCATACCCGGGATCACAACGATGCCAGGGGACGATTCGCTCCTGTGACCGACACACACACCCGGGGCCGCCTGGTTGATCTCAAAACATCGGAAAAGAGTCATTCGTAGGTGGAAATGGTGGTCAATGTGCAACAAGGAAAAAGGATAAAGGCAAATACAACGCCAATTATTGGATGAATCTGACTAAAATCACCATAAATTGCCCTATTCTCTGCCAAAACTAAACAGGGGAAAATGCGGGCGATTTAAACGAGCAGGAGCGGAAGATGTACGGTTGGGCGGGATAAGAATACCTGTGTGGAAGGAGTGCCCCTATATTTCGGGCGTATAATGGGCTGTTTTACCAGATTTCCGGGGTTGTACCCGTAGGGCAACCGGCCAATGGTTGATAGTGAGACACCGGTCCCGGGACATTCCGGGTGATCATTTGTCCATGCCGGTGGCGGGCAGAAAGTCCTTCGCAAACTTTCTTCAATACCATTAAACCTGCATACCCCTATCATCACTTACAAGTGCGCCTGGCGAAATGTATCGGGACCCAGCAAATGCTTAACGTTAAAGCCGTGGGTTTTTTTGCGTGTGTGAACACGCCTATGGCAATGAACGCATTTTTGAATGCATCGTTACCATTGTGACAGGATTATTGGGGATTGCTACACCCCGGCACCGAACTCCTGGTGAAACGATGAAAAAAACAAAAACAGGCCCCAGCATAGACAATATCTCAGGTCAGGTCAGGTCAGGTCAGAACAGAACAGAACAGAACAGAACAGATCTGCCAGGTCAGGTCATTCTTTTTCCCGATGGAAATTATCACACTACCTGTCACCATGGGAACAGTTCGCAAAACGAGCCAGATGGATAGGAATGGTGCATGATGGCTGCGGGAAAGAAAAAGACGGATGGGAGGTACACAGACAACCCGTGTAGCACCCGTTCTTTAAGGGATGAGGCAGAGGAACATCTTGCAAGCTCCCCGAAAAGTTCTCCTGACTTAAAAGGGCAGACGCCGGAAGAACTCATCCACGAGCTCCAGATACACCAGGTCGAGCTCGAGACCCAGGCTGAAGAACTCAAAAAATCGCGCCTTGCACTCGGGGAATCGCGGGACCAGTACCTCGATCTGTACGAATTTGCCCCGCTTGGCTATCTTACACTCACCGACAAGGCCTTGATTGCAGAGGTGAACCTCACAGGTGCCACACTCCTCGGCGTAGAGCGTGGCAAACTGCTCATGACACCATTCCGTAAATGTGTCGTAGAAAATAATTCCGATCGGTGGTACCAGTATTTCATGCAGATACTGAAGCTGGAGGGTAAACAAGTCTGCACGCTCATGCTCAAAGGAGGGAACGGCTCAATGTTCCCTGCACGGCTGGAAGGGGTCCGGCTCACCGGCTGTGGTGATGTAATCACCGTCCGTGTCGCGATTATTGATATTACAGACATCAGGCAGTCGGAAGATGCGCTGCGGAACAGCGAGGAGAAGTACCGCACGCTGGTCGAGACTACCGGCACAGGTTTTGTTATCCTCGACGAACAGGGCCGGGTACTGGATGCAAACCTGGAGTATGTCAAACTAACCGGTCATACGAGGCTTGCGGAGATTGCCGGAAGGGGTGTGATCGAGTGGACTGCTGCATACGAGAAAGAAAAGAACGCGGCAGCGGTCAGCCAGTGCATAAGGGATGGATACGTCCGGAACTTTGAGATCGATTATGTGAATGCATCTGGCACGGTCATCCCAGTCGAGATCAACGCCACAGCCTTACGGTCCCGTGATTCGGTGCAGGTCCTCACCCTTTGTCGTGACATCACCGAACGCAGGCGGACCGAGGAGGCGGTACGCGAGAGTGAGAAGCGGTACCATACAATTTATCACCAGTCACCTATTGCCATTGAGATCTATGATACTATTGGCACACTGGTGCACGTCAATCCGGCGTGTCTTAAACTATTTGGAATCGAAGATATACTGGCAATCAAAAAATTCTCTCTTTTTGACGACCCGAATATCAACGATGAGCAGAAGGAGAAGCTGCACAAGGGAGAGACCGTGCAATACCGGGGACCATTTGATTTCGGGAAAGTAAAAAAATCGGGCCTTTATCCGACCAGCCGGGAAGGGATCATCTGGCTGGATGTACTCATCACCCCGCTCGGGAATCGTGCGGATTCAGTCACAGGTTTCCTTGTGCAGGTCCAGGACATCTCTGAGCGTAAACTGGCAGAAGACTCCCTTCAGCGGGTGAACCTGAAGCTCAACGTGCTCTCCCAGCTGACACGGACAGAATTGACCAGCCAGATCTTCCTCCTGGATGGCTACGTTGAGATGGCCCAAAGCTACGCAGCCGGGCAGGACCGCATCATTGAAACGTTACAAAAAGGCGAAAAAGCGATCCGGTCACTCCGCGGGACCATTGCATATTCGAAGGATTACCAGGACATGGGTGTAACACCCCCGGGATGGCAGAATGTGAAGCGGACAATGTTGTTCGGGCTCTCCCATCTGCCCATCAGCGAAATTCAGCACAGTATTGAAACAGGAGACCTCGAGGTCTTTTCCGATCCCCTGCTGGAAAATGCATACCAGCGTCTATTCGAGTACTCGCTAGCCCACGGGGATATTGTCATTAGGGTGCGGGTCTGGCTCAGTGTCTCTCCCGACGTCGTTAATCTCGTCTTTGAATATTACGGTGTCGGTATCCC
>JAPKXR010000256.1 GCA_026394715.1 Methanomicrobiales archaeon | reverse complement strand
AAACGGTCGGATCACACATGCCAACAGCCGGCGGACGATCTCACGCCGGTCTTCTATCCGGGCAATCCGGTTCACATCCGACTTCTCGATAAAGAGAATGGCATGCAGGGGTGCTGACCGGGACGAGACATCAGGCACATCGCCGTGGCTCCACGTCCCGTACACCTTCCAGCCATCCGAAAATCGCCGGACAATGTTCCGGTCATCACAGAGGATCTCAGCCTGGCCTGCAATCAGCCCGGCGGTCGTCGACTTCCCGGCCTCAGAATGCCCGACAAAGAGCAGGCCCTTCCCGTCCATCACGGCACCGCATGAATGGAGGAAGAACCCGTCCCGGTCTGCAAGGAGACGGCCGATCAGTATCTGGTCGGTGGGAAACATCGTTAAGGAGGTGATATTCCCTTTCAGGAAGTTATCCTCACCGTTATTGTAGATCCTGCCGGCAGTATGGTCGTGTGAAAAGACCGCCAGTTTATGAAGGGGGGAGACGGTCCCATCCGTCGGAATTCCCGCATAAATCCATGAATTTCCTTTCTTGTAAATGGCCCATGGGGACTTCCGGTACAACTCTTTGCCCCGTTTCTCCTCGGGAAGGTCCGGGATCTCGAAGTGGTGGCGGATACTGACCGTGTCCTCCCCCGGGCCATCCACGGTGAAACTGGCGAACTTCGGGTGAAACGAGGTCTCAGTAAAGGGAAGGTCTGAATCGACCTGGATAGTTATCCCGCCGATCGTGAAATACCGGCGATGGTCGCGCTGCATCGTCTCTTTGCATGTTCGCATCTCCCTTGCAACATCGCAAAGGTAGTCAACCGGTGCAGAATACCGGCCATGCTCGAGGTACCCATACACGGCACACCACCGGCAGTCTTTTCGGTAGTCACAGGACCCACAGTTGTTCCGGAACTCCTCCCCGCCCCGGACCTTATCGGCAAGTGACGGGATGAACCGGTCCCACGCGTCCTGGAACGTCCCCTTCCGGAGGTCATACATCATTTCAGGGTCTTTGAGAAATGCGCAGAACGACATCATCCCGTAGGGGTCAACATGGAAGTCTCTCCGCCCTTTGATACAGGCGGCAAAGAGCCGGTCATCACCTTCCGGGCACTTCGGGTGCGCACCGTCACCTTCACTTTCCAGGCTGGAGAAGTCCGGGCGGTCAAGTTCCACGACGTCACGGGGAGGGAGCCGCTGGGCTTCGATCTCTGCATTCCGCACCGGGTCCGCCCCGGCCGACAGGTAGAGCCACGGGGCCCCGATCCGGTAGTGGGGACTGAGCGACTTCGCAAGGGCAATCATCTCAGGCAACTGGTGGTAACTGTCCTTCATCGGGATGATCTGCACGATGAACCCGGCACCTGCGTCCTTCAGGAGCGAAAACCCCCGCATCGTCGCAGCGAATGAACCAGGGTTCTGCGTTATATGGTCATGGACTTCTGCCGTAGCCCCGTAGATTGCGACCATTTTCGCCCCTTTCCGGGTCATGAGTTTTGCAATCTCTCCGGTGATGAGCGTCCCGTTCGTATTGATACTGTACGTCTTCGCATGCGACGTAATGTAGTCAAAGATCTCCGCAAAATCAGGACGGAGCATCGGCTCGCCTCCGGAGATAGCCCACTCCCGACACCCCATGGCCCGGGCTGCATCGATTAAGGCAATGATCTCCCGGGTAGAAAGCTCCCCGGTCCCATCCTTGGTCCGGAGCCAGCAGTGCCGGCACCGGTTGTTACACCGGTAAGTCAGGTCAAGCGAGCCTTTGAGAGGAAGGCGTGGCGTGGCGGTCAGTATTTTTGTCGAAGCAAAAGTGTTCTGCATATTACCATTCTCCATTCGTGTCTGGTCCCGGTTCGTGGGTATGCGGGCCGGTCCCCTGATACCCGAGCGCTGCTGCACGGGCATGGGCCACCTGGCAGAAGTATTCAACGCATGCATCCATCGACCCGGTCTCAAGATAGGCATGTGCCGGGCACCAGAGGCAGAGGTTGATGAGCGGGCATCGCCTGCAGGTCTTCAGGAACTCAGGATCGTCTGACCTGAGGTTACGGACCCGGGGCACCGTGTGCACCCACGCGTCCTGCAAGGTCCCTGTCCGGAGGTCATACATCGTCTCCGGAGCCCAGAGTGATGAACAGAGCCGGAACTTTCCATCATAACTGACTGAAAAGCTGCCGTTGCCTGCCCCGCAGTGGAAGAGGTGATTACACCCGGTATGGCAGAAACTCTCGTTGATCAGTTTATTGCAGCTCTTCGTAAGACTATTGAACCGTTCGCTGTCAGCCCGTTCGATTGCCACGATCTCCTCCGGTGTCAGCCGCTCCGCAATGATCCCGGTATTCCGGACTGCGTCGCCATCGAAACGCAGGTGGAGGAGCGGGTCGAACCGGTAGTAGTCCTTGGTGTACTTCCGGCAGAACGCAGAGATTTCCGGCAGCTCGAAAAGATTGGACCGGAGGGCCATCGCCTTGAGTCGTACCCGTACCCCGCTGTCTACCAATAGCTGAAGGCCCCGTTCGAATGCATCAAAGGAACCGGGCCTGCCGGTCACCTTCTCGTAGGTCTCTTTTGTTGCACCGTAGACACTCACTTCAATATCGCGTGGTGGATACTTCTGAAAGAGGTCGACATGTTCCTTCTGGATCATTGTCGCATTGGTGAACACCGATACGAGACCCCCGGTGATAAGGACCCAGACGGCACCAAGAGCAACCGCCTCATCGGCGATCCGGTCGATCTCGGCAAGGGTAAGTTCCTGCCCCATGGCCACCCGGTCCCCGGCCGGGAGGTTGATGTAGCAGTGAGGGCAGTCGTTGTTACAGCGGGCAGTGACCTCCAGGTCAAAGGAGAACACTTTTCGCCCGCTTTTCATCTTGTCCCAGAGGGAAAAGTCCTGTATCCTGGTAGTATTCATCATTTATCTCCCTCTACTGAAAATTTATTCTGGCCTCGTTGTTTCCCCAACTCACTTTTTCGCAATATTGCTCCACCTCGCATCATTTTATCAAAGATGATCACGTCGATATCCGGCATCGCGAATCCGCCTGCGAAAAATTCTTCACACAGTTTCTGCTCGGAACTAAACGCATGAGGAAATTTGAGGGTACCAAAGAGGATATCCCCATTCTCAAAACCGGTATTGCCGAGTGTAAGCCACGCGACCATTTTCTGGGCATGAAATATTTTGAGGCGTGTTGTGCATTCGGCTGCCAATGAAACGATATGACGAGTGTGCCGCCGGGTTTGAGCGCATTGTAAATCAGCTTGAGCATTTTTACACGGCGTTCACGGTTGATCACCGCCGAATAGAGAAACATGGAAGTCCATACGAGATCCTGAGATTCACGCTGCACTTCGAGACGGGCAATGTCACCGATCCAACCCTCGAACGCGAACTGGCGCCGGGCCATGCTCTCACGCGCCTGCTCCAGCATCTGCCCGGAAAAATCTAACCCGGTAACATGCCAGCCATGCTGTCCAAACCAGACTGCTTCGCGCCCACCGCCAACGCCCAAAATCAGCACCTGCCCGGTGTGGACCGGTAACCGTTCCCACAGTTCCAACTCATCGCGTGTTAACCCTGCATCCACATCATTTGCGGTGGCAAAATAACGGCCCGAACGCTCGTATCCCTGGCGGGACCATTCGATCATATCTGCCGGTCGTAACACCACCACGGGCAAGGTACGGAGGAAATCGCCGGCACGAAGTAAAAATCGCGCAAATGCAATGCGGGGTCTCATGTTGGTATCCTCTGCAATGTCATACCACCCCGGGCCAAAATCATTCCGGCCTGGTGATAGAGTTCATCCTCCAGCCCCGCACCTCGATACTTCATGCGGACCTGTTGTTCTTCTATTACCCACCCCTCGCCATGCGGACAACCGGCGGGATGCCAGGCCAAGGTAGCGGTTCCCGCAACGGGCTTTTCATTGGAAAAATGGAGGTCGAGGATCCAGCGTAGAGCTGGTTTCCCCTGCCATAAGGGTTGTTCAGGCAAAAATTGCTCAGCGGGGAATTCACGGTAGAGATCGTGGGACTGGTTGGCACTCAGGGGCACCCTCACGATAAATCTTCGCTGCCTCTGTGTCCTGTTCAGCCACATCGTTGCGGCACACTTGTACCATGCAAAATCCTGCATTTTGACGATGACTTTCAGCAGGAGTGGGTATGCATTCCAGTTCCACCATTCCCACCCTGCTGCACGCAACGAAGTAAGACCGCGCAACGGCTGAGGGTGGAGAGGTACGTCTGCATGGTGCCGGGAGATCGAGGTAAACACACCAAGGATATCCTCCGCGTACGACGGCCCGTCACTTCCATGAGTGCTCCGGTCAGGCCGTGTCTCCACGTATGTTTTACCTTCGTGGACTCCTTTGGCAATAGCCCGGTGCCCGAAAAGCAAGTCGTTCCGGCGGAATACGACGATGTCTCCCACCTGCAACTGTTCAATGCTGCGGGATTCGATGGTGATCAGGTCGCCAGGCTGGACACAGGGGAACATGCAGGTCCCTTGTGCCCGAAACGTAACCTTGCCATGATCCGCGAGCACCCGACCGAGTTCCAGCGACACGACGACGAGACTCCGATTACGTTTCACCGGGTTTTGCTCCGGGTCTTTCGATACCTCGACCGGGCAATCCACCTCACCTGATTTACGGTTGGGGCAGGAATGAACGCAACATGCCATTACCTGTCTACCCCTTCGCATGTAGAGAAAACCAGCGTGATTGGTACCAGGTCTGTCAATTCTTTCAGCTACCTGATGCAAACGATCTTTCGTCGATTTAATTCCCCTACCAGTCCCAGGACATCCCGGGTGATGATATCGAGGGGGGCTGCATACTCAATTACCAGATCATCCGCAATATTCTTGAGAGAACGTTTTCCATCAATACGTTCCCAGATCGACCTGCCGGTCTCATTCAGCGTGTAGAGTTCATCCTCCGTATCTCCGATGCCTGATGCGATCGGCACAATAATGAGCTCGCCCTCGATCTCTCGCGATACGATATCGTCTGAACGGGCAACGATAGATTCGGGAGTTACTAAGTCCATAATGAGTTTCCTCCCGTATCTACTTAAGCCATTGGAAAATGGGCGACACTGCCGACAGGTTACATTTTTAAAAAGATCTACAACCTTCAAAAGAGCAGCAACTATATTGTTTCAACTGGATAATATTCATACTAGATAAAAATTCCTCTGTAATGGACCCGCAGATGTTCCTGGAACTACTGCGTATAGGTAGTCTGGTGCAGGTCAATGAAGAAAAAAGAGTGGATGATGCGGACACTATCTTTGGCATCAACT
>JAPKXR010000212.1 GCA_026394715.1 Methanomicrobiales archaeon | reverse complement strand
CACCCCTGATACCAGGGTAGGATTCAGGTCTTTGCAGGTGCTCCTGAACGATGCGCCTGTCTTTGTCCGGGAGGACCCGTGTAAAACTCTACCGCTTTCGGTGACATTCTGACTTCCATTCTTCGTGACCTCAATTTCTTTTTCAATTTCGGATAATGGGATAAACTCGCCGGGTTCCCCGGCATTCTGCATATCTTTAAGCAACGCCCGTTCCTGTTCGTGAGTGATCAATCTGATCACCATATCATCCCAGCTCTCACGGGGCTCTTTTAAGTAATAGAGACTATCGAACGTGGTCGGGGTAAGGGGTATCCGTTTCGTAGCTTTCTTGATGGCGGCCCTATTCGTGTCCTCTGTTTTTTTCATCGTCTTCTCCCTTGTTTGTTACTGGTTCAAACAATAGTCAAGGTTGAGGTAAAAAAAATTGTAATTATTTACAATAGGTGTCGTTTGAATTATTTATCAGAAAGGACATGTGCGTTCAGGCAAATAGGAATTCCACAGGTATTACCAGAACTCCACGGGTTTCAATAGGTCTGATCTCCACGTCTGACATAAATACCCGTTAACTGCATTTCTCCCCGGACCAGTAACCAATTTTCATCCGGTTACCCGATACACCAATGGTCCAGATAATCGTGAGAAGCCAATATTTTTTTCCTTGGTGACAAAATATGAACGTGACCACCTCGTGCCGTTCCTGACCAAAGAGAACCTTTCCGTTTTCATCACGGATCAGTCCCGGTCAAACAACAATTCTGCGACCATTGGCCCCGCGGTTTATTTTTGCTCTGTGCACGGACCGGTCCCTGGAGCAGTACCAACAGGGTTATGCCAGCCACCGGGGACAATGGCAGGGTGTTGCGAAAAGCCAGGGGGAATAATAGTCCCGGTCCTCCCGTGAGCAGGTATCATTTCGTCCGGCCAGGGCCGAAAGGATATGGTGGTATCCCCGGGTTTCTGCACCAGGGGGGCACCCCGGCCCGTCAGCGTAATTGGGCCAGGATCGAATAAAAACTCGGGTAGGGGTTTCCGTCATGCATCCTTTGGGTTGAGAAACGGGAGTCCCAATAGCCCATCTGAAACATATCACGGATTTGCTTGCTTTTTCCCGTTGCGGTTGACTGTTTTACTCCACAATACCCGGCAAGGTCATCCCTGCTGATATAGGGGGCAGAGGACTTATCAAAAAGGAAATTGATCTTTCCAAGCGCGGTAAGAATCCCGGCAGCCCATACATCGGTTTTTCCTGCAAGGAGAGGACTTGGCCGTTTCCGGGCCAGTTTTTCAAGCAGAAGAATGCCCAGGTAGTAGTATTCATCATCGATGTGGTCCCTGCAGACGTTGCGCATGATCTCGCCGATTTCTTCAAACTGTGGCCGTATCGCGATCGGGATGGGGGCCGAAAAAGGGAAATCACTGACCGCCGGAAATCGGCCCAGTATTTCGGTCGTCACCTGTCCATCAGGTACCAGGCTGGTTTCCGTGGGGGCCGGTGGTGGCTGGGTATCCAAATTCTTCTTCCCTGTCCCTTTTTTCCGTGGCGGCTCCACATGGACCAGGTCATCAGGCTGGACATCTACAACCAATGTGTTTTTTACTGTTTTTCCGGGTGCTGATTTTCGGGGCATCTTCTCACCACTGTACCATATACCTCTTCCGGATAGCTACTTTAATATTTTCAAACGGGTTTTCACCCGGAAATCCACCGGGGACGCCATTTTAATAAGAAGTAAAATACCGGAAAGCAGGACCCAATGGGAACCTTTGAACCCGGCTGAGTTTTTGGGGGGACTATCGGAATTCCCGGCCCCAACTTCGATAACGCTTGACCTTCGGAGGTACTTTGGTTAGGAAGATCGAGCTGGAGGATATAGCGCTGCCGTGGTGCCCGACCTGGAGGACATCAGCCCGGAGATTCGTTCCGCTATTGGCAATAGGCTTTCGGCATCGGCATTGGCATCACCCATGAACAGGAGTGAAACACTTCCGTACGTAAACCTTCAGGACAATGGAGTCCTGGTTGATGTCATCGGAGAAGGTGGCGGTTGGATTGAGGACCGTAGATGGTAAGGCCCGGGTCCAGGTTGATTGAGTCTCATGGTGGAGCATTCCAGTGACCCGGGGCAACCTGGAAATTGGCACATCCTGCGTTTACGGGGGCATTTTATGAGACTTTGGAAAGGGGTGAAACCCAAATAGAGGCTATTTTAACGTTTAATTGGGTTAAAATCGCCCATTTTAACCTTATTCGACATTCGTGACAAACGGAGCCATATAAGGGCGATTTAAACGAACGAGAATGGATTTTTCTGATCGTGATGGGGTGTAGATACCTCCCTGTTGGTATCGTTTCGTTAATTCGGGCGCATAATAGAGGGATTTACTCTTCCGGCGGCTCTGCGAGGATGACAATCACTTTTTTCCCGGTCAGTGATTATTATCGCCTGGTTCCATTTTCCGGTTTTCGTGGACGGTCGTTTAGTTGATGAGCAGATCAGTGAGCTCCTGGTTCTTCCCGATGAGGGGTGAGGAGGTGAATGCCTGGAGCCGGGTGACGAGTTCAGTGATCTGATCTTCTTCGAGCCAGGAGTTTATGGTGGCGAGGGCTGATCTGACCTCCGGTTCGATAATTATTTCCCGGAAGGTCTCCCGGTGAGAGTCGGAAGGGAGTTGGTGTTTATTGAGGGAACGGATGGACCACCCGAGTTTTTCGAGCTCGGTGCAGAAGGGGATTTCGACGTAAGGTCTCTTCGTTCCAGTGCATGGTAATCAGGGTTTCCCATTATTAAATATCCGGCATGGTTGCCTGCATTCCCTCTATGCGGGAAGAGATGCCTGCTTCCCGGGTGATAAGCGGTGTTAAGAGGAGATCCGGATCCTGGATACTCCGAGTATTTTTTCCATCGTGATGGTAGGAGTTTAGATCAGATGAACTCAATCGAATAGTCAGGTGAGCGTAACCGGGTGCAATCCCCAGCCCCGTTCCATCTTTTTCTCAATGCAAAACGTTACGTCCTCCGGTGAAATTGAATAAGGATGGCCCGGATTGCTTTGGTTTGCTGCGACGATTCGCTTGATCTCGTCCATAATTATTGAACTGCCTGTCCCGATGATAATCCGGTATCCGGCTCCTGCCATCCTGGTAAAGAGTCGGGCCAGGTGCACCTGCTGGTCGGGGTTCAGGTGCTCTTCGGGTTGTTCGATGATGAAGACATCACCAGGGTTCTTCCGGTACTTGAGCGAGAGGAAGATGGGGATGAGACTTGTCACATCGGGCGAGGTTTCATCGGGGGGAATGTCTTTCCCGCCGGTTCTGACTACGATCTCGTACACTCCGTCAGGATGGACGATAAGGCAGGGAGATGCCCTGATGAGATTGTTTTCATCTTCTGCCCAGGTTTCACGGTCATAATGCTTTGTCCTGAATGAAAAATCATCAAATTCATCCAGGAGTTCGATGACGATGGGTGCGGTTTTGCCAGGGTCCATCTCTCCATCATACACATTCGTTATCTCTACCCGGTTTGTCGGCAGGTAGAGTGAATGAGGAGGATTTCCATCAGAGATAGCAGTTACCCAGATCCCAATAGCCCCTGCAATAATCGGGCTGAACGCAGTTGTAGATATTCCCGGCCTCGGAAGTTTTTTTGGCCCTTTGGCAAAGAGTTCCGGGGGGACCGGATATTCTGAATCGCTAATTTTCAAAACTCCGGTCTCATTGGTTTTCAGATGTACCCAGGCTGATGTTGATTTCAGGATTATCTCAGCGGGCAGGGGTTTTATACGGCGTAAATCCGGGGTGCTCACCCCGAAATACGATTCAAGCCGGGTCACCAGGTTATTTTCATACACCTCTTTGAGGGCTGTCGTGGCCACGAGGTCGATAACGGTTAATTCAGGATATTGTTTTACTTTTGGTGCTCTCCTGAGATCCGGGATATGTGTTCCATAACCCTCGTGGAGACGAAAGACGGTATGGATGAACCGAAGGAGATAGTAATAGTTGGAGCCTTTGGGTCCGGTTAGGATGGTCAGCGGGCGTATCGGGATTTCGGCTTCCTGGTAGGGGCCGATATTTTTTAACGAAAGGGTAAGGGTCATATTTTTCGGTATCCTTAGGCAACCAGCCCATCGGTGTTTTGCTCAATCCTGCAGATAGAAACTTCTCCGGGGAGGAGGGTCCTCTCACGGTCAGGTGAGCCAGTTTCACCCACGATCTGTGCATTGAGGGCATGAAGAAACGTTTCACTTTTTGTGGTTATGAGGACCTGCAGATTATTCCGGACCATTTTTACCAACATTTGTGCCATCAGGGTTTGTTGTCGGAGGTCAAGATGTGCTTCTGGTTCTTCAATAATGAGAAGGTCCACTGATCTGGCACGGTGTTTTAAGAAGAGAAATATTGGAGCTAGTGCAGCAACTGAACACGGCATCAGGGCAAGGTGTGTTTTTTGGTTACCGCTTTTATGGAGGACCTCATAATAGTCCTCGTCAATTTCGTTGAATATGATGGTTCCACCAATAAGGGCGTCTTCATTTTCACGCCATAATTGATGTTTACTATTCTTTTCGTTCGAGCAATCATCGACCATTTTCAGAAATTCTGCCAGAAGAACCGGGAACTCTTCATTCTCCGCATCAAGGTGGTCAATCACCTGCATAATTCCTGCCCGTGAAGCCGGGATAAAATACGGTTCGGGAAATATATTCTCACAAATTGACTGGGTCCACTGTTCTGCGGCATGTACAATGAGTGGGACCAGGGCATATTTTTGTTTCGGCGTTTTCGGTATTGTTGCAGGTATCCAGGCGATAATGTCATCCGGGAAAGGGTATTGGGTCTCAAATACGGTAATCTCGCCATTTTTTGAGAGGTGAATTTTTGCAAACGCCGGGCCGTTTTGTATGGTCAGATCAACCCCTTTATCTGAATGTGGATATCCGGGACGATATTTGTCCCAATAGGGTCCCAGGAGATTTCCATACAGTTCTTTGACACCAGCAATTATTATCTGCGTCACCAACTCCGGGTGAGGTTCAGTTTTGATTTTTGGTGGCATTATAGGACCCGGGTCTATAAACTGGGCATCTTTATGTGTCTGATAAAGGGCAAAGACCAGCCGTGCAATAAAGGACAGTCCCTGCTCGTCAGTCCCGGTCAGGACCGTGAGCGGTCTCATCGGAATTTCTATAGCGTGTTTCAGACCGGGAACCTGGATCGTCAGCGTAAGGGTCATTAAATCTCTTCCAACAGCCGGATAATCTCCTCCGGCCCTGGAAGTTGCCCTTCCAGTTCCTTTGGTAGTTTCGTCACAATACGATAGATGGCAACACCGATAGGTCTCGTTGCATCCCGTAGGGCATACTCAACAATAGTCCTGCTTTTATTTTTGCAGAGGATGATTCCTATCGAAGGGTTTTCTTCTTCTTCTTTGATCTGGGTATCTAAAGCAGAAAGATAAAATTGCATTTTCCCTACATACTCCGGCTCAAAATCACCAATCTTTAAATCCAGTGCCACCAGGCATTTCAGGCGACGGTGGTAGAGGAGAATGCCTATGAAAAACTCGCGCCCATCAATCTCAAGTCTGAACTGGCTGCCCATACATGCAAAAAGACCTCCCATAGCGAGGAGGAAATCTTCAATCCGGGTTAACAGAGCTCGCTCCAGTTCTCGTTCTGAATGTTCATTTCCGAGTTCGAGAAAATCGAAGGTATACTCATCTTTTACTGCGAGTTTTGCCTGATCGCGAATATCCGGGGATATAGTACGGTCAAAATTGGTCTGATTCAGAAGTGTCTTTTCATAGGTCTGATTTTCAATCTGATGGATCAATACATTTCTGGACCATCCGAATTTTTTTGACATCCGAATATAAAATTCACGCTGGAGTGTATCCTGACATCTGCCCATGATGACAAGATGTTGTGTCCAGCCAATTTCTCCAACCAGTGGCTGGAGTTTTGGATCTCCTGAATACGCAAGATAAAACTGGCGCATATACCAAAGATTCTGGACTGAAAACCCGGCCACCCCGGGGAATTCACGTTGTAAATCCTCTGATAATTGTTTGACAATTGACCTTCCCCAGGATTGGTCATCCTGCCTTTCTGCAATCAAATGACCGATATCATAGTACAGCTGAACGAGTTCGTGATTTATCGCCCGAAGTGCTGCATATTGCGCAGACCTGACCCGTTCTTTAATTTCAGTGAGAAGAGACCCATATTCATACGTCAGATCATCTGGCATAGTCTTCCCTCCAGTTAATTTACCTGCCCTATTCCTTCCGGAAGAAGGGTTATCAGAGTCTCTGGCACCCGGACCCTGCCAGTGAGCAGGTCTGGCTATCTCCTGAAGTTCAGAGAGGATGGCGGGATTCTCGATCAAACGATCGGAGCTCCCTTCCAAATGTACTAAGCTCGTGGTCAAATGTACCAGGCTTCCACTCATATGTACTGGGCTCACCTCTTTTGAAGACAGTTGAAATCCGAACGTCTTATCCTGCATACAACCCTCCGAATGTTACTGTTTGTAATTTATTTAAAAAAATTATTGGGCTGAATGAACCGATATTCATCAGAAAAACGCAGTATTACGGTACCCTCATAATTTCCCGGATAGGGGTATCCATCAGTCAGCGCCCGGGTTTCATATATATTTTTCAAACTCTTCAACGGTGATACCCGCCTATTTTAAGGCATATCAAAGTGTTCCTGGTGCTAATTCATCATGCATCGGGATCACGGTCCCTACCTTCCCATCAGGCGTATTCTTCGCCAGTCGGACATGACTGCCTTTTCTTCCTGATATCTCAAACCCAAAATATTTACAGAGAGTTTTTATGACAAATGCACCGGAGACGGGTTTACTGGCTGACAACGGGCGCAACCTCAAAGGTAGTTATCAAACTGCGGGACTGATGAGGAAGCGGAAATTCCTCCAGGTATAACTCCGTCGCCTCTTTTAGATTCTCTATGGCATTTTCAATATTCTTTCCCTGACTAACCGTACCGGTTTCAGGACACAGGGCAACAAAGATGTCTCCCTCGCGATTTATTATTGCTGTATACGTATCCACGTCATTGCCCCCATGATAATCATAATGACCAGGGTATCAAATATGTTTTGCTAAATCTTCCGGCCAGTGTAACGCACTCATCCCGTGGTTTTTTACAAGGACTCATTTTGTACCTATACAATAGAACATTAAAAGTCATTCTCTATCCATTATACCCAAGCTCCCGAAGGTACGTATCTAACCGCTCTTTCGCTTTATCCCGCTCGGCCTCGATCTCCCGCATCGGTACCCGGTATTTGTCCCACCAGTTCTCGAACACCGTAATCAATTCCTGGCGGGACCGGGTTCGATACGTCTCAAGTCCATCTATTAACCGGGAATTGAGTTGTTGAAGGACCAACGCTTTCGCCTTCTCCGGAGTTATTTCATCCCGCATCCAGGAGATCAAAGCACTCTGCTCTGCTTTAAGGACCTGCACGTTCCTCTTCTGCTCCCGGATCTTCTTATTCACCGCAGCGACAGCCTGGGTATCCCGGTCTGTCTCCTCCTCTTCTTCCTCATCCCCTTCGAGGGATGCCTTCTCTGCCTCAAAACTACGAAGCAAATCCTCAGCTTCAGTGACCCGTTCACGCATCGCTTTCCCTTCGTCAGTAGTCAGGACCGTTGCATCAGAAATCAGTGAGGCATTCCACCCGGAGGACCGGATACTCTTCAGATCATACGGGGAGTCTTCCCACCAGTTCACAAAGATCCCGGCTACCTGGTACGAGTCCAGGACCCCTATCGGAATGTGGGTTTCTTTCAAGCGAGATCAGAAATTCTTTGCGGGTTGAGAAGAGATCATGTGTCTCATACCGTGAGGAGATTCGCGGATTATGCACTGATATCCAGGATGAGAGAGCAGATCGAATCGTCTCTTCAACATCGTGTACATCCGGATTCGTCCCGATGATCTCCCTGATATCTTCCTTCTTCGTGATATCCGGAATAAAATCATAATACCGGGTATCCCGGGTATCAAAGATTACTGAATCCTGCAGGGAATACCTGGCAAAGATCAGTTCCTGTGCGGAAACCTCTGCCGTTGGAACTCCTCCGGAGAGGCGAGCGGTCACATCATGTGGCTCGGGGTCAGGAGAGTTATCTACATATCGACGGATATTCAGGTTATATTCCTGGGCAGTTATCTCATCGGCTGGCACAATGCGGCTGTACTTCGGTTCCTCTTCCTGGTGGTGATAGACATGGGCGATCTTCTCGACGTCCTCAGGCCGGAGATAATTCTGGGCTTTTCCTTCTCCTGGCCGCCCCGGAAGAGCACCCCGTGAGGCATAACGGTCGCCATCTTCCCGTTCGCGTTCAGTGTTGAGACCATGTGCTGGGCGAACATGAGATCGGCCTTCTTCCCGGTCTCGGGCGTGAACCCGAATCGAAACCGTTCCGGGTGCTCCATTCCTGTCCGGCTGTAGTTCTGGGAGAAAGGGGGATTTGCCAGGATCCGATCAAAGAGCACCAGTTCCCCGCCCTCGGTATGGAGTGGCTGGGCGATGGTATCCCCGTTCCTGATATCGGCATCGGTCACATCATGCAGGATCATATTCATCTTGCATACAGACCAGGTCCCCCCGTTGCTTTCCTGCCCGAAAAGGGAGAGGTTCGCCGGGTTCTGCCCCTGTTCCTCGACATAATTCTTGTACTGGATGAGCATACCGCCAGACCCGACCGTCGGGTCATCCACCCGCATCCCTTCCTTTGGGGCCATGAGGAGGACCATCAGCCTGACGACCTGCCCCGGGCGTATAAAATTCCCCGCCTTTCTTCCCGGCAGAGTCAGCGAAATATTTTATCAGGTATTCGTATGCGGCCCCGAGCATGTCAGGGAACTCAAAGTCCTCATTCCGGAGCCGGTATTTATTGAAGTGATGAACGAACTCCTGGAGTTTCTGGTCCGAGAGCCGGGTCCGGCCGATGGTTGCATTAAAGTTGATATATTTGAGCACTCCTTCCAGCTGGTCCGGGTTCTCCTCTTCGATGGCGTAGAGTGCTTTATTGAGGCTGTTCCCGATGTCAGATTTCAGGTCCTTGATCTCTTTCCAGCGTGCCCGCTTTGGGATATAGAACGTATAGAGATCCTTATCTTCTGCTATCTCTTCGGCTTCTTCCCGGGGTTTATAATTTGAGATATCGTGAGCGATCAGCTCTTCCTGGTGTTCTTCAAATTGATCTGAAGGACGGCGGATGAAGAGCATTCCGAAGATGTAGACCTTGAACTCCGAGGTGTCCATATTGCCCCGGAGGATATCAGCGGCGGCAAAGAGGTGAGACTCGAGCTGGGAGAGAGTAAGTTTTGTCAGAGAGATCACTCCGGGTGGAGGATCGGGAGAAAGCGTTGGGCGGGAGATACGAAAAAGGGAGAGGGAATGGTATTGATGCGTACCGTTTGTAAATATCTCATCTACTCATGGGTAAAGAAATTATATTTTTATAATTCTTTCAATATTTTAGATTTATATTTTTAATGATGCACTGTTCTATCTTTTGGGAAACATGAAAGAGCCGATACAAATACTTGATTATGCTCCTTTGTTGATATGAGACTGAAAAAGCCATGTGGTTTTTAACGACAGAATATCAGAGTCCGGGGGGCGCACCGACCCCGTTATTCATCTCCCCTGGGAGGGTATTCCCTATTGAAAAAGTGATAACAGAAAAAGAAAAATGAACCAGGGGTTTCGGACACCCTCAAAAAACCTATTGTCCGGGGGCTCTTACAACAAATGACTGCCGGTCTTCATGGTAGAGCCGCACCACGTCCCCGATCACGATAATCGCCGGTGGTGTGACGCCAACTGCCGTTGCCCTGCGACTAATATCCTTTAACGAGGCTACCGTGACGCGCTGGTCTTTACGGAGGCCCCGCTCGATGATCGCTACCGGTGTTTCCGGATTTTTCCCGTGAGTGAGCAGGGACTCTGCAATATTAGGGAGGTTTTTCACCCCCATCAGGACGACAATGGTCCCCCGACCTTTTGCAAGGAGTTCCCAGTCAAGGGCAGTCCCGGCTTTTTTCGGGTCCTCGTGCCCGGTGAGGATGGTCACCTGTGAGGCGTACTTCCGGTGGGTAAGCGGGATGCCGACCGCAGCAGGAACGGCAACCGCACTCGTGACACCCGGCACCACTTCCACGGGAATCCCGTGAGCAATGAGGACTTCGAGTTCCTCCCCGCCACGGCCGAATACAAACGGGTCTCCTCCCTTCAGCCTGACCACCCGTTTGCCTTCCGTTGCCCGGGCGACCATAAGTGCTTCGATTTCGTCCTGTTCGAGGGTATGATCGCTCCCGTATTTACCACAATCAATCTTTTCTGCGGCAGCCGGGAGTGAGTCCAGCACATCTTCACCCGGAAGCTGGTCATAGAGGACGACTTCGGCCGAATCTATCACTTCCCGTGCCCGCAATGTCAGGAGACCGGTGCCACCGGGACCGGACCCCACCAGATATACCATGCCTGTCATTGAGTAATCCCCAAATATTTCCTCATCGTTGTGTCCACCAAAAACGATACCGTCCGCGGCATACCCGCGGGTCCGGAAGTACAACTCTGGTCCTTCTTCATTTGTTCCCTCCTGCTCCTTCATCCCGCATGCTGATACCAAGGAGGGTATAAGCCTCCTTAATCAGTTCACGGGCCTCGTTATGGAGCTCAACGCCGCGGTCCCGGGCTTCGGCAACCGTCCTGATATCATGCTCTACCCTGACCTCGCGGGTGCCATCAAGCGAGAGAACTGATGCGATCAGGTGCCCGTTCCGGCAATAGATACCGAGGGGTGTGAAGCACCCGCCGCCAACTTCTTCCATTACCGCCCGTTCAATCGCAACGTCAGAGCGGGTAACCGGGTCATCAAGCAGGCTCATTATTTCCGTAAGCGAAGGTTCCATGCGACTGACGATGGCAATGGTCCCCTGGTTAGGCGCCGGGACAAATTTTTCCGGCGGCAGGCGGTTCCCCGGGAGTTTTATCGAGAGCCGTTCAAGACCCGCCTCTGCCAGCACGATTGCATCATATTCGCCAGCGGCAAGTTTTCTTATCCTTGTATCTACATTTCCGCGGAGGGCTGCGATGATGACCGACGGGTCATACCGCAGCAGTTGTGCCTTTCTCCGCGTGCTTGACGTCCCGACGACCCTGACCTGGTCGATGCTTTTATCGTGTGCAAGGAAGTCAGCGGGTGAGTCCCGCGGTAGCACTGCGCTTGTCAGGACACCGGGGGGCCTGATCGCCGGGACATCTTTCATGGAGTGGACAGCCGCATCAATTTCACCCCGCAGGATCGCATCATCGAGGGCCCGTACAAAAAGTCCCTGCCCACCGATTTCGTGCAGAGGCACACCGGTATTGGTGTCCCCTTCGGTGGTGATGACTTTGATCTCTGTATCGATCCCCTTCGCCTTGAGCATGGTACAGACCCGATCTGCCTGGACCAGTGCAAGCGTGCTCCCCCGTGTACCGATTTTCAACAGCATAGTCAGGACCCTAGAGATTGCCGGTAGGCATCTGATATCAGTTCAATATCCTCTTCGGTGTGCGCCGCAGAGAGAAAATTCGTCTCATACTGCGAAGGGGGCAGGAAAATTCCTGCACGGTACATCTCCTTCCAGAACCTTCCAAACGCTTCCGTATCGCATTCTTTTACTTCCTGGTAATTGAGTGGTGCCGTTGGCCTGAAGAAATACTTGAACATGGAGCCCAGCATCACAAAGTTACCACCAGCATCACCCGGTATGGCGTCCCGTATCGCCTCAGCACCCAGCCTCATCAGGGAATATACCTCCGGGTGGGTATCGAGCCAGTCGATTGTTGCAATACCTGCCGAAAGGGAGAGAGGGTTGCCGGAGAACGTCCCGGCCTGGTATACCGGGCCTGACGGTGAGACCAGCTCCATGATCTCACGTCGTCCCGCGAACATCCCGATTGGCAGGCCCCCTCCCACGATCTTCCCAAGCGTCATCAGGTCGGGCCGGACGCCAAAGTAGGCCTGTGCACCACCCATGCAGACCCGGTAACCGGTGATCACTTCATCGAAGATGAGGAGGACGTCATGGGCTTTTGTTATCTCGCGGACTTCCCGAAGATAATTGAATTCGGGCAGCACCGGGCCGATGTTCCCGAGCACCGGCTCGAGGATGAACGCTGCCACGTTGTCGTCCAGGGACAGGACGTCTTCAAGTGCTTCGGGATCGTTATACGTAACCTGGCGGGTGTGAGCGACAAGGTCGGGGAGGACCCCTGCAGAGTCGGGGACACCGTGCGTGGTCGCCCCTGAGCCGGCTTTCACGAGGACGCCATCGTGTGCCCCGTGGAACCCCCCTTCAATCTTGACAATATCCTCTTTCCCGCTAAATCCCCTGGCCAGGCGGATTGCGGCCATGGTCGCTTCGGATCCGCTTGAAACAAACCGGACCATGTCCATGCCGGGGTGGGCTCCCACAACCCTCCGGGCCATTTCCGGTTCAAGGGGACTTGGTGTGCCGTACAGCCAGCCCAATTCAACCTGCCGCTCAATTGCAGCCCTGATATCCGGGTGGCAATGGCCGAGAATCAACGGGCCATAGGCCATGCAGCAGTCGATCAACTCGTTGCCTTCCACGGTTTTCAAGTGTGCACCGCGGGCAGATTCCGTGTAGAACGGGTATGGCTTGATCGCCCTCACCGGACTGCTGACACCGCCCGGCATCAGGGTCTTTGCCGTTTCGAAAATTTCATTGCTTTTCATCGTGTCATTTCCGTTGTATCGTTATTGAATTGTGGTAATCCTCATTCAACAGGTAGGTAAATCGTTCGTCCTTTATCAGGGGTGCCCTTCTGGTTTTTCGGAGAGCCACCTGGCTGCATCCAAGGCAAAATAGGTGATGATCAGGTCTGCCCCGGCCCGCTTGATACAGGTCAGGGTCTCAAGGGCGACCGCTTTTTCGTTGATCCATCCACGTTCTGCCGCAGCTTTGACCTGCGAGTATTCCCCGCTTACCTGGTAGGCAGCAACCGGGAGCCCGATCGTGCAGATGGTGGAAAGCACATCGAGATAGTTACCGGCTGGTTTTACCATCAGGATGTCCGCGCCTTCTTTTGCATCAAGTTGTGATTCGAGAAACGCCTCGCGGGCATTTGCCGGGTCCATCTGGTAGGTGCTCCGGTCACCGAAAGAGAAACCAGAGTCTGCAGCCTCACGGAACGGTCCGTACAGGGCACTGGCAAACTTGGTTGAGTACGACATCAATGCAATATCCTGGTAGCCGGATTCGTCGAGGGCCGTCCGGATCGAGTGCACCATGCCATCGAGCATGCAGGACGGTGCAACAATATCTGCCCCTGCTTCTGCATGGCTGACCGCGATACGGTTCATCAGGAGCAGGGATGCATCATTATCGAGATCTGTCCCGCACCGTCCGTGGTGGAGGACCCCGCAATGCCCGTGAGACGTGTATTCACATGCACAGACGTCCGTGATTACCGTCATACCCGGTACCAGCCCTTTTATCGAACGGACTGCATTCTGAACAACCCCCGACCTGGCATAGGACTCACTGGCCTCCTCGTCTTTTTTTGCAGGGATACCAAAAATGAGGACGGCCCGGATCCCTGCAGTATAGAGGGACTGGACATGAAGTGCAATCTCACCCGGCGGGTAACGGTACTGCCCCGGCATTGATCCGATCGGAATTTTACCGCTTGCGGTCTCATCGATAAATAATGGTGCTACAAGGTCAGTCAAATGAAGCACGGTCTCACAGAAAAGCGGCTGGAGCGTTCGTTTTCTGAGCCTTCTCATTCTTCGTTGCGGGTACATATCCGTTCACCTCTGATAATTGCTGCAACAAGTGCCTCGGCTGCAGCCATGTCACCTGATTCTGCACATGCCCGAATGGAAAACGTTGCATCGTTTAAGATTTTTGTAACAAGCACGCGGGAAAGGTCTTCTAAGATTGCCACTGTTTTGTCATCCTTTACCGGGAACCTGCCCAACGCCCTGTCTCGTTCCCGGACCCTTATTGCCTCGGCCCAGGTATGGAGGGACGCAAGGGTGTCATCAGCTGCTTTCCGATTGAGAAGGTACACGAACTGCCCGAGTTCCTCCAGGAGAAAATCCCTGGCCTTTTCTGCCTCACCGTGGCGGCTATTCATTGTGCATTCGTTCACCTGCCGGAGGTGGTCGATGGTAAAAAGGTGGACCCCGTCAAGGGTACCGGCAGCTTCCTCTACATCTCTTGGCTGTGCGATATCGACCAGGATCAGGGGCCTCGGGTGCCCGTCTAGTGGCCAGCAGCGGCCTTTCATCACCTCGTGCAGGTCGCTTTTCTTTATTACCGGGTGCGGTGCCGAAGTACAGGAGATAACGACATCCGAAAGGGTGAGGTACCGGTTCATCTCGTCAAATTTCACGGCCCTTCCACCGATCTTCTTCGCGAGGATCACGGCCCGCTCGAACGTACGGTTGGCGACATAGATAGCGGTGAGGTCTTTCGCGGCAAGGGCCTGGGCAACAAGAAGCCCCATTTCCCCGCTCCCGATGACAAGGATGTGTTTTCCATTCAGGCTCCCGAGCTGCTCCTCGGCGAGCTGGACTGCTGCAGAGCCAATCGAGACTGCCCCCCGGTTAATATGAGTCCGTCTCCGGCATTCTACTCCCACGTGTACAGCCTTGTTAATACAGAGTTCGAGCACACTGCTACAGGTACCAGCCACCTGTGCATCCGCGAGCGCTTTCTTCAACTGGCCAATGATCTGGTCTTCACCGACGATCATTGAGTCAATGCCGCATGCCACTTCGAGGAGGTGCCCCAGTGCATCTTTTCCATCATACACCGCGAACTCATTACGCCCTTTTTCAAGCAGGAATACCCGTAGGGCCTCCGCATCCCCGTGCACAACAATCTCCACCCTGTTGCAGGTCTGGAGGAGCATGACTCCCTTGAAGTGTTCCCTGGCATCGACAAGAAAAGCAGGTTCGTCGGAAAACCGGAAGGCTTCGATAGCGCCGACATCAGCCGTATGGTGATTGATCCCGGCAATAGCGAATGGGGTAAAACAAAGTTCGTTGTTCCCGGGCCTTGCCGTCAACAAAGGTACCTCCGCTCAATAATTTCCCATGCCGGCCTGGCACCGCCTTCGAGAGCTTTCCAAACGCTTTCGTCATCAAGTACCTCGTGCAGGACCCGGCTCCTCTGTACCTGGTCGGGAATTGTTAGCTTCAGTGTTGTGCGGAGCTGGTTCTGGACTTCGATCATCAGATCAAGGTTGGGATATGACTGGCCGATATGTTCGCGAAGAAAACGCGAGATACCGGGGCTCTCCCCGAATGTACTGATGGCGATAGTGTAATGCGTCCCTTTCAGTTGCGAGGGCAGGATCACATCTCCGGCCTTCCCGTCTGCATTATTGAACATCACCCCCCGGATCGCACAGTACCGCCCGATCCGGTCATTCAGGACCGTGTCCTGCGTCGCGGCGACCACGAGGAAGGCCGCCTTTACCAGGCCCTCCAGTTCATAATCCCCGATCCCTGCGAGGTTCATCTCCAATCTCCTGACCGTTAACTCGTCGAATGCCGGTGAAAACGAACGGCTGATTACGGTCACTTCCGTCTCTTCACAGAAATAGGCAGCTTTCCGCGCACCTACGTCACCCCCACCGAATATCACAACGCGCTTTCCTGAAAAATCGATCATGAGGGGGATCATCAGTACTATGTGGGTTATTTCGTTACTTTAAGATGTTGAATTGAGGTGCAGGAGGCCCGACTGGCCAAGACATCTATCCGTTCCTATCGCATCTCATCATCGTGATGCCACATTCTGCAGGTCCCATTCCGATAACCACCCGAAATCCGTCATGAATTAACTGCGGTAACAGATATGCAGCCGGTTTGCAGGCGTTTGCACGGTGAAGAGTCTCATCAGCGTACCCGCATTTTCATTCGATAATCCAGAGATCACGAAAACCGCAATTCGATACGCTTATAAGATTTGCATACGCATTTAGTAGAGCACGAGTCAGCCAGAATGTGCGGATAGTGTAGTGGTTATCACTAGGCGTTGCCAACGCCTAAACCCGGGTTCGAGTCCCGGTCCGCGCACTCTTTTAAAAGGTTAATTTCGTTGTATTTTCTGCTTTTAACATAATAACCAGGAAAATTCGGGAGGAAATAGAGTACCTTCGAACTCTCCTTACACTTGAGAAAAGTCAGATCATGGTATCCTCCCGGCCCGCAAAAGAATGCGGCGGGTTGAATCATTCCCGGATGAATAAAATATCCGGATGTTTATTGCCAGGTGGACCCCCCTGTGCGACACCCAGGGCGGGGATGTACTCGGGACGGTGGATTGTCAGGTCCCCACGCCTGTCTCCGTTCGCCAGGTCACCACCCCGCTACGATAAATGAGCATGACGAACAACACCCGGTTATCGCCATACTCCCATATTTCCATTCTTTACAAGGGAGATTCAGGAATTCATATCATATAATCCGACTAGGAACGTGAAGGGGAGGAAAAGAGTTGCGTTAACGCGTCGACTACCCGCCTGGTATCATTCATGTTATTGACCCCGGGCCCTTGAAAGGCAGAGATCGAACATCCTTGCTACCATTGGTCCCTGGTGATATCATTCGGTATCAATGACCTGGATGGGGACACCATAATAGATTGATTCACCCGGCAACTTGCGCGAATGGACGTTGCAGACCAAAGATGCCCGCCGAAAAACCGTTTTACACCATGATATTATATCACCCGGTAGATCTAAACTGTCTAGAGTGGCCTGGTATGAGATTATTTAGAAAATCTCTTCATGGCAAAGGTTCATAAAATTTCAACGTTGATGGTTCCCCGGGTCCTTCCCGTAATTCTCCCACATATCATGATATCCATTATCATCCCGGCATACAATGAAGGTGCAACGATACGGAGGTGTCTGGAAGCCCTGTCTCATCAGACCCTCCCCCGGAGCTCGTATGAGCTGATTGTCGTTGATGGAAATTCAAACGACAATACACGGGAAATCGCGGCAGAATATGCAGATATCGTTTTTATCCAGGACTCAAAACGGGTCCCGGGTGCACGCAACGATGGATTTGCCAGGGCAAGGTACGATATTGTTGCCACGACTGATGCCGACTGCATCGTTGCCACGGACTGGGTTGAGCAGATCCTCCATTCGTTTAAAGACCCGCGCGTGGTTCTTGCGTTTGGACCGGTCGCATCAATCGCAGACACACCTGAAAACCGGCGATATGTGCTGTTGTTTAATACACTCATGGGTTTTGGTGCAGTTACCCGGCTGTACTACTATACACTCGGCTGTAACACAGTTTTTCGTTATGAAGTCCTCGAACGGGTGGGAATGTACCGGATCATGGATGCAGGGGATGATCTTGAAATTGCGGTCCGGATGCGTAAAGAGGGGAAAGTGGTATACAATCGCAAATTAAAAGTTGGATTTGATTTCAGGAGATATGAGCAGTTTGGGTTCTGGAAAACGCTGTACGAGTGGTACCGGATCGTCCTGCAGGGAGGGGTCCATGAAAAATTCACCTATACGCAGCGGGAATATCAAAACCAGGGCCCGGAGATTTTAACCGCAACACCCGGTCCTTCGGGAGAAAACTATCATAAAATGCAATACCGGGCAGGTTTATCGGCAATAACCTGTATTTCTGAAAATTACCACGTGACGGACGAAGAAAGTTAGCTTTGTTATCCGGTTTTTTTGTGGTATTCAATTGTCATGTGAAGCTCGATCTTCCCAAAAGACCCCTTGTTTGCAGTCTATACCTTTTCCAATTCCCCTGCATCGAGGTCCCTCATCTTTATCTCACGTTTAAATATGGCCAGGCCGGCAATAGCGCCGAGAATAATATTTAGATAGAATGTAATGAAGCGCCACAAAATGACAAAAATACCAATCATGCCCGTCGGGATGATTAACGTATACAATGACGTGGTCGATAGTTCGGTGATCCCCGAAGATCCTGGTGTGAGGGGGATCATATTAATAATCGCGATGAGGATCTGAAAGAAAAATGATTCGATAACCGCAGGACCAAGACCAAGGCCCATCAGGATAAACGAAGCGACCAGAAATTCCACCACCCAGAAAAGCCCGGTTGTGATTGCACCTCCGAGCAGTCCCACTCGTGCAGTCCCGGTAAAACGGGCCATACTATTGAAAAGGTTATCAATTTCCCTGTCTGCAAGCGCAACGAGGGTTTCAGGGGAAGAAGACCACCAGGAGAGTTTTGGGACCAGCCAGTTAACCAGTTTCATCAGTACTTTCTTTGTCATTTCAGGATACCCGATTGCGAGGAGCGGGATAATGATGAAACTGATCATCAGTATCCAGGCGACAATCACCAGTAAGTACAATGCAGGACTGACGGAGCTCCAGAACAACTTTGTCATCAGGGTCATGAGGATGATACCCATGACAGTCAGAATAACCCCATCAAGGACCCGTTCCATAATGACAACTGCAGCAGCATCCCCCAGTTTTACCCCCGACCGATAGAGTTCATGGACCCTTACCGGTTCTCCACCTGCCTGTCCGGGAGTGATCGTACCGGCGAGCAAACCGGCAAGGACCATATTCACACAATGGTGAAGGGATACACGGTAACCAAGGGACCCTGACATTACCTGGAGCCTTAATCCCCAGATAACCAGGGCGATAAGACGGAATGCGATAGCAAGAAAGAGAAAGAATAAATTGAAATTAAGAATGTAACCAATCGTTTCCTGGTTAAACGTTGTTGCAAATACGATGACTATCACTGACAGGCTGAAGAGGACTGAGAGGGCCAACCAGCTACGGGATGATAGTTTCATTTCGTAGCTCCCCGGTTCAACGATATCAGATGAATCAGTTACTATTATGACATTTTTAGATTGTAATGTTTTGGATATATTCACGTGAATACACATCATTATTACATATAAATCACGGAAAAACCAGCAACCTGCAGGCAATGCCCGACCTTCAGATCATTGACTGCCGACTCCCTGTTTTCAGTCCCTGCCAGCGTAGCACCGACTGGCCCCCATGAGTAACCAGGTTCAACTATCCACTCATTCCGTATCCCCGAATGATTGCAACAGGGGATTTTCTATACCTCTTCGAAGAAGATATACGTCAGGGCAGACCTACCGTTTTTTTACCCAGGATATCCATACGCTCTGTGAGGAAATGATATGGCAGAATCCTGGCGGGAAGCAGTTGAAATTGCCCGGAAAGAGGGCAAAGAACAGGTATATCACGATTTTGATAAGAATACGTATGGTATCTGCATGAAGAATGAACGGCAAGGTCATTTTTCATCAGGATGTTATATCGAGCACCTCTGTATCTGCATGTCAGCTTCGTTGAGCCCCGAAGACCTGGAACAGAAAGAACATGCATTTTTGTCTGAAAACCCGGACTGGCTTATCAACTGAGTGTTTCATTGTTATTTGTTGCAATAACCGGGTTAGAATGACCAGGACTTTTACCTTGGATCAATTATCACACGGCCGATCGCCAGTTGGTATTTCCATGTACCAGTACATGGCCAAAAGACGGTGAACTGGCGGCTCATAATCTTCTCACCGGGATTATATTCCCATTCCGGCTCACCCATAAAACGTTTCATTCATTTCAAACCTGAACACCCTTTCAATGTAGTTTCGACATGGAGAAAAAAACCTGTTCCAGCCCCGTTATTCCAATAATAAGTGGGATATCTTCGTTACGTCACCAGGGTCACTACTTCCCCACCTGGTCGTGCCCGGATTTTTGGTTGGTACCGCCATAATTCTCACCAGTTCCTGATAATAACCAATTCCCAATTGTTTTTTCTAACCAACCCCGATACCCCCTTGTTTCACCAGGACCCAAGGCCCATAATGGACCGTGATTCACTGCACCCTGTCATTAGTGTGAACGTGGTAAGACCGCAAACGGGTGCGTTGTCCAGGCGGGAATTTCAACGTAGCACCCTTCACAAATTTTCCATGAATTCACAGGCCGGTGATGACTGCGGTCGGATCATTCCGGAGAGCTTCCGGGAATTGAATGTAAAATACACCCTGATTTCCTTTAGGAAGGCGAAAGGCCCCATTCTATCGTAAACCAGGTATACCTTTTTCCGCGTGATCCTAAATCCAGGAAAATATTTCAAATTCGACGTAACAACGAGCCAGGTTTCATATCATAAAAAAAGGTTGCCCGGGCTTATTTGCCCCGGCACATGAATGCCGCCACAATCGCGCCGATACCGAGGATCAGACCGAATATACCGAGCACGTAAGGCAGCAAAAGAGCACCGATGAGCGGGTTTGCAAGAAGCACGATACCAAAGATCAGGCCCAGGATACCGAGAATAATCTCACCCCATCCCCCTCCACGAATTCCGTGAGCAAGGGTAATGACACCGATGATCAGGCCCCAAACGCCGATGAAGATAATTAACAGGGACGGTAACAGGATCGTGCTGTAATAGGGGTACATCATGATGAGGATCCCTGCGATAACACCCAGCAGCCCTACTACAATTTTCCAGCCCATGTTGCTCTTATCGTACGCAAGACTGATCAATGCGAAAATCCCGCTTATGAACCAGTATGCACCGATGAAAACTACGAGTACCAGAAGGGTCTGGTACGGGAATGCAAGGAATGAACAACCGAGGATCAGGGCAACGATACCCTGGATAAGGACAAGCCACCAGGGGAGCATTGCCCCCGTTGGAAGCATAACATTTGAAGTCTCTGTTTCAGACATAATTTCACCAATTATCAGGTGAAAATGTGTGGCAGGAATATAAATAGATTATCTAGGTTCGATAGATAAAATACGGATAATTTTGAGATTTCCAATCCGGACCGATAAAATCTCCCTTATTGTATACATTGATAAATGTAATGAATATAGAACCATGAAGAACCTCATAATGACCTGTGATAATGGGTGATGTGCCATTCGGCCAATTCCTACTCCGAACAGATCAAGGCGATATTTATCCGTAAGGCCGGATGATATATCCATGATGACAGATCAGGACAGGACGGGTGATCCCACAACGGAAGCCTCGTGTGGCCCCCCACCCCAAACGACCGGGACTGGCTGGCTGGCCACCGTATCACTGGCACTCACTGCGGTGGTTGCCGTAAATGCGTACATTGTATATTACCTTCTGGTCGCAATACCATCAGGATGTGCGGACCTTGCCATCCGATCCAACGGAAGTCAGACATGTGGCATCGAACCCGGGGCATATGTAATCTCCGCGATCTCCATTGCCATCATTGTTGCTGCCATGTATGCATTCATCCGGTGGAACCTGACCCGGTGCCGGAACCGCAGGAAAGATTAAAAAATAAAAACGAAATTTTATCTGAAAAAAAGGAAGGGCCCCGCAACTGCGGGGAAACCTGATTTTTAAATATTTCCTTTCATGCCCCCGACCGGTTTTGGGGCAAATGCATTTTCAATCAATTCTTTTGAATAGGCTTCCGGAACATTCCCGGTTGTTGCATAGAGATAGAGTGCCGTATTAAACACGCCCTGCAGGCTCGAACCAATCACCATCAGTATCGCAAGGTAAATGATGAAAACTGCAAGCAGGAGAACGAACAATGTGAAAGACCCGAATATCAGGGCAAGGGCAACCGGCACTATCCCAACAATACCAAGCAGTACAAAGACAATTCCAATTGATACCTGGCCTACAAGGGTCTCCCCCCAGGTCTTGCGGAACAACGACACGGACTGTTTAATCGCCGGTACAGGGCCTTTTTCCTCAAAAATCATCACGGGAATAACAAAGTACGTGATCAGGCCCCATGCCGCCCCGATAAGCCCGACTACGATCTGCCCGATGAATCCTGCCTTCTCCTGGAGTAAATGGAGGACCAGCCCGACGGTTGCTGATATCATCGCCCAGATAAAGATGGGCCCAAGATGTGCATTTGCGTTCCGGATACCATCCATAAACACCGGGTTTCCCCCGGTCAGGCGAATCCGTGCGCACGTAATCAGCGCGGTATTGAAATAAATTACGACAAAGTAGCAGAGCAGGTAAAAGATGAAGATACCAACGAGGAGCAGACCATCTCCTAAAGGCCGTATACTACTTTTAAAATAACCAAGAAATAGGAGAGGGAATACGAATGACAGCAGGATCAAAAGCAATGCGACCCCGGAAAGCACAGGGAACAGAAGGATTTCCCTATCAAGGGAAATGACCCTCCAGCTCTCCTTAATAAGGGTAAAACTTCTTGGTATTGATTCAAACATACGTGATCATATAGGCCGGTGAAGAGATAAGAATAACCGGGATAACCCTCCTGCCCACCGTTCCTATTTGGGACTATTGCATGATCCCCTCCATATTTATCCTCAAGCTTCGAATATTACGCGAGAATGCGCCCGTCTTATCTTGGAAAAATTCTTCTCCGGTGGTGTGATTCGTGCCATACCCCGGTCATGTCGCGCCAGTGTGCCTGCGGGGCATTTACCCGCGAGGTGCCGGTTACACCACCAGGAGATGCAAGGCCTGCGTTCAAATATGATATCGATCTTGTCAACCGGGTTTTTTCCGATCATTTCGGCACACCGTTAATCCCACCCGGGCACATTGCCCTCCTGAATAAAGTACCTGACCCGGACCGGATGGAGGAGATTGTCGTAGCCGGTGCTGTAGTCGGTTCTATCAGGTATATGCCGGAAAATCGGGCATGGGAACCGATTCCACGGCCAGAAGCAGCGGCATTGTTAAAACCAACGAAGCGTTTCGTGATTGTTGACGACGGGGCTAAAAAATCACTCATGGAAGGAGCGAGTGTGCTCAGGCCGGGGCTTGTCCATATCGACCCTTCAGTGCGTGCGGGTGACGAGGTCTTTGTCTTCACCCGTTCGGGTGAGTGTGCCGGTGTCGGGAGGGCGAAGGTCGATGCCTCAACGGCAGAATCGATGGAACGTGGTGCACTCGTAAGGACGCGAAGGAATGTACGCTCCGAGGTAATACCGGGAGCGGCAACGTGGGAAGATGCCGTCAGGGCGAATGCCGTTGTGCTTGAAAAAGCTGAGGCGGCATCAGTACAGTTTATCCACGAAGTCACGGAAAAAAACTCCCTCCCGGTCAATGTCTCGTTCTCAGGCGGAAAGGACAGCCTCGCCACGCTTCTCGTAGTGATGAAAGCGATTGGGAAGGTCCCAATCCTGTTTGCTGACACGGGCCTTGAGTTTCCCGAAACGTACGAGTGCGTGGAGAAGACGATCCAGCATTACGGGCTGACAGCGGTCAGGTGTTTCGGTGAACAGGAGTTCTGGGAGACGTTCGCCCGGCAGGGGCCGCCTGCCGTTGATTACCGCTGGTGCTGCAGTGTCTGTAAGCTAAAACCGGTAAAACGTCTGATAGCAGAGGAATGGGGTGAATGTCTCTCTTTTATTGGTCAGCGGAAATATGAGTCATTTAAGCGGGCAACATCAAACCGTGTCTGGCGGAACAGCAATGTCCGGAACCAGCTCTCGGCAGCGCCGATCCAGAACTGGACTGCCATGCATGTATGGCTGTATATTTTCCAGGAAAAAGGGCCGTACAATATCCTCTATACCCGGGGCCTTGACCGGATCGGCTGCTTTATGTGCCCTTCAAGTGATATTGCAGTGCTGGAGGAGATCGGGGACCTGCACCCCGGACTGATGCAGTCATGGTGTGACCGTCTCGAGGAATGGCGAAAAACCCACGGGTTGCCGCCGGAGTGGACCACGGAGAGCAGGTGGCGTAAAAAAGACCAGGGGGCAGGAGTCCTGGTCTCCGGCAGGGATAACGGAGGTGCAGTAGCATATGAAGAAGATAGCGATTGTTGATTACGGGCTCGGTAACCTGCGAAGTGTCATGAAAGGCCTTGAAAAAGCCGGTGCTTCACCGTTCATCACGGCGGATGCCGGTGAGATCGGCTCAGCTGACGGGATTGTCCTCCCCGGCGTAGGGGCATTCCGCGAGGGCATGGACCAGCTCGGTGAGCTGCGTGACGCAGTAGTCAGGAGTTCGAGGGACGTCCCACTGCTCGGGATCTGTCTTGGAATGCAGATGCTGATGGAACGTTCTGAAGAGCACGGCCTTCATCCGGGACTCGCCCTTGTACCCGGGACCGTTAGGAAATTTCCCCACCAGCCCGGGTACAAGGTACCCCAGATGGGTTGGAACCAGATCCGCCTGGAACAGCCGGACCACCCCCTCTTCGCCGGCTTTTTACCGGAAGAATTCATGTATTTTGTCCACTCTTACTACGCAGACACCCTTCCTGAATACACCCTGACGACAACGGAATATATCTGCCGCTTTGCCTCGACCATCCATCATGGAAATGTCTATGGCGTCCAGTTCCACCCGGAAAAGAGCGGGGTTAACGGGCTCAGGCTGCTTTCAAATTATATCGGAATGTGTTGACCGGAAAGATACCACACCCGTGCCCAATCATTTTTTTGGTTTTCTATGTCGGACCCTTTGGTTTCCGAAATTGGCCCCCGCTTAATTTGGGTTAAGGACGTCTTCGGCGGACACGTACCGATTCCGCGTGGGCAGAGAGCCCCTCAGCGTCCGCGATCGTCTCCACCGTATCCCCGATCAGTTCGATCCCTTCACGGTCGATGATCTGGACGGTCGAGGTCTTTGTAAAATGCCGGACATCAAGCCCTGAATAGGTCCTTGCATATCCAGCAGTCGGGAGGACGTGGTTTGTTCCCGATGCAAAGTCCCCGCATGCGACAGCAGCATTCGGCCCGACAAAGATAGAACCAGCATGCCGGACCCGTGACAGGACATACATGGTATCAGCAGTCTGGATTGACAGGTGTTCGGGGGCAAGGTAGTTTACCGCGTCAATTGCGTCATCCAGGCATTCTGTAATAACATACCCGGAATTTTTTAATGCTTCTTCGATTATCGTCCGGCGGGATGCGCACGGGGTCATTGTTTCAATAATTGCACCGGTCTTTTTTGCCAATGTTTGATCAGTTGTGATAAGGATACAGGCAGAATGGGGATCATGTTCCGCCTGTGCAAGGATATCGGCAGCAATAAACTCCGGGTCTGAATTCCCATCTGCAATGATTGCGATCTCGCTTGGTCCTGCGGGGAAATCTATCTCTGCATATTCTCTCAGAAGGACTTTTGCCGCGGTGACATAGACATTCCCGGGCCCGACAATCTTCTGGACGGGTCTGATGGTCTCTGTGCCGAGCGCCATCGCGGCGATTGCCTGGGCCCCGCCGACCTGGTAGACTTCGTCCACACCGGCGATATCGAGGGCGATTAAGGTGGCGGGGTGGACCGGTGGCGGGGAGCAGCAACAGACGGAGGGGACACCGGCAACCCTGGCAGGTACAGTACACATCAATGCGGTTGAGGGGTATGCCGCCCTTCCGCCGGGCACATAGGCCCCGACCCGGTCAAGAGCCGTGGTCTTCACCCCAAGCGTAATACCAGGGGAGACCTGCCTGAGCCACAGGTCTTCTGGCCTGGACATCTCGTGGAAGGCCGAAATCCGAGCCTCTGCATCGATAAGGCTCTCGACAAGCCGGGTTTCAACTTTATCATATGCTTCTTCACGCACCTCATCGCTGACCAGGAGACCCGTTAAACGGATGTGATCGAATTTTTCTGTGAGGTCGAAAAGCGCCGCATCCCCGCTTTCCCTGACATTTCGGATAATATCTTCAACAGGTCCTTTCACCCCGGATATCCCAGACCTCCGCTTTTCCACCCACGTCTCGATATCGACAGCCTGCCACATGTGAGGAGTGATTCGATTAGAACCAATGTTAACGTATCGACAGGCTCTTTTCAGGTGGAATTCATCAATGAATTTGTTGAAGCGCAACATGCACGTGGAAGTCCTGGAACCCGGGTCTTTACCTAAAGGTACCCTGCCAGCCCATCGGTCCCTGAGGTCCAATGTTTTTTGGAACCGTTGATACAACCCGGTTATAAAAAAAATCAGGTGGTCCAAAATTGGAACACTCGTTACGCCCATGATTCCGTAGTCATGAGATTTCGCCCTGCCATCACACCCCGCATCCCGAAACCTTAACAAACATTTCTACGAAAGTTATTCCTACCATGTGGAAGGAAGTCGAGGTCGATACCTGGATCAATAACCGGACATCCAGTCTTGAGGGCGTCCGTGAAAATGTTACGGAGATAATCGGGCGGGTCCGTAAAGACGGGGATGCTGCACTGAAGGCGATGTCCCGGCACGTCGTCCTCGAAGAAGTCGCGGTACCTGAAACGGAAATTGAAGCAGCGTATGCTACCGTCGACCGGAAAATTATTGAGAGCCTCATTAAGGCAGAGGAACGTATCCGGCGATTCCATGAACTCCAGCGCCCCAGGAATCTCTGGCTTGATACAATTGAGCCCGGGATTGTCCTCGGTGTAAAAACCACACCATTACGAAGGGTCGGCATTTACGTACCAGGTGGCCGGGCTGCGTACCCGTCAACAGCCCTCATGTGTGCCGTACCTGCCCGGGTGGCTGGTGTCCGCGAGATCTGCGCCTGTTCACCGCCCCCCATCAAGCCGCTCACGCTGGTCGCCCTTGATATTGCCGGAGTCAGTGAAATCTACAATGCCGGAGGAGCCCAGGCAATTGCAGCCATGGCAATCGGGACGAAAACCGTAAAACCCGTCCAGAAAATTGTCGGGCCGGGGAACGTGTACGTGACAATGGCAAAAATGATGCTCCGGGACCACGTGGAAATCGACTTCCCTGCCGGCCCGAGCGAGATTGCCATCATTGCCGATCATACGGCCGACCCTGATTTCATCGCAGCCGATATCCTTGCCCAGGCAGAACATGACCCGGATGCCGCCTGTCTCCTGATAACAACCGACAAGGCCCTTGCAGAAAAAGTCGGGGTAAAGGTTGCCCTGATGACAGAAAAAGCACCCAGAAAGGAGATCATTGAAAAAGCACTCGTTCATTCGGGGTACGTAATGGTCCGTGACATCGAAGAAGCAATTGCAGTATCTGACCGGGTCGCCCCGGAGCACCTCTCGATACAGACAGCAGACTCTCTCTCGATCGTCACCCGCGTGGAAAATGCCGGTGCAATATTTGTCGGAAAATACTCGGTGGTCGCAAGCGGAGATTATGCAATCGGAACTAACCATGTCCTTCCGACCGCAGGGTACGCAAAACTCTATTCCGGTCTTGATGTGAACCATTTCTGTAAAACTACCTCGGTCGAGATGGTGAGTCCTGAAGGCCTTTCGGCAATCGGCGATATCGTTGAAACAATAGCAGAAGCAGAGGGACTTTTTGCCCATGCAGAATCCGTACGGGTCAGGCGCGGGAAACACTAACTTTTATTTCCGTCTTTTTTTTCTGAATCTCAAATACCAGGCAATACAAATTATTTTGAGTATAAACCGGGGGATTTCCTGAATAAATCAATAATGGAATAGAAACGGGAATATACCGGATTTTCGTTAAACAACTTAAACAACTATAAATACCACGGTGGCCACCCCTGATCAGGTAATACAGCTATGAGTGAGAGCAACACCCGTCCGAAAATGACCCCCAAAGATCTCATGATCGTCCTTGTAATATCCCTTGGATCGTTCATGGCCGGGCTCGATGGTACCATCGTGAACATTGCCCTGCCAACCATTGGCAAGGCTTTTGAGGTCTCAACAGTGACGGTCTCCTGGGTGCTGAACGCGTACCTGATCGTCCTCGTCAGCCTGCTCCTCTTTGCCTCCCGTCTCGGGGATATCAAAGGATTCCGGAATTTTTTCCTCGTTGGTTTCGCAATTTTTACCCTCGGCTCAGCCCTGTGCGGCCTTGCCCCGTCACTCGATATCCTCATCATCTCCCGCATGCTCCAGGCAGTAGGCGGGGCGATTATATCGGCCCTTGGCGCGGTGATGGTCACCACCTACCTTGCCCCTTCCCTGCGTGGACAGGCGCTCGGGATGGTCGCGATGTTTACGATGCTTGGTGCAGCCCTGGGACCGGTCCTCGGGGGTTTCCTCACCAGTGCATTCTCCTGGCAGTTCATCTTTTTCGTGAACCTGCCAGTCGGGGTCCTTGCAATTCTACTCGGAATATATATACTTCCCCGTTCTGACCCGGTTACTCCGAATGCATCGATGGACATCCCGGGTGTCATCATCATATTTGTTGCCCTCGGAACATTGATACTTGGTCTTAACATGCTCACCAGCCCTACTCCCGAGAGGGGCATTGCGGCACTGGTTGTATCTGCAATATTCTGGGGACTATTCTATATCCGCGAGCGGAAGACTACGGAACCGCTCATCAACCTGAAGTTGTTTAAAAACCGGGCCTTCGCACTGCAGAACGTGAACGTCACGCTCACCCAGATAGGCCTGGCAGGGGTGATGATCCTGATGCCGTTCTACCTGGAAATGGTCAAATTGATCCCCACCGACAATGCCGGTACAATCCTGCTGGCACTCCCCATCGGTATGATCCTTACCTCACCCATCGCGGGGAGGATTTCTGATGTTATCGGGACGAAAAAACCAATCATTCTCGGTTTTATTGTCAGTGCCCTCGCCTTGTTCCTGCTCTCGACGTTAAGCGCACACTCGAGTGTCGGGCATGCGGAGATCTATCTCTTTATGCTGGGTGCTGGTACCGGGTTTGCCTATGCCCCGCTGAACAGTGCCGTAATGGGTGAGGCTCCGGTGAAAGACAGGGGATCAACATCTGGCCTGATCAAGATGATGTCCAACCTGGGCTCTTCACTCGGGGTCGCCCTCGTCATGCTCGTCACCACCGTTGCTGCCGGGTCCAGGATGGCACAGGAAGCAACCCACACACTTCCAAGAGCAGAAATGGCCGGTGCATTTGATGTGGGTTTTTTCTTCCTGATGTGCATTGAAGTACTTGGAATCGTGCTGATGCTCCTTGTTAAGGAGCATGATACCGGTTACAGTACCGACGGGGAACCGGTAGCCGCGTATTAACCCAGCGGTTCAACCAGCCCCGGAGTAGATGTTGAAGAGAGTCCAGTGATTATCATAATACCGGGCTGAAATATTCCTGCATTAACGGATAATTTCAGTCCTGGTTCAAAAGTACATCGTAATCCTCTGAAAAGCAGGGGAATTACCTGGATTTACGGGTTTATCCAGACAGGTAATATTTTCGGGATAGGAGGGAGGTATTATTTTTGGATTGAGCATAAATCTTCAATCATGTCCTGCATATATTTATACGAGTCACAAACACCACGGTTATAAAATTCCGGTGCTAAATCCTTTACTATGAAGTCTAAAATCAGACCTGATGCTAAATCACCTATTTCTTCTTCCCGTTCTTTTGAAAAATAATTCTTTATTGCAGAGAGCATTTCGTCTCTTTTCTCTTTAGTTAGTTTAATCGTATCGTCGTTTCTCATAAAATACTCCCTTTTTTTTAAGAATTATCTCTATCATTCGGCACGAATCACGGTCCCTACTTTTTCACCTTTCAACAGTTTCGGAAGGTTTCCCGGGATATGCCCGTTGATGATATGCACTTCCCGAACATTCCTTGCATCCGGGAGAAGACTTACGATCATGGGTTCGAGGACCATGTCGTCAAGGTCCATGGCAAGGAGTTCCTTTGCCGTGATATCGGCAATGAATTCCGCATCGGGGTTTTTATGCGGGTCCTCGGTGTAAAGACCATTCACATTTTTAAGCAGGATGCATCGTTTTGCCCCGACAACTTCAGCCGCGAGGAACGCACCGGTATCAGTCCGGTGGGGAGGAATGGCACCGTGTTCCCCCGGGTGCTCGTATAACCCGTACGGCGGGGTGCCGTGCATCAC
>JAPKXR010000023.1 GCA_026394715.1 Methanomicrobiales archaeon | reverse complement strand
GACAACCGTATGACTTCCGGCTGATATTCCGGTCAGCGTCGCAGGAGTAGTACCCTTGTTCATTCCATCCAGAACTATCGTTGCTCCGGAGGGTGTTGACTGGGCATTAATCGAACCGGTTGTCTGCTGGCCTGTCAGTGTAGCCGAAACGCTTGCCGTTTTCCCTTCAATTACGGAAACACTCGTGGTGTAGTCGGTATATCCGTTCTTTTTCAGGACAACCGTATGACTCCCGGCGGATATTCCGGTCAGCGTCGCAGGAGTAGTACCCTTATTCATTCCATCCAGAACTATCGTTGCCCCGGAAGGTGTTGACTGGGCATTAATCGAACCGGTTGTCTGTTGGGCGGTCAGGATAGCTGATACGCTCGCCGTCTGCCCGGCAGTTATAACAACGCTCACCTGGTAGTCAGGACACCCGCTCTTCCTCAGGACAACCGTATGACTCCCGGCGGATATTCCTGCCAGCATCGCCGGGGTATTGAATCCTGTATTCACCTCGTCAAGGTAGATCGAGGCGCCGGAAGGGCTTGAGCTTGCAGAAATCCTCCCTACAGGCAACAACCCATAATTGTACATCCGTAGGTCATTTAATGGGTCCCCGTCGTAGAGCACCGGGTGTTGGCCTGCATTTTCCCACGACGTAAGCGGTGATGCATAATAAAAGGCCTCTTCTGCAGAGACCCAGTTATCAAAATTTATATCTGCTAACGGGTTACCAATTCCCTCCACGAAATACGTGGTGAAAAAACTGCCGGAAAGAGGGGTTGTCCAGGAACCTTCACCTGACCTGCAAGCAGCAAGGACAAGATACTGGTTGCCGGTAAGGGCTTTCTGCTGTTCTTCCGAACGTTGTACGATATTATTCCGGGTTTCAAAGGTACCGAGGAAATTCGTTAAAAACTGGTCTGCTCCTGGTGTTTTTCCCCCAGCCCCTTTTACCTGTGAGATCGTGACCAGGTCCTTCGTGCCACCCTTCATCATACCCTCGGCTTCGCAGGCATCAATAATAACAAGGACATTCCTACACGGGACGCCATCCAGCCATTGCTTCAGTTCTGGACTTGAAATATCATTTTTTATTGAATTCGGCTCTGAATCAAATAGTTTGATATACGAAGTCCCACCGTATGAGGGGTACACATTACCATGCCCGCTGAAATAAAATACAAATGTGTCGTCCGGGCCCACCTGCGAACTCATCTGGATCAGTGCAGAGCGGATAGCGTTTTTGGTCGCCTGGCTATCGGTTAAGGTTGTTATCCGCGTGGGGGAATATCCACATTCATTGATAAGTACATCACCCATATGAGGCGTATCATACTGCACACCATCGAGGTTATCTGAAGGGTCCTTGTACGTGGATATTCCGACGAGAACTGCATACCCAACCCCTGATGATTTTATAGAATCCTGGTCTAATGTTGCAGCACTGCTACGGTATGGTCCTGATGCAGATACAGCGCTTATCATGAGCAGGCCCAGGATGAGAAATGTTAAACTGAGTATTTTTTTATTGTGAATCAACGGTGAACCCTTACACCCGTTTGATTTTTTCCATTAAAAAGATATACTTTCTGCCATTTAGGGAATGGCCCTCGGGTTTTCTTTTACGGGGAGAGTCATGCGTTTACGGGATCCTGGATTCGTCCAAAAAAGTTCTTTTTTTTACGAACATGAAATGGACCACCCGGGAACAGGCTCCATTGGCAGGAGAAAATTGTTCTTCTGGCGAACGTTTCCCTTGTAAAAAGACGATTGATGCCGTGGGCGTCCCTGGAAATTATGCGCCAGATAAAAATTGGGAGCATACGTTCTATGTTCGATAATTCGGTATCACATTCACATTCGGTTACTATCCAAACCCGGGCAATATTTCAAAGACCTGATATATATGCGTCAGGCTCAACATCCATAGTTCCGGACCTTGAGAATAGCGTTGATTGATATTTTTCGCCGGGGGAAAAGAGATTAAATGTTCGGTCGTGAGGAACCGATTTTGATTTTTTAAAATTGACATAATTTTCCATCAGCAAAAAGCAGAATGCTCAATTCGGAGGTCCAGGATAATTATAAAAAAGTTTGGAGTTATGCCACGGTGATCGCTTGAGCCTTATCGTTTTGGGCAAGCAGGAAATATCCGGTCTCACTTTCAGAGACCCCGTTAACGGGCTGCCTGGCACCCGGTAATACGACACCCTTCATCACATCACCCAGGTAAGGAGTAAGCAACAGGCTGGAATATCGCGTATCGTAAAGGGTATTTTGTACCGGATTATATATCATTGTGAAGGCGGTCCCGTCTGACTGATGTAATGCGTATGAATTACCACCATTTGCAGTCCACGTCCCGGAAAATGTCGAGGTGGTCAATCGCGTATAACTATAGAAACTCTCTACATACGTTCCATCCGCATACAGATGGTACCTATCATCAAAAGTTGAACCGCTATACCTCCAAACACCAATTACAGGATCTTTAAGCGGGTTCATTCCAAAATTGAATGAAGCACTGGCCGTCTGCCCGGCATTTATGATAATACTTGCCGAGTAGTCGGGATACCCGCTCTTTTTAAGAACGATCGTATGAGTCCCTGCGGATAATCCGGTAAGTGTCGTTGGTGTTGTACCTTTATTTATCCCGTCCAATAGTATCGTTGCTCCGGGAGGTGTTGAGGAGACACTGATTGAACCCGTTAGCGTCTGAACCGCAAGGGTAGCTGAAATACTGGCCGTCTGCCCTGCTATAACAGTAATACTCGCAGAATAGTCGGGATATCCACTCTTTTTCAGAACGATCGCATGACTCCCTGCGGATATTCCGTTAAGCGTCGCCGGGGTTGTGCCCTTATTTATCCCGTCCAATAGTATCATTGCTCCGGGCGGTGTTGAGGAGACACTGATTGAACCTGTTGGCTGCTGGACCACCAGGGAAACTGAAATACTTGCCGTTTGTCCTGCATTTATGATAATATTGGCCAAATAGTCGGGATATCCGCTCTTTTTCAGGACGATCGTATGAGTCCCTGCGGATATTCCATTAAGTGTTGTCGGGGTTGTACCCTTGTTTATCCCATCCAATAGTATCGTTGCTCCAGGAGGTGTAGAGGAGACACTGATCGAACCGGTTGCCTGCTGACCTCCAAGGGTAGCTGAAATGCTCGCAGTCTGCCCTGCTGTTACCGTAACACTCGCTGAGTAATCGGCATACCCGCTCTTTTTCAGGATGATCGCATGACTGCCGGCGGTAATTCCATTAAGTGTTGTCGGGGTTGTACCCTTGTTTATCCCATCCAATACGATCGTTGCTCCGGACGGTGTTGAGGAGACACTCAGCGATCCCGTGGTTTGCTGAGTAGACAGAGTAGCTGTCACACTCGCCGTTTGTCCTGCTGTTACCGTAACACTCGCTGAGTAATCGGCATACCCGCTCTTTTTCAGGACTAGAGCATGACTACCTGTTGATACTCCGGTAAATGTCGCCGGGGTTGTACCCTTGTTTATCCCGTCCAATACGATCGTTGCTCCGGTGGGTGTAGAGGTGACGCTCAGTGATCCCGTGGTTTGCTGGGGCGTCAGGGTAGCAGAAACGCTCGCCGTCTGCCCTGCTGTTACGGTAGCACTCGTCGTGTAGTCGGCATACCCGCTCTTTTTCAGGATGATTGCATGACTGCCGGCGGATATTCCGGTAAGTGTCGCCGGGGTTGTACCTTTGTTTATCCCGTCCAATACGATCGTTGCTCCGGACGGTGTAGTAGTGACTTTCAGTGATCCCGTGGTTTGCTGGGGCGTCAGGGTAGCAGAAACGCTCGCCATCTGCCCTGCTGTTACGGTAGCACTCGTTGTGTAGTCGGCATACCCGCTCTTTTTCAGGATGAGCGAATGACTCCCAACGGATAATTCAGTTAGCGTTGCAGGAGTATTGTATCCTGTATCAGCCCCGTCAAGATAGATCCTGGCGCCGTAAGGAGTTGAACTTACGGAGATTTCACCCAACGTCGACGACCCGTAATAGTGCATCTTCAGGTCATTGAGCTGGTTCCCATCGTAGATCATCGGGTGCTGGTCATCATGTTTCAGCGTGGTACGCGGGGAGGCATAATGAAAGGCCTCTTCTGCAGAGACCCAGCTATCATAATTCGTATCTGCGGATGAACTACCAATTCCCTCAACAAAATACGTGGTAAACCAGCTACCGGAATAATAATTTGCCCAGGATATTTCATCGGACCTGCAGGCGACGAGGACGACGTACTGGTTACCACTAATGGCTTTCCCCTGCTCTGTCGGACTTTGTCCAACAATATTCGGGCTTTCAAATGTGCCGAGGAAATTCTGTGAAAACTGGTCCGTATTTGAATTTTCACCGGTCCATGCTTTCGCCTGTGAGGTTGCGACCAGGGCCTTCGGGCCACCCTTTATCATCGCTCCTGATTCGCAGGCATCGATAATAACCAGGACATTTCTGCATGGAATCCCATCCAGCCATGATTTCAGTTCTGACGTTGAAATATCATAGTCTATGTAGACCGTACTGGCATCATATGGTTTAATGTACGAAGTCCCGTATCCGGCAGGATATACGTGACCATGCCCGCTGAAATAAAATACAACCGTGTCGTCAAGGCCTACCCGTGAACTCATCTGGAGGAGTGCAGAACGGATAGCACTTTTGGTTGCCTGGCTGTCTTGTAAGGTTGTTATCCTTGATGAAGAAAATCCACAGTCATCAATAAGCATATCTCTCATATGCGGTGTGTCATACTTCACGCCCTCCAGTTTGTCGATGGAAGGGTCCATGTACGTGGACACCCCTGCGAGAATGGCATAACTATTCCCTGATGACTTTACCGTATCCAGGCCTGGTGCTGCCGCACTGTCACTATATGATACGGATGCTGATGCAGCCCCTATCAGGAGCAGGTTCAGCGTGAGAATTGTTAAAATCAGTATCTTATTATTATTCATCAACGACTACCCCTGTTCACCCTTGATTTTTTTCCATTAAAAAGGTATTCTCTTTACTAATTTCTGAATGGTCTCTGGCCCCATATATATGAGATAATCGGCTTTTAAAAGGAATTAAATACCTGATTGGAGTTTCTTTGATATGATGCGTGGTATGGACTTCCCCCGGAAAGATCACCATCGATAGGGTTATTTTTTGCTTCGACGGGAATCCTCCCCTGGTGAGGATGACTGATGCCGTAGTGTTCCTGGAGATGACCAGACTAATGAAAATTAAGAGTATGAGTCAAATGACGGATGGTTCCGGATATCATATTCACATTCGGTTACTATTCAAGCTCTGGCGATATTCCAAAGACATAATATCTGCTTCCGATCCAACATCCGAAAGTTTGGGCTTTGGATTCAGAACAATGTTTTCCAGGTTCAGGTATACAGGTTCAGTTTCGTTGTTGATTAGAGGTTAAGGGGACCTGGAACCATTTTACGATCTGATGATCGCAGCGATGAGTCTTCCTTGAGGAGGTGGGGGTATTGCAACTTCGGTTTACGTTTTGAATTTTCCCGTGACTGACGTATGGAATTATCGGTTTCATTACCCGGACCTGACCTGGGGTCCATGAGATCCAGACCACAGATGGACCAGCTTTGATAACCGTACCTAATCAGACAACCCCGGTTACGATGATCAGAGTCCGTCGTAAGTGTGCGGTGATTTCAACCAGGGAGTGATTTTTAATTCGTCCAAATAATAAAAAGGCAGAGGGGGGGTAATTGTTACAGGCCCATCAAATGGAAAAATCTAATCCGGATTTTTTGTAAATACAAGGGCGATACCCCGCTGTTCGTCGTGCCCGGTTCACCTATACGATGAAAAACGGGAGCCCGAATACCTCTTCAAAACGGTCGGCCTTGATCATTGCCCTTTCCTTTTCGGGAGTGACATTCTCATATGGAGTGATCACACATTCCACTCTCCCCGGCTGGATTGAACACATGACAGATTCCACAACTCCCAGGTGCCGGAAATCAAGACCATCAGCGATCCGGAGGAGTGCTGAAAGTTCACGTGTCCGCTGCTGGTCTTCTAAGGAGAGGACAGAAAACAGGACATGGTCAGAAGGCCCTTTCTTTCCCCGATGAGTCCGTGCAACAAGGCTGATGATGGACCGTTCAGCAACACCGAACGGGATGGACTCGTCAGCAAGGATAAGTACTCCGCTCAGCTCACCATGCCCTTTCTTCCCGGATTTCCAGCCAATATCATGGAGCATCCCCGCACATTCCAGGAGAAAACGTGAACGCTCACTCATCTGGTGGAGCGGCATGAGACGGTCAAATAGTGCGAGGGCCACCCCCGTTACATGGCGGGCATGGAGCAGCCCTTCCGGGTAGACCATGGCACGTTGCAGGACGGCCAGGCGTGAGGCATCGATATCTGCATCTTTTGGGAGATACTGGTTTTTTACACGGGTCACCAGCACCTGCCGGAGGTCATCCCAGGTACCGGAACGACAAAGGACGTCCCAGTACCGTACAAATTTACGGTAGAGGGTAGTCCGTTCCGCATCCCGGTTCGCCAGGAATAGTTTCAAGCCGGACAGTTCTGTTGATGACGGGCGGTTCGATTCGTTAACCGGGCGAAAACGGGTGCGTTCTTTTAACAGGACCCGTGTCACCTGGTCTATCCATACGTCACAGTCGTGGAGACTGCCCAGTATCTCCTGGAGTTGTGTGACCCGGCCTATTGATTTTCGTAACCCAAGCCGGTACAGTTGGGCGTAGACTTCCATCGTGTAGCGAAGTTTTTTTGTAGCGATCCTCATGGCATGGTGTTCTGCGATGGCATCAGGGTGACGGACCCAGGGCGAAAAGGAGAGCACAACCGCCAGTTGTCTGCCGATGTGGTCGGCGGCCACCGGGGGGATGCCGGTTAGTGACGGCCTCTTTCGCCCGGTAGTAGGCCCGTCAACCAGTGACTGTGCTACTACCCGCATGGCAGGGAGTTCCTGCCGTTTTTCGATCTGTTCAACTGAGGCAATAACATCTTTCTGTAACGCTATCCTCTGCCTTTTCAAGTCTGACAGGAGGTAGTCAATTCCCACTACCAGTGGTGTACCGGGATCCTGTGCCCTGCCTGCCCCTGACTTACCGATTGCAACGGTCCTCTTCCGGAATTTTTTAAGGAATGCAATCTGTACATCGGTATCCCTTGCCACCCCAAGCACCCGGGTAATCTCCCGTACTTCGGAAAGCCAGGTATCGTATTTTTTACTGGGAAAACACGAGGAAAAAAGTGGCATTGCAGCCCGCAAACGTCGGCTTGCGACCCTCATGCGGTGGATACACTCAATATCCTCTGCCTCTTTTACCCCGCTTGTTTCTGCGGCCAGGGCATCGATCTTCGGGAGCAGCTGGTTTGCGCCAAAGAAACACATCCCCCGTACCAGGACTGGCGGATTTGCCTGATTTTCCCGGCCTGGACCGGCGGATGTTTCAGGTAATCTGTCAGTTTCCCGTAACTTTTCGGGAGAACCGGATGCCGGTCCTGCATTAGTTCGCTGGAGTGGTGACACAGGTAGTCAGGATAATCATTATGCTCTCTACGTATTAGTGTGTATTTTTTCCTTTGGAATGTACCGGTTCCGAAACCTCCTTACCAATTTTGGTACGGTAATGGCAATGAGGGAGATATCTGCCTTATAAGCGAGGGTTTTGGGCCTGTTGTTACCAGTTGAATTACCTTTCAGGCTGCACCTCCGTTTGCAAAGATTATTATTTTTGGACATGCCTTTTCTGATATGGATATCCCGTTGTTCACCGATATCATCCGGATATGTACATATTTTTTTGGCGTTGTCGGGGCGGCAATTATTATCTTTGGCGGCATCGGGGCAACAGTGAATATTATTCTCCGCGAGGTCTGGAAGAAAAAGGTGACATACAACGAAATAAGGGCAGATTTGACGGGGAAAATTGTGTTTGGTCTCGATTTTTTTATCGCTGGTGATGTCCTTACCACGTTGCTCAACCCCTCCATGGATGACCTGTTTACGCTTGGGGCCGTGGTAGTCATCCGGACGATCCTTGGATATTTCCTGTCAAAAGAATTATTCCAGGTGAGTACTTCCTGACGGAACGTCCAATAAATCATTTAACTCTTTGTTTCGATGGTGCCAGGGGAAGATAGAATTTATACCGTAGTGCGAAAGCGCCAGGCTGTTGCCCTCTGGCTGAGGTGCGGCTGGTGCCGATGAAATGGGGGATATCTGGTGTTGCATGAGGAAGCGCTCTGCACCATATTTTAAATTTTTTAAAGACCCATGAAGAGTCAAGCCCATACGGGATTACATTTGCATCACGGCTATTGGTCCCTGGTGATCATCAGCCCTGGTATGATCACTCGTTCGCGTTTTCGTTCGCGTCATACGTTACTGCATGCCGGACTGCTCTTCGGCACCCCACTGTTTTTTTAGACGACCACATCACACGGGTGATACGGGAGAGTTACGTTAAGGTCCCCGAAAACCATCCGCGTCCCTTGTTGTTTCGCCCAGGGGCCATTGATACTGGTCCTAACGATATGGTACAATGCATTACGACATTGTGATAGTGAACACCTGGCCCGTAACCTTTCCACCTCCCAGCACACCGCTCTTCCTGCGGACTCAACTACATACCTCGAAACCGGATAACACTAACAATATACGCCCGAATTAAAGGAAAATTTCCAAAAAAGGTGTATCCGTCCCTCACCCGCACGGACTTTCTCTGTTCCGGTTCGTTTAAATCGCCCGCATTTGGCCCCGATTAAGTTAGATGCTGAATAATGTGAAATTCGGCGATTTTTTAACGATTCGACCAATAATTGGCCTGATTCACATACCTACACCTTCCCATATTCCATAGTTATAACCGTTTTTACCCCAAAATGGTCATTGTTTTTGGTTTCTCGCATCGGGCATTGCCAACACAGATCGTAACGAAACAGTGTAACGAAAAGCGAAATTGTACTATTCAACACGCTGCCGATCGTACCGGGAAGGTGAAAAATATTCACCATCGACTTGAGTATTATCGTAATAAGACACCAGGGATACGTAAATTTTTTTCATGCCGGTGCTGGGAATGGAGCATTATAATGGAACAATTGTATGCGTTTCGTAATTATAAACCGGGAACCCGGATTACCGGGAACATATTGCAGCAGTTTCGCCAAACTGGATCACATGCCCTTTCATCGCTGTGATAAGGTCCTGTTTGGTTGAGCCCGCTGTGAGATTCAGCATCTCATCAAGCCCATATACCTTGAACAGATATCGTATCATCTGGCCATGCGGAGGACACGGACCCGTATACCCGATGGTCCCATAATCCGTGATGCCCTGGAACGCTGGGATGGGGGAAGTAACCCGGCCTCCCGGCGGGATTCCAGCAGGGATCTGTTGCACAGGAGGGATGTTCCAGACGGTCCACGAGGTGAAAGAACAACAGGATTTTTCGAACGGGTTGAAGATCATAACGGCAACTGATGATGCATTCAACCCCTTGAGGGTAAGACGGGGAGATAGATTTCCACCATCACATGTATGAGCAGGTGGGAATTCAAGAAAATCCAATGAGACGACAAGTCGGTCCATTATTATAAAATCAGACCTGGAGTAATAAAACCTTCTTGTAGGTCCCTCTTGTTATTTACCATTATATCTTCTGCAAGTATTGCAATTATACCCCCGTAAATGACTCTTCTCCATTGATATGGTGTGGACCCTAAACAAATCCCTGCTCTTTAAACCTCTGTTTTTTGGAATTACGCCAAAATCTAAAAAAATCTATACAATATGGCGATGATTTTTTAAATATAACTCAATATACGGTGTGTAGTTATATCGTTTTTATATTTCTGATGATGTGCAAATTCCATCCGAAGCCTTGATCTAAATGAGGTGGTGGCGGCACCCTACCCTAAACCTGTATATCAAACGTCTTTCTGAACGACCTCCTCCCCCACGTCCTCACCATGGTGAACCGGCCACTGGCCATCAGGTCCTTACCGATCGAATTCACATAACCGAGCCCGTTCGTCGTACCAATCCCCGTTAAGAAGGAAGAACCAAATTTTATTGGTCCTATGCCATTCCAGAGCCAACAGCCATACCAATAAGCATATTTCAGAAAATACAAAGATCTACCGGGGCCATACAATAACACTCGCAGGTACACTGGCACCCTTAACGTTACCCCAAAATCAGGAAATCCCCCCATTATACGCCCGAATTATCGGGACGATATCAACGACCGGGTATCCCAAGCCCCACCCCAACCAGTAAAATCCATTTTCGTTCGTTTAAATCGCCCGCATTTTATCCCGTTTGGTTTTGATGCGAAATAAGTCTAAATTTGCCATATTTCCTCAAAATAAACCGATATCTAACCTTCATTTGGGTTTTACCTTTTTCAAAGTCCCAAAAATGGCTTTCTTAAACGCAGGATTTGCCAATTCTCAGATTGCCCCTGGTCACTATAATGCCACACCGTGAGATACGATCAAACCCGGGCCTGACCATATGGGTCCTCAACCCAACCGCCACCTTATCAGACGATATCAACCAGAACTCCATCGTCCTGAAGATGACCGAAGGAAGCGTTTCATTCCTGTTCATGGATGGTGCCAATGCCAATGCCGAAAGCGGTATTACAAATGATAGAACGAATCATCCAGGCCGGTATCCTCAAAATCAGGCACCACGGCAGCGCTACGTCATCCAGCTCATATTCTTACGCAACACCCACCCGAAGATCAGCATCAATGACGTGGGGGCCGGGAACTCCTATGATCATCCAACATCGGCGACACTTATGGCGCCTGGCCCAGGTGGGGTCCGCTGTATACCGCACCAACCCGGGATAGCGATGTAACGATAACAAAAGACGGGACAACGTACGGGACAACGTACGATGTACAAACGGGACAGACGGTGTCGGGTGCTGTAAAAACGGTTACCTCGCAGCAGGTGGTGAGTACCCAGAGTTCAGCCGGAGGGATCACATCTTATTTAAATTGTCGAATGGTCTACCTACCCCATAGTCAATACTATTCGTTGGGCGAAACGTCGCGGGACAGAAGACACCGGTTGTGTGGCCCCACACTTCAGGCTTAGAAGCAGCTGGGTCGGTCGC
>JAPKXR010000054.1 GCA_026394715.1 Methanomicrobiales archaeon | reverse complement strand
CTCACCGACGGGCAGGAAAATGCGTCAGTTGAGTGGCATGCAGGGCAGGTCCGTGACCTCATCCAGGAGAGGGAAGCAAAGGGATGGGACTTCTATTACCTTTCTGCAGAACTATCGGCATTTGAGGATGGGAGAGCAATCGGTATCGACCCCCGGAAGATTGCTCATTTCAAGAAAGAATGCATGAATGAAGCGTATAACCAGGTTAATGACGCCCTTATGGAGAAGAAAAAGTTCCTGATGGAAATGGAGAGAAAACGGGCAGCAGAAGATAAGATGTACCGGTAAGGCCTATAGACAATTAACCAGCGCCCAGACAAAAACGAACAACGAACACCACAGGAGGAAAAGGACATGACAACCGGAATAATTTATACCCCAAAATTTTTGGCATATACGAATTCCCCCGAGAATAAAGACCGGGTATCAGCAACAGTTGATTATTTCAAAACACAGGGGATCGATGAATTTATTTCTCCCCGGAAGTATGACGAGAACTGTGCAAAATCCGTTCACACGCCGGAATATATCGATTATCTCAAGTCGGCCGGAGTAATAGAGGGCAATAAATTACGATACCAGAACGTCCTGCTATCCGCATACGGCTGCCTGACCGCCGGGGAAATGCTGGCAGAAGGCGCAATCAAGAACGGGTTCGTCCTGACCCGGCCACCGGGACACCATGCCTATGCCAATAAGGGCGGGGGGTTCTGCTTCCTGAATAATGCAGCCATCCTCGCCAGGTATTTCCAGGAGAAGGGATTTGAGAAGGTGATGATCGTTGACTGGGATGCTCACCACGGGAACGGGACCGAGGCAATATGTTATCACGACCCGTCCGTGCTCTATACCTCGGTCCACCAGTACCCCCTGTACCCGGGCACTGGGAAGGTGACCGATACCGGGTCCGGTCCCGGGGTGGGATACAATGTCAATATCCCCGTACCTTGGTATACAGGACATGATACCTACATGGAGATCTTTGATGAGGTCATCATCCCGGTCGGAAAGAAGTTCAAACCGGACGTCCTGATCATCTCTGCCGGACAGGACAGCCACCGCGACGATCCCCTTACAAACCTGATGCTCTGCTCCGCAAGTTATCATATGATGACGGAACGGCTTGTCCAGTCCGTGTGCTCAAAGACAATCGCAATCCTGGAAGGAGGGTATAATGCGAATAATGTTGCCCGGGCAAATTATTCGATAGTTTCCGCTCTCATGGGTAAGGAAAATAATAGTCCTGTTGAGCCAAACGAGGAACTGGAAGATGCACGCCAGGCGGTCCTGCAGGCGAAGGAAGTCGTAGCTGAACGGTGGTGAGGGAGGGAAATCTATTTTTTGACCAGAACAGGTCCTTCTGGTTCAGACTTGACGGACTCAAGCCTCTGCCAGTCATGATGAAATATTTTCATAATATATCCACAGTCCAATGGCCTGACTGATGATTTATAGGGGGCAGACCGGAGGAAAATTGATACCTGCATCGGGATAAACGGGCCCGCATGGCTGTATACGAGGTATTTTAAAAATTTCTCCGGGTAATAGTTATTCATCGGGTTCATGTCGGTATTTGTAATACAATAATAATAAATATCAATAAAATGGGGTGGAATACCACTACGATTATTGTCAATCAACTCTTCAAAATTTTGTGAAGCAAGAAGGTCTTTGAGAATGGGGTCGTCGTTCCCGACTATGCTCTCCCGCTCTTCTCTTTTAATATCATCCATCAGCCACCGGATATTATGGCTATAGTAACCGATTTCATACAATAATTGAAATAGCCGGTTTTTCAGGGATTTAATCTCCAGCCGGTCCCCGGAGGGGGTATGTTTTATCGTTTCCAGGTATGGCTCATAGACGGAATTATTCCGGTAGGTAATCGGGTTATAGAGATATTCATAGGAGAAAAATTTGCGGAACCAGTTGGAATCAAGGACCCGCCTCGTCCCCTCAATAATTTCCGGGGCCGGGCTTTTATCTGTTCCAGCCGCAATCAAAGACCTGATTATTGGCTCAACATCTGCTTTGATGACAGAATTTTTCAGTTTATTATCGGTCCGGACAAGGTAGCCCTTGTCCATTAATTCTTCTCGTGCATCGATTATCCAGTTTACCGGGTGTTTTATCACCGGGGCTTTCCCGCCGATTCCTTTATTTTTCTTGTAGATCAGCCTGATTGCGTCCTGCTGGGATTTGGGAAAAAGGAACGCAGTATAAACGGTCGCCAGTTTCCAGTCTGTGTCCAGGTATTCCAGATTATTTGGTTCGTTCATCCTTTCAGGTGTTGGCATGTTCCTGATAGTCCTGTGATTTTTACGGGATATGAAGTTATTGACGGATTAATGATGTTTTTTGTCATCAAATCGCATGAAATGCCATGACGTTTGGATACGATAATTCTTTGATTTTTTTCTGACGTACCATTCCAGGAGATATGATTTGAAAGATCCGAGTGTCCGTACAGAATTGATAGGCTTTGATTGGGACTAGCATTATATTAAATACTAATACCTGTTTATACTTGTTTGTATAATTATACCCCTAAATATATGCAAATACAAGAGGTTGAGATGAAAACCGGAGAAGAAGACTCACAATTCAAAGAATCCGGCGATGAGAGTCCCCCGCAGCCAGGCGAATCCTACCTTGTGGCGCTCGGGCGGCGGCGTGCGTCCCGCCAGCGGAGGATCTTCGCTGACCAGCACTTCTATGCCATTCCCGAAGTGGCGGAAAGGCTCAAAGTAACAGAAGAACTCATCCGGGAACTGATCCGACGGGGTGACCTCCATGCGTTCCGTATCGGGAAGGCATACCGGATCACCGACGATGATATCGATGAATATCTGCGGTCCTGCAGCACCCGGCAGGAAGAGAATGGAGATGAGTAACCATGGCGATTAATGCATTATTTTATGAAAACAAGGTCCCGTCCGGGACCGGGGTCCTCGAGATCGTATCAGAGAACAGTACAGAAACAGGCCAGGCCTCCCGGCTGTTTGTCCCGTTACAGAAATCCGACCTTACCGGGACCTTCCACGGGCCTCTCGGGTCCCTGGTGCTTTCACAGACGTTCCGATTTTCAAAGGAAGTAATCAGCACCCCAATCGAAGCGGTCTATCGGTTCCCACTCCCCGGGGATGCCGCAGTATCCGAGGTCGTCGTAAAATTCGGTGATGAGGTCATCCGCACAAAACTTATGGAACGGAACGCGGCCGAAAAGGTTTACGACAAGGCGTTTGATGAAGGGAGAAAGGCCGCACTGGTAACCCGGGAGTCCCCGGATATATTCACCCTGAACCTGACTGGCATCCCTCCGGACACGGATGTAACCGTCCAGACCACGTTTACGCTGCTGGCAAGGGTAGTGCCAAAAGGTTGGGAGATCAGGGTCCCGTTCACCATCGGGCCGAGATATACCAGGTCTGATGAGCATCATCCCGGGACACAGGCCCAGCCGCTGCTGAACGCAGCAGATCCCGGCTACCGGGTGTCCATGGACATATGGCTCCGGCCTGCTATACAGGTCACGAGCGTTACACCAAAAGCAGAGATTATCGTGGCCGGCGGTGTAACACGAGTGAAAGCAAAGGACATAATGCCGAACCGCGACCTCGTCCTCAAATGGACCATGGCCAAAGAAAAAGAGATGCTCACCGCCTGGTCAACCGATGACCCTACCAGCGGCCACCGGTACCTGCTATCGCTGATCAACCCCGGCAATGACAGAACAACGGCACCGATCCCCCGGGAAATGATCCTTGTTGTTGACCAGTCAGGATCGATGAGTGGCAGAAAATGGGATGCTGCAAGAAACAGCCTGTTTGCACTGCTTGACACCCTGAAAGAAGGAGAATACTTCAATGTCTGTCTCTTTTCGGATAACCCGGAATGGAGCAGCACAACAGGGCCGGTGAGTGTAACAACAGCAAGTGTGAAGGCGGCAAAGACGTTTGTTGATCGGACCAAATTATTTAGTGGCACTGAACTGGGAGTAGCACTCGAACAGGCAACAGGACAAAGAAAACAACAGGGAATATTCTCCCGCCATATCATCGTGATCACCGACGGGCAGGTCACCGACGAAGCCCGGATATTTTCGCTGGCGGAAAAGGAACGGACAAAACCTGGTTCAAGGCGGGTCAGTGTCATAACCATTGACTCATCCCCGAATGCATACCTGACTGAGGAACTGGCACGCCTGGGTGGCGGGACCGCTAAATTCCTCGAAGATAACAGGCAGGTCCAGGGGGTCCTGGAAGAGCTCCTACTCTGCTGGCAGCAACCCCTGTTTAATGATGTCGTCCTGGCTTCCAATGAAGACCTGGACATCCCGGGCTACCGTATCGCCCTGGGTAACGTGGGCCGTGGGATTGATATCGGGGATATCCGGCCCGGGATGCCGCTGTTCCTGTGCGGGCGGGTACCGCTCAGCGAACAAAAAACGGAGATGATACTTCTAACGGAGAAATCAGGAATAATTGCCAGAAATTTCGTTGTGCCTGGAGAGGGTAACCTCGGAACGGCATTAAAAACACTGTTCGGTTCGGCTAAAATCAGGGCCCTGGAATATATTCAGCAATCGGTCCACGACCCCGGTGAGACCTTTGGGCGACTCAGGGAGCTTGGGTATGATCTGAATGATGGGGCGACTGAAGGTGCCCTGTACCCGGAAAACAGGATGAATGCAGTGGGCGAGATGCTGAAACAACTGATCATCTCTGAATCACTGATGTATGGTGTCCCCTCATCCTTCACAGCATTTATCGGGGTATCGGAGCATACAGGAATCGCCCCGCGAGTCACCGTTGCCATCCCGAATGCGATGCCTGCTGAATGGGAAACCAGTTTGTGCTGTATGTCAGCCCCTGTCGTATCAGATGAAAGTTTCCAATTTGAAGAGTCTGAAGAATCGATTTGCGAAGCTGAGATGATTTACGAAATGAATTCGATACCCGGTGTCCAACAGATGGTAGACCGCAGGCACCTTGCTCATGGGAGAATGATCCCCTGCATCCCCGAAGAAACCCCCCGGTTCTCAAATGTGAAGATAGCCCGCCGAGCTCCAAAACCACAGGCTTCAGTCGACATTACAATCCCATCGATAAGGGAAGTAAACGGTGGGGCCATTCTGTTCGAGGATGTCCGGATTAAGAAAGGGACACATTCGTTTATTCTCACATTTAAATCCGGGGTAAACGTTGGAGAAGTCAGTATCAGGTTCTTCCTGGACGGGAATGAGATTGGATTCTGGGCCCTGGATGATCACAGCAGCAAAAGTCCGAATGAATTCATAGTTGAACTCCTCGTCTCGCGGACGGGAACACTGAAGGCAGTGTTGTCTGACCCGAACGGGTACCTGGATGGGAAAGCGTTGGAAATCATCATCAGACCTGGTGTATGAGGGGTAACTCAATAAACCAAGTATAATTTTTCACCAGAAAAATGCTCCTTCGCCTGAATCGTTGAAGGATTACTGTTTTAGAACTCATGGGCCGACTATGGGTCCCTGAAAGCAGCCCAGGATTTGTGTCATATTATACCAGCGGTTGATCGGTTACAGAGAAAGAGGTTACTGAATTAGAGGGAACCAGAAAAATAGAATGGTCACTCCTCCACGTCCTTCTCCTGTGCATCGCAAAGGGAACCATAATCACAATACCTGCAGGTCTGTCCGGGGCAGGCCGGAAACTGCTCAGCATGGATAGACTGGATCATCGTGCTCATCCGTTCAGTAAATGCAGTAATCGACCCGTCATCCGGAATATAATCCACCAGTTTATTGTCTTTCAGATAAAACAGCGAAGCCCTGACAGGTAACCTGCCGAACATTTCCTTAACCCCGAGGCAGTACAGGTTCATCTGGAAATCTTCCCGGATCGACTTCTTTGTCAGGTCTGATGGCTTCCGGCCCGTTTTGAAATCAACAACACAAATCTCTCCATCAGGGGTCTGCTCAAGCCGGTCAATATATCCCTTAACCGGATGGTCTTCGAAATTGAATTTGAATTCCTTTTCAATCCCGATAATTGTATTCTTGTTCTCCATCTGCCAGGCAAGGTACGTTTCGAGCAGTGCCCGTGCCTTCGCCAGGTCCTCATCCTCGTGTTTCCGGGATTCATACGCTCTTGGTTTCCAGAACTGGGGGAGGACCCTCAGGGCAACATCCAGGTTAATCTCTGCTCCTGACCCCTGCAGGCGGGAAAGTTCTTCGATGGTGGAATGCACCGCAGTCCCAAGCGAGAAGAATGACTTTGAAAGCCCGGGGATGAGGAGGATATACTGGAGCTTAAATTTCAGTGGGCAGGACTCGTAGGTCGAAAGAGAGGACGAAGAGAACCGCAATGAATCAGGCACAATTTTCTCCTTTTTCCCCGCCAGGAGATGTGCCAGTCTCTCATCATCGGAAGAATACCGGAAGAATGTTCCCGGATCAAACGCACTCAGTGGTTTCCCTTCGGTAAGAAGCCGGACTTTTTCAAGCTCCACG
>JAPKXR010000338.1 GCA_026394715.1 Methanomicrobiales archaeon | reverse complement strand
ACGAGTTAAAACTCTTTGTGGTTAGTGTAAAATTAGTGAGATCTTGATTAAAAGGTTTCGAAACTGAATCCGTGAAATAAGGGTTAAAAATGCCCGAATTATAAAACAGGCTTCGATAGCGGATTATTTACTCATGTAAATTTACTTTAACGAAAAAAAAGTTGAGTTGATATTGGCTAGGGGTTTTCCGGATGAAATACGGTACAACTTCCGTTTCAAAGGGGTTGGTCAGACCCGGCTTAATGTGATCGAATGAATGCTTCGTAAAATTATTCTTTCAAATCGGTCGGGAGACTGGGGGGATTTCCTGTCTTTGCATCGATGATGAAATCGATTGTACCCCGTGGTGCTGTGACGGCACGGTCTGTGATAAGTTTTCCCTGTTTATAGACCTCAACGGTCATTACGTCCCCGGTGTATTCTTGTTTCTGGAAGGATGCCTGAACAAGATTGTCACTGTTCTGTATTTTGTAGAACTGGTCCCCGGTACCGGAAACCATACGGAGTGATCCGGGATTTCCGACCCATCCAACAAAGCTGCTGTTACAGCCGACCCGTACCCAGACACCGTTTGCGGGAATGATGGGCTGGTGCAGAGTGGGTATCGGCGTGGGCGACTGGGTAAGGGTCGGGGTTATGATTGTATGGTGTGACCCGGCATCTCTCTCTGCCAGGTAGAGTGCAAAGAATCCTGCGCCTCCTGCGATTACGAGAAGGATAATGCTGATGGCAATGATAGGGGGTATAGTCTTACGGGGGGAACCGCGTGAGGGAGGTGGGGTTCCGTGGACAGCCGGTTCATCTGCCACGACGACACTGTTTTCTGAAGGAAAGATTGTTTCCGGCAAATCCGGTTCTGATTCAGGAACCGATGTCGGTGTTATCGGGAGATCTGGTTGTGGGGTATCGGTATGTAAAACCGGGAATGGAATTGGGAAAGTTTCTGGAGATCCATGTTCGGATTCCGGAACGGGTATCTGGGTCCGGGGGGTTTCCATTACCTGCAAATTAGTTGGTGTGTCCGGGAGGGGGATAGGGAAAGTTTCCGGCAATTCCGGTTCAGGAACTGTTGTTGGTATGAGAGCATCCGGGACAGCCGGGGATTCTGCTGCGTGTACATCAGCCTGTTCATCGGCAACAACCGGGGACACCACATAATCCCGTTCCTGGGCATTCACGTCATCCGATAATTCCTGCACTGGTAACGGAGCCGGCGAATCCTCGGCGACTTCCTGCTCGTGTGGGAAAGGAGCAGGTGAGTCCTCATCGTCCTCAATAACTTCCAATGCATCGTTCTGCTCCGGGATCATCATCTCCCCTGAAGGGACAGGACGTGAAGAGGTGATCGTAGAGTGGGGGCTGATCAAATCTGGTGCAACCCAGCGGTGGATCGTGGGGTGTAACCCTGGTTCACGGGTGGACGCAAGCGTATCGACGCGGATCGTCTCCTGACGTGCCAGCACGATGTGATCTATCAGGTATTGAGCCCAGCCGGCACACTCTTCTTTACGGTGTTCTCCCGGTTGCTGGAAGAAGACGAGATCCAGCAGTTGCGTACCGCCACTATCGGGATCCGTGAGTGTGAAAGTGATGACCGGTTCCCCGCTGTTATTCCAACCCCCCTGAAGAGAGACAATAGATGCAAATGGGATCACCAGTGGATCGACCTCGCTATGAGTGCTGTCGACAAGGATAATACGCCGGTTGGTGAGCAACAGTTCGGAAGCGACAGAGTTCACACTGATCCTGTCTGTTGTCTGGATGATAGACTCCCCACTGTCCAGGTACAGATTACCCATGCTCATACCATTCCTTAAAAGGAATATGAGCTGTCTGGAGTGATATGCTTTTTAGATCAATTCGATTTTTACGACACCCCGCACCGTGATGGTGTCTGTCAGGAGCCGGGGATGAACCGCCATACCATGATTGATATACTGGCGGGTGGTGACCGGGCAACCGCCGTGAACAACTCACGGTTGAATTGCACAAAACCCCAACCAACGGATCACAATTCCCTGAATTTATATAGTGAGGCTTTCAAAATACCGTTCATGCCGGATCTCCTCCAGATTACCAATACGAAGAAGGATGATGTCGATGTAGTATGCCTGGCGGGCAGGCTTGATACTAACACTTCGGTCACGGCCAACACCCGGTTAAACGAGTTGATCGTATCAGGAAGTCAGAGAATTCTCCTCAACCTGTCAAACCTGGACTATATCAGCAGTTCAGGATTACGGGTGTTGCTTGTTACCCTGCGGAAACTGAGAAAGAACCGGGGAGACTTAAAACTCGCTTGTCTTAAACCCATGGTAAAAGAGATCGTTCACCTCGCCGGGTTTGATCGGATCTTCATGCTGTACGGAAGCGAAGAAGAGGCGCTCTCGAGTTTTGTCCGTATCGAACTGGATGAGAAAGAAACACGGATCATGGACGTCATCGCTTCAACTATCGCGATTGAAGAAGACCGGCGGCGCACGGAAGAAAGTCTCTGTCAATCCGAGAAACTGTACCGGGCGATCTTCGAGAATACCGGGACTGCGATGGCAATAGTCGATGAAGACATGACAATCTTTCTCGTGAACGAGCATTTCGGGAAGATGGTCGGATACAAAAAAGAGGAACTGGAAGAGGTAAAAAACCTCTTATCGTTCGTAGTCCGTGATGATCTGGGAAAAGTGACAGAGTATCACGATCTGATCGGACAAAACCCCGCAGACTCGCCGAAACATTATGAATTCCGGCTAAAGGATCGTGAAGGAAAGATCAAGGACATCTACATGATACAGGACATTATCCCCGGCACTCCCCGTAGGGTAAACTCTCTTATCGATATCACAGAACTGAGAAAGATCGAGGAAGACCTCCGTCACGAACTGACCCGTAAACGGGAGTTTATCGTGCTCGCCTCGCACGAACTGCGTACCCCGCTCCAGCCGCTCATCATGTTTCTCCAGATCCTTACCGAAGATTCCGGCTCGTTCGGCATGAACGAAGAGGCACTGACTATGCTCAAAAAGTGCCAGCAGTATGTCGGACGGGAGCAGGAGATGGTGGAACTGGTCATCAAGTTGAGCGAGATGGGCGGCAGCCCGGAAGAGGTGCTGTCCCAGGTACAGCCCAATCCCCGGAAGATATCCCCGGAAGAACTGATCCGGTCACACATCACCATCATTCGTTACTCGTCCAAACTCGAGCTCGCCATCGATATCCCCAAGGAGCTCGTGATCACCACCGACAGCGAATACTTCTACATGATCTTCGAGAGTCTGGTATTCTATCTTATCAGCCGGTCGCCCGTTCCGGCAAAGATTGCAATTACCTACCGGGCGAACGGGAAGAATGCAGAGTTTGCCATAACCAATCCCGCAGTGCACATCCCCCCGGAGATCATACCCGATGTATTCACCCCATTTCAGGTTGGCAATGAATCAAAACTGCTCGAAAAATACGGGGCTATCGGCATGAGCCTTCCGGTGGCAAAGAAGATGGCGGAGTTGCTTGGCGGTACCATTACCATCGCGAGCGATCCAGGTATCGGGACTACATTCATCCTATCCCTTCCTGAAGAATAAGGATAATGATAGTATCCGGCACCCCCACAACCTCTCGTCAATATTTCGCTGCTGACCATTTCAACTGCATTTTTTGGCTTGTCCAGTACTTTGAGCCGGGTAGCAACCACATATCCACTCGTGAGGGC
>JAPKXR010000037.1 GCA_026394715.1 Methanomicrobiales archaeon | reverse complement strand
AATATGTTGATAATTCAGGTCCCGTCCAAGGCGGGTTATTCATTTTTACTGCTTCTCCACATTGGGAGGAGGAAGCCCGGCGGATCAGGGATGATCATACAGGGGTGGCCAGGGAGGTGATTATTGTGGTTGTGCACAGGCAGTTAAAGGAAGTAACCGGATCTCACTTGTAGGAATTGTACCAGCTCTCGTACTCCTTGTGGCTGGTAAAGCAGTGCAATATAAAGGTTCGACCTTCACTGATATCGTAGATTATTCTTGCTTGTTTAGTTACTTTCTCAACATGACACGGGATGCCATGTTTCAAATGTTTGCGGGGAGGTCTCGAATATATCTGCTCAAAATGCACAAGAAATACTGATTTCATATCCTGTGGCATATCAGCCAGTTCTTTTTTGGCATAATCTGAAAAAAGGAGTTCCATCATTCCTGAATCATCAGCCTGAAAGGAATTTCTTTATCTCATCAAAAGAGTAGGGTGGGGTCTTTTTAGCTTCAATCTCATGTACTTCTACGGTGACTGCTCTATGCACAAGCATGAGTTCTTCCTCCTCCAGCATCCGCTCATAGGCAAGTATCGCCTGTCGTATCACCTCGGTCTGGTTTCCGGCATACCCTTTCTCGATGATTCGTTTTATTACTGCCTCATACGGCGGTCCAATGATGATGTTCATGATTCACAACGCTATGTACATTGAATGGTCATTGGATCATATATATAATGCTCATGAGATTTATTGCAGGTCAATGTTCTTTCAACGTTATTGCTCAGATTATCCAGAAAAACCAATCCCTCATTCCTCATGTATCCTGACGATCCCCTGAACTTTATCGAAATCTGAATCAAATGAAAGGATCCTGTCGGTATTTTTTTTCTGCATGATAAAAACTGATACGGCATCAGAAACCGACAGGGTTCCGTCATAGCGAAGAAAAACCGACATTCCTCCTTTGAGAATTTTTTCATCCGAAACAACAAGATCGCAATTGTCTACGAAATAGTGATACAATTGTTCTCCTGCTTTACCTCCGCTACGTCTGCCGATGATGGTGACAGATTCGACAATGATCAGATCTGAAATTAAGACCGCTTCATCAGCCAGAAAGGGAAGGAATGCCTTTGCAGCTGGATGCCACTGGTCCCTACGATCAATGAGTCCAATAAAAAATGAGGAATCAACGAAAATCATTATTCCCTATACTGAATCTTCTTTTTGTCGTTCACTGCATCTCCACCTGCGCTGATGACGCCGCAAATTCCCGCGAGGGTTACTTTTTTCCGGGGCTGGATCCTGATAACGCCATCCTCCACATCCCACTGGAGAATATCACCCGGGGTGAGGTTCAACGCTTTTCTGATTTCAGCAGGTAGCACGGTGGAATAGCCTTCTGATATTTTTGTTTGACTTGGCATAATCTTACTCATTAGTAATATGAAAGACATTAGTAATCAAGATATACTTATAAGATTATGTCCCCTTATGTAGTCTATTGCATGATTCATATACTCCCCCCTGCTCGGGACCCGAATCTGGCCGAAAGGAGAGGGAAAATTCCTAAGACCACGATCCAGATTACCCCTCAAACAAGAGTTGTCTGCACTTACGTCCCTACATCATCACCGCGTCCGCAATCCCTGCGAGAAATCGCAACCTTGTGGGCCGTAGGAATCCTATCCCTGGTTTCGCGACGCATTGGTCAATTCCGTGAAGGCGCTCAGTTGCACGATCAGTTGGTAATCTCCTGCCTGCACCTTGCAAAGAGATTCATCAGGTCATTAAGGTCTAATGCAAGGCAGTGGCTACCCATCTAAGGACGAAGGGAGAATGCCCGGACGATAAACAAACATTCTGAACGATTATGGTCCCTATCCCACCCGGGTTCGCACAAGTGTGCTGTGCAGAGCCGTGGGAGCGTGAGGAATTTTTGGGACTGGTATAGAGCTGGGCGGGGTTGTCAGAATTATCGGGCAGAACGGTACGATGAAATCAATACTGCTTTAAGATTCTGTTTCAGATTAATCATTCGCATCCGTAACCAATTATTTTTAATGCAAAATTTAATGATGAGTCATGCTATAGTCTATAGCATGACTCAGATAATTCACCCTGCCCGGGACCAGGATCTGACTGGAGGGAGGGGAAAAGTTCCCAAGACCACGATCCAGATTACCCCTCATACCAAGGATTATCTGGATAAAATCAAAGAACAGTCCGGTGTCGAGACCTATGATCAGGCAATTCTTTTCCTGATCCGCGAGCGACGGAAACATCTCCCTTCATCATTCGGAAAATTACCTGGCATCGGTCATTTTACCCGCGAGGAGGATGATTCTTATCGGATTCGTCATTGATACGTGGGGTCTTGGGTTGAATATTATCTGGGTGAGGATGCACGCGTGAACGAGTATATCGAAAATGAAAGTCTCGACTTATTCACGTCTGCAATTACCCTTACCGAGATAATAAAATTCCTTCACCTGAATAACGAGAATCCGGAGAATATACGCCAGGTTGTTTTTGAGATCGGTATCCGGAGCCTGGTGATTCCGGTGACGGAATCTATTGCAATACTTGCCGGGGAATTCCGAAACGAGGGATTCAAAGGTGTAATTGCCGACACCATTATCCTCGCAACCGCCCGATCCGGGGGACATACGGTGGTCACCGGTGATCCCCATTTCGAATCAACATCGGACGCCGTGCTTATAAAGACTTGATAACACTTTTTTTAATCCGGGACTAATCGTTCCCTGTGGGACGGCCTTTCTGCTGGACCTGTGAGAATCGGGACCTTGCTTTCACTATCACAATTCTACAACATATCTCATATTCCTTCAAACGATAAAGATTTCTTTCGTGTTCCCTGGTTATCAGTATGGAAACCACAATCTGACAGAGATGTCTAATGGCCATCGACCCCCACGCCATCCGCATTCGTTATCCCTGAAAGAAAATTGCAACCTTTCGTTCCGCAGGAATCCTACCCCTGGTTTCGCGACGCATGGGTCAATTCCGTGAAGTCTCTCAGTTGCACGATCAGTCGGTAATCTCCTGCCTGCACCTGACAAAGAGATTCATCAGGTCATTAAGGTCTAAGGTAAGGCACTGGCTGCCCATCGGAGGGCGACGGGAGAATGACCGGGCGACAACACAAAAAAATTCTAAACGCCGGTCATTATGCCAGGACACACCAGATGCTTTTGACGTTAGATCTGCAAACACCCGTTCTCCATTCACATCATCCTGCCATTTACATTCACAAAACATGATCTTCTGTTCATCTTCCCGCAGTACTACGATATCAATCTCCTCTCCCTGGTGCCACCAGCTCCCGATTTGTGTAAACACAAAGGGAAGGACTGAATGCTGGTTATACAGATCAAAAAGGTCCATTACCATTGCCTCAAAATGTTTTCCTACGTATCCGGGAAACTGTGGTTTGACATACTGTTCCAGAATGATCTCAGTATTCCCACGTTCCAGTGTGTCAAGGTAAGGATTGACGAATTTGAACCAGAAATCAAATAGGTTATCCGAGAGATAATACAGACCTTTCCGGCTTTTTATGCTTTCCGTGACCGGGATCCTTCTGTGTACAAGGTGGAGGTCGATCAGCACGGAAAGGTACTTATTCACCACGCTCTTCGATAACCCGGTATCGTTACCAATGAGGCCAATGCTGTGGTTTCCCTGTGCAAGGGAGAATAAAATGGAGAAATAATAGCGAGGCTCAACGAGCTCTGACCGGAGAACAAACTCGACATCCCTGAACAGAAACGAGTCCTCCCTTAAAACCTTGCTCGCAATATTGCTCATGATATCCTTTCCGGGATCGGCAGCCATAATATAGGCAGGTGTACCGCCAAATACTGCATAGAACTCTACCGATTTTCTTAGGTCCTGCAAATAATCAAGGGCATGTATAAATCGCAGGGGTGAAAGGAGGATCTGCCCCGTCCTCCGTCCGAACAGCGGGCTCCCATATGCCATGGTGATCGATTCCATCATGGAGATGCTCGAACCTGACAGGATGAGGAAGACCCCGGTATCTTTCAATTGGCCATCCCAGTAGCCTTGCAGAATTGAAGGGAGGGATGAGTCTCCTGCTACAAGATAGGGAAATTCATCAAATGCAATCACCACCCTTTCCCCTGCATGCTGAAGCAGGTACTCGAACACACTGTCCCAGTCTGCAAAACCCGTCTTCCGGAGGAATGGGTCCTTAAAATAGGTACAGAGGTCCGCAGCCAGCCTCCGGAGCTGGAGACTCTTTGACTCCTCTCGTGCGAGGATGCGAATCCCGTGGTGCGAACTGAGGAATTGGTCGATCAACTCACTTTTTCCAACCCTCCTTCGTCCATACAGCACAATAAATTCTGCTTTCCTGCTCTCATACCGTTCCCGGAGGTTGGCAAGCTCACGGGTACGGTTGATGAATACACTCATAAGTATAATACTTTAAAGTGTACTAATTAATGTTTGCTGTTCTATGACCTCAATTTTATTGGACACACTTTTTAAAAGAAGTCCGGCTTTCGGATTTCCGGCTAGTTTCTTATCGCAAAACCTACGGACCTGATAAACATAACCTATAAAATCAGGGACACATTTTCAGTATTTTTTATTTTTTGGTACAGTTTTGCGTCAAGCGTAAGGAGAGGTTCCGTTCTTTTTTGTGCAGCTGCAACAAAAAGTGCTTCATACGCGGTAATGGAGTACTTTGTAGCCAAGAGAAATGCATTGGAGCAAAGATCTTTCGTGAGCATCACATCGCAGACATCATTAATGAAGGTAATACAGTTGTCCAGCGCTTCTTTCGTTATCTCCTGATCCTCGTGAAAGAACATGCACCGTTTCCATGCAACATTTGTTACTTCTGCAACGGCAATATCGACCGTAATAAATTGTTTTTCCTCCAGCATTGCCATTACCTGCCGGGTCCTTTCTTCAGCAAAAAAAATCGGGGCTATCACAGAAGAATCCAGGATAACACTATCGTGCATCGCGGTCCTCCCGTATCATCTCTGATGCAGAACCGCAATTTTTCATTTTTTCATGCAATTTCTTTGCCTGAGCAAACAATCGCAATTTCTGCTTCTCCCGCACCAGACTTTCAACGGCTACCCGGATCTCTTCCTGCCAATTAATATCCGGGGTTTCCTGAATGATTTTTTTTATTTCTGAATGAATACGAATGCTGTATACAGATTTTGTAGACATATACTATACACTATTGACATGGTATATAAATTTGTTCTGAACGAATATGCCCTTTTATTCCGTCTGCTGTTATTCAGGAAATAACTCCTCGTTTTATCCTCAGTGAATTAAAGGAAAAAGGATACGGAAAAACTGTGTCTGATTGTATCGCCCACTACAAGCGGAATCCTCCTATTATGAACGATTTATCCAAAACATGGACTGAAATTCAACGTCTTTTCAAAATTAATTGCACGATATTGTATGAAAACCCTGAAATGGTGAAAAATGCAATCCCAATCTCCCGTAACTTTCAGTTGTTCACCAAAGATGCGTATATTGTTTCATATGCACAATTTTATCATATATCCCATATCGCTTCAAATGATAAAGATTTCTTTCGTGTTCCCTGGTTATCGGTATGGAAACCGCAATCTGACATAGATGTCTGATGTCCCCCGTTCCCCGCTACCCGCGTCCGCCATCCAGGCAAAAATTCACCATCGGCGGTCCGTAGGAACATTATGGCAATTTTAAATGTTTTTCAACTGAGCCATTCCCCCTACTTTATCCGGTTTCTCGATCCGGAGCTGCCTGATACCATCCACATTAGATATCTGTTATGTCTCGAAAGAGCTTATTCATATATGAATATACAAACCAAATGCCAGAAGTGATACCATGATGATAAGGGCACGAATTGAAGGGAATGCTGTTAATGTCTCTTGATCCAATTCCATTCAAAGAGGGCGATATTGTTACCTTCAGGTTCGAAAAAGGACTCTACAGTTTATTGCAGGAATTGGGGGGTATCACGGCTTCA
>JAPKXR010000156.1 GCA_026394715.1 Methanomicrobiales archaeon | reverse complement strand
CTCCCTCGCGTGGCAGTTATCAGACCTGGGACTTGCGGACCGGGGCGGTTGGACCATTGTCGTGCCAGCTAATCCTGGGCATAATGCAGGTGCTGTTATCACCTGGCCATATATGCTTCAGGGGTGGACTGTTTCGATAGGGCCAAGGTTATATCTCATAACGGATTCCAATAACGGGCAGACCCAGTACAGCACAACCTATGATTCGTCCACGGTAGCCCAGCATGGGAAGACCACGATGATCAAGACCCTTACCGTTGATACCGGGAACCAGCTCGCGACCCAATCCAATGTGAAAGCTTCAACCGATGCAACGTTCCAGGCAACCGGAGATGGTGGTAATATCCTCGGAACCGAGAACATCATGATTGATGGTGCGAGTATGCCAACATTCGCATCAGACAGGCTACTCTGTCCGTTCGGAGACGAAGATCATTTGGGGTTCCCCGCGTACTGTAACATTGCCCAGGCAGGCAGCACGTACGACCTTACCATCGGATCGATTGCTACCGGGGCAGACGACCGGTTCGTTGGCACTGATGCAACCGTGCCCGTCGCCCTGAACTATGCAATCAATGTCAGGCCCTACACGGTCGCAGGACAGGGTCAGACCCCGGCACTCGGCTCGGTATCCTCAACCAACAAAGTATCCACCAAGGACCGCAGGGCGAATTCTAATAACCTTCAACTTATTTCTCCCACCGATCCCTATGGTTACTATTTAGTAAATCTTGGAATGAATCCCAATACAAGTGAGGACGTAACCTACGCGGAATCCTCATCCGCCAGTGGGATCATCAGCTCCTACAACGCTGCGTACCACTACCAGAGCGGCAAGGCAATACTACCCTGAGAGCGTTGTTGAACGGCGAATAGTGAGACAGAGAAGGATTCGTCCTTCATCTGCCTTTTTATTTGAGAATCCTGGTGATTTTATATTTTCAATGACTTCATAAAAAACGGGCATACGGTAGATAATCCCCCGATCGCCTGCCTGTAGTTTGGTATGCCGTTGTAATCCGGGTTGAATTGGGAAAAAGAGAAGGGGTTCAGATCTTCTTTTTTATGAGTGAATCAAAGTATTCCGCCAGCACTTCTTCTATGACCCCTGCGAGCCTGTCAGGATCCGTATTGTTTTTCCCGGTTAACGTAAAGGTCAAATTTAAGAGTCGGTACGGTTCCTGTTCATCATGCGAATGGGCACCGATCGATATATTTCCCGGGTCCATGCGTCCCGCCGCATGGGCAATTATCCCGAGCGCAATAAACCCTAACGGGACAAGGGGTTAATCGCAATTTCAACGTAAAATTCTCCTTCTTTGCACTGAGTTGCCTTTGTCGGACCGGTATGCCCGCCGCATGAAGAAAAGGGCATGATATTATCCTCAAACTGTTCTTTCAGGTGGAGAATGGCATGAATTAATTTCCTCACCCCGGGATCTGCATTGCGCTCTATTTCCCCTGGATCTGTGTGCAGGATTTCCATGTTGTTTCAACTGTTCATTTAGGGAGCAGTCTTCTTATTTTTTTATGTCGGGCCGGGGTGCCCCGCTGGTGCAGAATCCGGGGTACCACCATATCCTTTCGGCCCTGGCAGACGAAATGATACCTGCTCACGGTAGAACCCGGATCTATTGTTCCCCCTGGCCTTTCACAACATCCCGCCATTATCCCCGGTGGCTGGCATAACCCTGTTGATTCTGCTCCAGGAACCGGTCCCCCGGCATTCCAAAAATAAGCAGGAGGGCCAATGGTCGCAGAATTGTTGTTTGACCGGGATGTATTTATCGGGAAAAACAGAAAGAGGCCCAAACGTTGCTGGCGAGGATTTAGCGATTTACTTACCCGGTTGTGTATTTCGGTGTTACACGTCCCCCCCCGCTTTCCACCGCATACACCGGCACACCTGGCTATGCGATGATCTGCAGGATAACGACCTTTCCAGGTATCAGGTACCCATAAAGGAGATAATGATTATATTCATAATCATTATATCTATAATCATTATGAAGTTCTACGCCAGGGAGAACGAACTCATACTCATGGAGCAGTTGAAAAACTCAGCACCATCGTTCCTTGTCATCACCGGACGAAGGCGGGTAGGGAAAACCGAGCTCGTCAGGGAGTTCTGCCGGGATAAAAAGTCCCTGTATTATTACGTTGACCAGAACAAGAGCATTGACATAATGATGGAGGAGTTCGGTCGTTATACTACAACTATTCTCGATATGCCGGGCTATGTTAAAATTGATTCGCAGGAATCCCTGCTTGAATTCCTCTTCTCATATGAATACCCGGTTGTTGTTGTTTTTGATGAATTCCAGCGGTTCCTTAAGGTTCATCCCTCGTTTATCTCCCAGTTGCAGCGTTTTTGGGACACAAAGAGTAAAACTTCGCGTGTTTTTTTAATCATTTCTGGATCTTCGGTGGGTATGATAAAAAAAATATTTCTTGACGGGGAATCACCACTCTTCAAAAGGGCTGACAATATCCTCCCCCTAAAGCCGTTTTCTCCCAGGGAATGTCTTTTAATTCTTGCAGACCTTGGTGTTGTGGACCCGGAAATGCAACTGGATCTCTACCTCCTTTTTGGCGGGACTATTTACTACTACACATTTCTTGAAAAATACCGGTGTACCAGCCTTGAGGAGGCACTTGACCAACTTGTTCTGAACGATCTCGCACCATTCCGGCGTGAGATGAGTGATGTGCTCATCGAGGAGTTTGGCCGGGAGCATGCAACGTACTACGAGATCCTCTCTGCTATCGCGGAAGGTAAATGCGCCCAGAAGGAAATTGCCGACTTTACCCATCTTGCACCGACTTCACTACCCCCCTATCTCAAGGATCTCACAGATCTGCTTGGGATCATCGAATACCGGGTGCCGGTTACCGAACATGACCGGCGGTCAAAGATGGGGAGGTATACCTTTTCGGACAATTTTTTCAGGTTCTACGCCCGGTACATTTACCGAAACATGAGCATGTACCAGGGCGGACAGTACAAACTTCTCAAAGATCGGATCATGTCTGAGTGGAAGGGGTTTTCCGGCCATGCGTTTCGGGAAATGGTCCGCACGCTCCTTATCCAGGACCTTGCCGGGCAGTTCGGTCATATCGGCTCCTGGTGGAACCGTCGGGGTGACGAGATTGACTTCCTTGCCCTGGGTGAGGCGGGGAATCTTGCTGTTGAGATTAAAAATCTGGATCTTTCCTATTCTGATGCACGCGATATTCTGAATGCTCTTCTGAAGAAAATCCCCCTCGTAAAGGACCTCCATGGTCCCTTGATGCTGGGTGTTGCAGCCCGTACCGTGACAGGTAAGGAAAAACTAATCCGGGAGGGGTATTTCATACGGGACTTATCGGACCTCGGTATCGGGGGATGAAGATTAGGTGGAACAGCTCAAAGCAATCGTTTAATACGGAAACTAAAAGACCGATGGACCCCTCAACATGGTCTAACCAGGCCCGGGCAAAATTGTTTTCCCTTGCCAACTTACATGGAATGATACGTAGATCTCACAACATGGTAGATTTTTTTCATTAAGACCTTTGCTTCCCGGTACTTCGCCGTTTTATCATATTGTCTGTTGAGTCTTCCCGGTTATCCAACCAGCTCGTTACAGGGCATGATCCCACATGACCATGAGAGTGATGTATGTTCGCATCCAGGGCCATTTTCCCGGTACTGGCCCATCTTACCTGCCAGGCCTTGCATGGGGTTTTATCACGTCATTCCAATTATACGGGGTCGTTTTTGGCTACCTTACGGGCGACTGAATATAAATGGTAGTGGCCATGGCTATATTTTTCTGTTCTATTGTATTTTCACGGTTCTTCCAATATACTGGAAAACCAGGGTTGATCGCGATGGCCTTATCAAAGGATTCGATGGCTTCATCCCACCGGCCGATTTGACTCAGTACGATGCCCCGGTTATTCCACGCCCCACATTTACCTGGTTCTATTTCGAGTGCTTTGTCATAGGATGCCACGGCATCGTCCCACCGGCGGATTTGGGCAAGCGCGATTCCACGGTTGTTCCACACCTCCGAAAAACTGGTATTGATCGCAAGGGCCTTATCAAAGGATTCGATTGCATCGTCCCACCGGTTGAGACTACCAAGCGAGATACCGCGGTTGAACCACGCCTCGAATTTACCCGGGTTAATTTCGAGGGTTTTGTTGTAGGATTTGACGGCATCGTTATACTGGCCGATATCGTCATGCGCGTTGCCACGGTTGAACCAGACCTCTGATAGATCGGGGTTTATCTGGAGCGCTTTTTTATAGGATTTGATGGCATCGTTATACCGGCCGTGGCTATAATGGTTATCGCCCTGGTTGGCAGAGTC
>JAPKXR010000144.1 GCA_026394715.1 Methanomicrobiales archaeon | reverse complement strand
ATCCTGTTGTTTTCGCACGGCATGGAACCCTTCGTACGATTGACCAAATCCTCATCCGGAATTTTTAAGGGTATATGACCATAGCGTTCGACGAAAACTTCCTGTATCTTTTCAAGAGACGTCTTCATCATGGCAAGACCCCTCTGGCGATAAAGTAAATCATAATCTGCCGGTCAATTTTTTTAAGGCCACGCAATATCAACAACCAACGGGCAATGATCGCTGTATTTGGCCCATTCTTCATGTTCTCCGACTTCCACATTCTTAATGTCCCAATAATCTGGCACAAAGCAATAATCATAGTGATATGGTTTATTCTTCCAACGATAAAGATAAAATGTCGGATGTTGTTCCTTTCCTTGATCCACGTTAATTTTTTTATGATAACTGCTCACAAGGCCAAATTCCTGCATAAGATAATTTACCGTGATTGTATGACTTATTTTTGGATGAAGATAATCCCAAATGGCATTACTATTAAAATCGCCCGTAATTACAGATGGTTTCGATAAGAGAAAATCCCGGTATTTTTCAAACACGGGCTTACAGGATTCAATATACCCACTCACCTTTTGGGTCCATACTGCCAGGAGATGAAATTCAACAGGGCCATGAATAATTACTGGAAGAAAAATATCCGGGACCTGAGGGTCTCTTTGAATAGGCTCAACTGAAAACCCGTTTCTGGTGATGACAGCCACGCCTTTATATGCCGTTAGGGTTGGCGCCCAGCAGCAATTAAGATCCTGATTTTTTGGGGCTGCAATCTCCTGTATAATCGCTACATCGGGATTAAGTGCAGAGATCATTGGGGCTTTCCAGTCAAATTGCCCCCCATTGCAATTCCAGGTAACGATGCGGAAATATCCTGGGGCTTCTATCATTATCCTCCTTTTAAACTCAATGATTTGTAAATCGGTTCCTTAATTTGCTATGGTGTTACAGAAACGAGAATCTCAACGGTGTGGGAACTCTGCCTGCCAACATGTTATTGACACCATTACATTGAGATACCTTAAATCCGTTACTATTACATTGAAGATTCATATGCCAGAACCCATAACGAACGAAGATTGGTTTCGTAAGTTTATCTCCTTCCGACGGTGGATTTATGCAAAAACAATGCCGAAGTTCCCACATGAATATACTATCCGGGAGTGGCAATCAGATCACGAACGGGAGTTTGAACAGGCGGTAATAATTATACGAGAACTCGGCAAAGAAGAATATTTTTTCAGCAAAAAAATGATTTACTTCTCTATCGATGGTTGGAAATATTGGACCATGGGAAGTCCGGTAAATGAGACCATTGTAATAAACCGCACCGTACTTGAAGGAATATTACCCAGTTTATCGGAACAACAATTAAAAAGTTACGCACATACAAGGCCTATCAAGGATGAGGCGAAAGTGATCACAAACGAAGAATCCGTTACCCCTGCAGAAGAGAATCGACCCGAATACCTCCTTGACCGCTACCGAGGATGCCTTCTCGGACTGGCGACCGGTGATGCTCTCGGAACGACCCTGGAATTTAAGTCACCGGGATCCTTTCAACCAATAAAGGAAATGGCAGGCGGCGGTCCGTTCAGACTAAAACCCGGCGAGTGGACAGACGACACTTCCCTGGCCCTGTGCCTTGCATCTTCATTGGTGGAAACCGGAAGATTTGATCCCGCTGACCAGATGGGCCGCTACGGTAAATGGCGGGATGAAGGTTACATGAGCAGCAACGGAAGATGTTTTGATATCGGCACGACCACAAACGCAGCCCTGTCAAAATACCAGGCAACAGGAAACCCCTTCAGCGGCATCAATGGTCCCCGGTCTGCAGGTAACGGCAGTATCATGCGGCTTGCTCCCGTGCCATTGTTCTTTGCACGAGATCCCAAAACCGCCATCCAATACTGTGCCGATAGTTCACGGACGACCCATGGGGATATACGTTGTATCGATGCATGCCGGTATCTTGGTGCACTCATCATTGGCGCACTGAATGGAGTTGCAAAAGACATTCTCCTTTCAGACCATTTTTCACCGGTCCCGGGTCTATGGGATGAGGAGCCTCTCTGCCCTGATATATATAAGGTCGCCGCAGGGTCGTTTAAGAACAAGGAGCCCCCGGAAATTGCCGGTACCGGGTATGTGGTAAAATCTCTGGAAGCTGCAATCTGGGCGTTTCATAAATCCAAATCATTTGAAGAAGGCTGCCTTCTTGCAATAAATCTCGGTGATGATGCGGATACGACGGGGGCAGTATACGGGCAACTGGCTGGGGCATATTATGGCTATTCGGGTATCCCCGCAAGGTGGACGGAGAAACTTGCTCTCAAAAACGAGCTTGAAATCCTGATAACCGTACTCTATAAACAGAGCAGATATGTGTGATATTGTGTGATGTGGGTCATATACCAGGATGGGTGGATTACAGGGCTTGTGATTATTCCGGCCCGTCTATATGCAGGAGTTTGATCTGATCGGACATAATCCATTCCTATTTCCATTTGCCAACATGATCGAGTTGGAAATATTTAATTCCACCTCTGCCATTGAATTCCCATCCCCAGGCCAAACCGTCGCCTTCAGCACTATGCAGCACGATCCGTCCGCCTTTCTCGCAATATGGTTTCAGCAATGAGGCCAGGTCCTCGGAGTCATACCATTCTCCATCCAGGGCTCTGGCGGTCCCGTCTTTCTCGTTGAGACCATATGCACCACTGCAATATTCTTTTGCTTTGAGATGTAGAAACCCCTCACTATCAATGAATATGTGTTCAAAGAAATACCCGATTTTGGAAAATCCCGGCTTATTTCCTGATTTTAGTATTAGATTGACAAGCGGGATGGATTCCTTTTTAATCTTCACCTTTACCAGGTGCAATGAAGTTTCATAACCCATAATGAACCCCGTATGTTTGGAAATAAATAATTTATGTGATCGTTGCGGTCATTGAATTTTTTCGAGCTTGATTTGCTTTACCTATTAAGAACCTTAATGAGTTTATCCACAGCCCTTATCTGGTCCTGTATTCGATCGGTCTGATGGTACTCATATTTCATAATATTGCGGTATTGCAATTCTCTCATCCTGCCTTTGCCATCAAATTCCCATCCCCATGCAGCACCGTCTCCATCATAACTGAATAGTACCATCTTCCCACCCTTTTCGGAATGCAGTTTAACCCAGGATGCGATCTTCTCGTGTTCGTCCCATGTTCCAAAAAGAGCTATGGTGGTACCATCATCAAACGAACAGTACGGGTCCTCGGCATCTTCACTTTCTTTGAAAATGAGTGTACCCTGGCAGTCTATGATAGCCCGTGACAGGAAATACCTGATGGGTGTTAATCCCGGGCCCTTGCACGTTTTCAGAGCCTGGTTAACAATTGGGACGGAATCTGCTTTGATCACCACATTAACCATTTGGAGTGAATTTCGCTTTCCCATAATGTTACCCCGTGCACAAAATAATTATTTTACATATGATATGGCAGTGTATTGAATTTTCTCTTACCTGATTGATTTCAATGACCGTTTTCCCTGTGATTTTTCACGGAATAATCTGCCCGCAACTCCTTCAATCTCTCCAGTGCCTTGGTATATCCATGACGCATTGCGCCGTCTGACAGCGCATCAATCAGTTGATCGGTCCGCGGGAGGTATTTTGATAAAAACTCCTGCTCTTGATCACGGGCATCGACCAGGTTATCCATCCGATCACACAATTTTATAAGAATTGCCTGGCACGGTGCCCGGTTAATTCTTTTCAGGGTATCTGCCAGTTTCTTTGATTTCCCTTTTATCGCATCATTTTTTGTAAGGGCTGAGACAATTGCGAATATTTCATCGCGTTCTTCCTGTGGCAGATCTGTTTTTTGCAGAGTATCGTGAACAATTGCTTCGCCCTCTTCACAGTCTTCCATTACATCGTGCATCCAGGCGGCGATAATGCCGATATGATCTCCCCCAAAATTTGCTACACACATAGCGACCCGCTTAGGATGGACAATATAAGGTGTCTTGCCATCTTTTCTGAATTGCCCACGGTGCGCGATTGAGGCTGCTTCAGCGGCTATATCTATCGCCGTATTTTCAAAAGATTCCATGTATTCACTGATTTCTAAAACCCCTGCGTTTATAATGGTGGTGATGTGGTCCGGTCAATTAGAACTGTGATGCGGGTCATACCGAAAGAGGATCATCAGCGGATTGTGAAGGAAGGATTTAAAAAGGCGAATTAATGACTATTTTGTTATGAAATACACAATAAATGAGGATATTAATCCGGCAATTAAACCGGTAACAAACTCTTTAGCCGTAACAAATTTCCAAATTTTTACACGGATTTTATCAAGATCTGCCATTTTTATATCGTCAATATTCTTAAATATCTGCTTTCCATGTTCGCAGGCTTTTTTATAGGCATTAATTGTCTCTAAGTAGTTTACCCCGATATTCCTTGCTTCAGTTTGCCTTGCTTCTTGTGCAGCAGTTTTAAAGTGTGAATACGAAATTAAAAGATCTCCTTCTGACATATTGACGCAGAATTTTCTCTTATATTGATCATTTACAAGGGATTTCAGATCCCGATCCATTTCCACCCAAAATAGTTTATAACAATCTAACGTTGCTCTTTGTAAATGGTGATGGGCTTTTTTCAGATTCTCTTCTCTGGTATCCTCTAAAAGATCTACAGTATTGTATTGCATTACGTGTGAAAAAGAATGTTCCAGACTAATTAGTACTTCTTGCGGTTTGGCAGTAATATACCCCACAAGATCAGAATATGCAGGTAAAAACTCGTTATTATAGAATAAAACAAAGCGTTCGATATCTTGCAAGGCCATTTATTACCTCAAAAAAATATTAACTATTTAGGGCTTTTTCAAGCATTTTTTCGATATCATATTTTTTAACAGTTAATACATTACCCGTTCTGTCGATTACATTGGATGAACTCGAAACTACCGTTAACGGCCTGCCTATTTTTCCCTCGACAAAGGAATCAATCTCTTCAATAGATTTAAATTGATTGATATTAACTCCGTATTTCTCTTCGAAGTAAATTGTTTTACTCATTACCATAACGGGTATTTCCCCCAAATCGAATTTTCATCGGGATATGATGAATTATTATATTGATTATTTAGTCATGACAAATGTATAAACATTGTGATGCAATTCTCCGCAATCCGTAATCATAAGACCGTATTATTCAAAATTCATCGTATCCATTGTATATTCTGTTAGTTTGATAGAGAATAAAATTATCCAAACTCACAAAAACAATTATTTTGTTAAATTTTCAATCATGTCGATGTCACGTTCAACAGAGGCACCATTTTAACATGAGTCGTCGAGCACCTCGTCAATGTCCTTTAAATTCCAGCGCATAGGGGGAAGACGAGCCTCATGCGGGTCATTCCGTGCGAGTGTTTTTAAGTCCCAATCGGAAACATACCCCATCCCGTAAACATCGCACTCCTCACCATGTGGACGACCTCCGGCCGACATACCAGAGTGATATTCCCGAAATGTGGATGGTCATATTTTGTGATCTTTGTCCGTACAATTTTCACTGCTTTCAGTTCCCTGGTTAATGGGACCCAATTTGGTTCTTTCGTCTTCATGCTACCTTACTCTCCTGATAACGCCAGGACAACCCACCTGAAATGGGCTATTCCCCGCTCTAGCATATTTCGAATCCACCTGACGCCAAACAGAATTTTGCAAACTTTTCTAATTCGCCCACATCGAATTCATATTCTACGGTCCATATTGCAACGGACCCCTTACCTTTGTGACCAATCTTCCCCCTCTGAATCAGCATATCATCATCCCGGTCTATTCCGTTGGATTCTTCATCTGGTTCATCGGATGGGCCATCGATTTTTGAGTAGAATTCTTCCTTGTATCTCTCGACAGAACCGTCCTCGATAAGTTTCAGGAGCCGTTCTCCGATCGCCCTGGCCGTTTCTGCAGAGACAACCTGGCCATCGTTGCTGAACCAGTATTCGTCCTCCCCCACCTGGAATTAAGTCCTCGCACGTAACAAAAACATATTCTGCCAGTGGTATCCATTCAGAAATATTGGTATCGAAGCATTCCCCGTCCTCGTTTTCCGGTGCTAGGTCGCCAAGATCAAACCCCATTAAAACACCTCAATACAGGAGTGTCATACTCAAACAACCGTGTGTGCTCGTGCTCCTTATTTTTATCCCACAATATTCCCTCGAAAAATGACATAATTATTGCCACAGGAGGAAAGA
>JAPKXR010000293.1 GCA_026394715.1 Methanomicrobiales archaeon | reverse complement strand
TCTCGTGTGTCATCTCCGCTTCGATAGTTCGGGCACCGCCCTTGGGAAGTTTTGACATTACCCGCTTTAAGTCCCGGCTTGGAAATTCAATATTGTTATTTGCCAGAAATTCCCGTACCACGTTCATGTAAGTTCTCGCGGTATGTGGTGGTTTCTCGCTGATATGAATAGAAAAAGACATCAGATCGGTCATATGGTCGCGGTTCTTATCGGCGAGGTATTGTTCCGCAAGGATTTCGTAACCCTGCATTTCCTTTTCTGTTGAGTTTTTCCCTGCTCGTTGCGGGCCGTATATGCAGTCTAAAAATTGGTATATGCCGGACCTGTAAACCCGCTTGGAAATTACAACATTATAGAGATCGGTAAACGCGGTTATCGGTTGCACATAGCTAATGATGACGGGCTATAATTTATAGTTATCACTTTATTCCTTTGTTGACACGCCCTTATAACAACTTAAATCCTCTATTGGTGTCAGGCAGATCAGCCCGGGACTATTGGAGGGAAGATGGGGTTTCATCCCTGACGCGCCCTCATCGGAGAATCCCAGATTTATCCATAATGCATTTCCATCAGCCCAAATAGCCCTTTAGCGAGGTCCCTGCTCTTTTCTTCGCTCGTCATCATGGTATCAAGGCGGGCCGCACCCGGGACTGTCACGGTGTCCCGTTTGTCCTGCACGAACAGGTCGAGGAAGTCCCGATATAATTCCCATGTACCCAGCGAGGATGGTGGGAATCCTTTCGCTTTCATGAGCTCCCCGGCAGGACCACTGAAGGGGGCCAGTCCAATGAACGGGCTTACCGCGAGGACGTACTGTTCGCGCAATGCCTCCCGTACACCCTTGCATTCAAGGATTGGAAGGATACTGGTCACCGGGTTACTCGGTCCGATTATCACGGCATCTGCCTCTGAAATTGCCTTGATCACGTCTTCGGTTGCGGGAGGTGGTGATTCCGGGACCCGTTTCACCGCGTCGATCGGTATGGAACCCCTGCACCGCACCCAGTACTCCTGGAAATGGATATATTCCCCCGATGACCTGACCATGGTGGCAACCGGTGAGTCTGTCATCGGGAGCACCCCCGCCTTAATACCCATGTTCCTGCATAGGATGGTGGTCGCCTCGGTTAGGGATTTCCCGTTGGTGAGGAGCTCTCCGCGAGCAATCTGGACTGCACGGTCACGGTCGCCGATCGCGATATACTCATCGGTCCCAAGGTCGAGGAGGGCCTTGTGGGTGAGGAAGGTGTCACCGGCAATCCCCCACCAGGTTTCCGTATTGAGGGTTCCGGCAAAGAGGTACATCACCGTATCAATATCCGGCGATAGGTGTCCCCCCGATATCCAGACATCTTCTGCGGTGTTTACCACGACATTGATCTGCTGGTCAGTGGTATGACACCGGACACCACGGAGGAGTTTTGGTGTGCCAGTCCCGCCGGAAAGTAAGGTAATCATTACTCAATAGGTTTATCTTCTCTATATCAAGATTCTTTAGTGGTCACGCGGATGAAATCGATCAAGGACCCGGTCCACGGGTATGTGGAGGTAGACACACCTGCCATCACGCTCCTTGACTCGCCCCTGCTCCAGAGGCTCCGCCATATCAAGCAACTGGGCTTCTCCTACCTTGTGTACCCTGGAGCGAACCATACCCGGTTTGAGCACTCGCTTGGCACGATGCACCTCGCGGGGGTGATGTGCCGACAGCTCGGGGTGCCGGAGTACGACCGCCTGCTTATTGTAACCGCGGCACTACTCCACGACATAGGACATGGGCCCTTTTCCCATTCGATTGAACCGGTAATGGAAGAATTGACCGGCCGGAGCC
>JAPKXR010000167.1 GCA_026394715.1 Methanomicrobiales archaeon | reverse complement strand
GTTTCAATTTCCCCTGAAATCGGGGAGGAAATTGCAAACGGATTCCCTTGTAATAATAAGTACACTTTAAAGAGTACTGATTCCGGAGAATCACAACATACAGTATCCCCCAAATGGGCCAGGTCATGTGTTGTTCCCCCTGCGTGTGAAAATCCAACTTCCGCACACACGTCCGTGAGTGAAGGTTTCCGGCAACCGATTTTAAAACCGGCCTCACAGTGCAATGGAATTTCTCCGGGAACCTCCCGCAACCCGGTTGGATCACCCCCCAATGCCCATGCTCTGGACTACAAGGCCCTCGATCATGCCGAGTACCGGACCCACTGCCATGTGTGTGGCAAGAAGGGTGTGGACTATATCGAGAAGCTGACCGAGGAACGGAAAGCCCGAAAGGATAAGAATGCCTACCGGATCTGCAAGGTCTGCCACCTGGGAACGGTCCGGCAGGAACAGTCAGCGATCCCCCTCCTTGCCGGTGCTATCGTTGCCTCCCGGATGGTCCCGACAACGAAGAAGCTCGGCAGGTGTTCGCTTTGCAACCTTGAGACGGTGAAGTGGATTGACCCGGGTTCTCCGACGCACCTCTGCGATTTCTGCCATGACCGGGCTGCCCGCGTGGAATCTGCCGGAGAACAAGCGACCGGAGGAGGATCCTCATGAGCCGCCGGGACCGGTGGTTTGAGATCGAATGCCATGTATGCAGGGGGTCCGGGAAGACCTGGCGAAAACGCTGGTTACCTGAACCGTGTCCTGCGTGTGGGGGTTCGGGCCGAACAGGGGTGGTGAAGTGTTGACGTCGAAGGAGGTCGCAGAGAAGACGGAAGTCTATGCAGCCGACAAGTTGCTGGTCATCCGGAATGAAGTATTGCGCCACATCCTGGAGGAGGCCGGGGCCCCGATGTACCGGACATTCAGGGGGGAAAAACGGAGTTTCCAGGGATTTAGGCAGGCGATCACGGTGACGATGAATCAGCTCGCCGGATGGAAGGCCGTCGGTGTGAAGGACTCGCCACGGTGGGTGAGGGAACAATGACCGTCACACGAGTATCACTAAAAACCGCCATTAAGATGGCCCTTTTACCTTACCCGCGACTGCCGAAGTGGAAAGCAAGGCGTTTACGGCACCCGGAACGGGATAAGCAACAAAGAAAGGCCTATTATTGGCGGAACCGGGATAAAATCGCTGCAAAATCGAGGGGATGTTACCGAAAGAAAAAGAAGGCAAATCCGGGCCCAACTAACGAATGAAAGCGGGGGAAGTCTGGTAAGGAGGGGTGATGTCCCCTCCATTTTGGGGGCATTCTGGGTTGTTTTATTCGATACTCGTACGAACGAGTCCAATTTTAATATTCTACTAATTACTGATGAGTAAAATATATTAACAATGCTAATTAGTAATTAGTATGGCATCCCGGGAGGTCCTCCGTTCTGTCGTGGTTCAGCAGAAGAGCCGGATCGAAAAGAGCGGAGATTTCATTGAGCGGACGATCCTTGCAGAGGTCCTCCAGGCGTTTGATGACAATAGGGTGTTGATCATTACCGGGATCAGGCGGTCCGGGAAATCCACGCTCCTGAAGCAGGTAATGGATACCAGGGTGCGGTTCTGTTATGTAAATTTTGAAGATGAGAGGCTTCTTTCATTTAATGCCGAAGAATTTGAGGACTTGAACGAGGTCCTGATAGAAGTATACGGTGCACCAGACATCTACTTCTTTGATGAGGTCCAGAACGTCGACAAGTTCGAGACATTTGTCAGGCGGCTCCAGGATAGTGGGAAGAAAGTACTGATCACCGGTTCGAACGCCTCCCTGCTGAGCAGGGAATTCGGAACCCGTCTGACCGGGAGGTACAGGGTATTCGAACTATACCCCTTCTCCTTTGCAGAATATCTACGTTTCAGAAAGATTACAATCGGAAAGGATTCTCCCTATATTCCGGAGGAGAAGGTCGGACTGACAATGGCGTTTGCTGCATATCGGGAACAGGGTGGAATGCCGGAATACCTCCTAAACGCAGACGAGGAATATATCAAAACACTCTATGACAATATCCTTTACCGCGATATCATTACCCGGTACTCTATCAGGCAGCAACGGCTCGTACGGGAACTCGTGGGGATCCTTTTATCGATGATATCCCTTCCTTTTACCTACAATTCATTGAAAAAGAGTCTCGGATTGTCCAATGCGATCACGGTCAAGGAATATATTACATATTTGAGCCGTGCCTACCTTTTCTTCGAGCTTTCACGGTTTGATTACTCAATAAAAAAACAATTGAGCTCTCCGAGGAAGATCTATGTTATCGATAATGCATTTTCAATCCTTGGTGGTTTTTCCATGTCTCCGGATAGGGGGCGGCACCTTGAGAATATCGTGTTCATCGAGCTTAAACGAAGAGGAAAGGATATATTTTATTTTTCAGGCAAAAGGGAATGCGATTTTATCATAAAAGATGGTCAGCGCATATCCGGTGTAATTCAGGTATGTTATGAAATGAACGACAAAAATATGGAACGCGAATTTGATGGTTTATTTGAAGCGATGGAGACGTTCCAACAGGATAGTGGTCTTATCCTGACGAATGACCGGGAGGACACCAGGAAGGCCGGTGACAGAACGGTAACCATTAAACCGGTATGGAAATGGCTTTTAGAAAATGAACTGCAGAAAAATGCATAATTTTGTTTTCCTAATCTCATGCCATCGATGGATCTGTAAGAATATAATTCGAAGTTATTGGCTATGAACCCGGGTTGAGCAGATTTTTTTTCTTAGCGGCGACCCGTCCCACTCTATTTTTTAAACATCGTTCTTATCCTCATTACTTCCCCGGATGGGGCAGGAACTACCAAAAAATGGCTGATTTTGTTCAAAAAGCAAATGTAAAGCGTTCGGTCCGTACTATTACGACCCCGATCGCCAGTGTCGCTGCATTGAACACCCTCATCCAGGGAGCCATCGACGCAAACGCATTCGAGTGCGTGGACCACGTTGTCGGCGGTGTAACCATTGCCGGCATTACCCGTGGGACACAGTCGTTCGACGTCAACGTGGTGTACGAAAACCTGACAACCCTGAAAAGCATGGGGACCTCCACGGCAAAGGCATCCACTGTCGCAGGCTATGCCGCAGCCGCTACCGCACTTGTCGGAAACACCGCACTTGCAACCGCAATTGGCTGGCTGCTTGCCTGTCCGTTTTGACATCGTACGTGGTGCCGCCGGTTGTTACCGTTACATCGCCATTCAGGTCGGTGCGATATATCGCCGATCCCACCTGGGCCAGGCGACCAAGCGTCGCTGATGTCGGATGACCAT
>JAPKXR010000214.1 GCA_026394715.1 Methanomicrobiales archaeon | reverse complement strand
TGCAGAAGAGGTTGTCCGGGTTGAAGGGAAACAGTGTGATTATAACCATAAAGAAATTATGGGATCATTTGAAAATCCACTCCTCGAACTTGCCGGTTACAAAACACCGCTGATGATTGCAGCCGCAGCAGGCTGTATACTTGGGTTCAACACCGGGTTACTCGGGGGTTTTACCGCGTTGCCTGGCAGAATGGCGGTTACATTGGAAAAGGGCCATTTCATTATCGACAACGCAAACAGTGGAACAACAAGGGAGACGACAATCGAGGCCTCCCGCTATGCACGCCAGGTATCAGGCCAGAATGACCTGGTCCTTGTTATCGGCCAGGAAGACCATGCAGTATGTGAAGGGTTCCAGCCTGATGAAATAGTCCGTACGATTGAAACGGTCAGACCATGCCGGGTTGTTATTGTCGGAGAACAGTACAGGAACGAGTATATGGCATCTTCTCTAACCAGATACCTGGAAACAAACAAGATTACCTATTCAGGCAACTTCAGGGATGGGAAGTCTGTTGCCCTTGCAACCCCGGGAGAGGCATGCGTGGTGCTCGCAGTCAAGTCATGGAGATAATTGAATGAAATACATGCAGCCAAGGCCGAGTTCTATTGTTGCCGCACTCTATACGGCAAGAGACCTTGAAGTGGATGTCGCCATCCTGCACGGCCCTTCGGGTTGCTCCTTCAAGCATGCCCGTCTCCTTGAGGAGGACGGGTTACGCGTGCTGACCACTTCTCTTGCGGATAACGAATTTATTTTCGGCGGACATGACCCGCTGGTTGCCGCTCTGCAGTACGCAGAACGGGAATTTTCACCCCAGAAAATGGCCGTAATCGGGACCTGCGTATCCATGATTATTGGTGAAGACCTGGCATCCGCGGTGGATGACGCAGGGATCACGACCCCGACAATAGCCGTGGACATCCATGCAGGCTACCCGGAAAATATCGACGGGGTGATTGCGACACTGGTCCCGGCGGCAGAGGCGGGCTGGATAAGTTCTGAAGAACTCGACCGCCAGAAATACGTGCTTGCGAAGGCAAACGAGGTAGAGCGCCTCCGGGGGGCCGCAAGCCAGTCTTATATCGAACCATCACGCGGAGACTTAAAGCACAAGGTCGCCGTTGATCTCCTTTCGCGGATCAAAAAAGGTGAACGAGGTGTGGCAGTAATGAATGCGAAAAAAGAGACTGCATACATGTTCGCCGATGAACTGATCGCCCTCCATGAGGTCTGTCCGGATGCGGATATCAGGTATATCGCCAACCTCGAAGAACGCGGCCTACCCAAGGTGAGGCGGGATGCCGAACGGATCAAATCCGCATTTTCTGATGCATCGGTTCCCCTGGAATCAATCGGGGCACTGGATGAATATGGTGCAAACGGTGAGGAACTCGGAAAAAGGATCAGGGAAATTGGCCCGGACTATGCACTCCTCGCAGGTGTCCCCCACGCAATTCCACCCGAGTTTACGAATGGCACCTGTTGTTATTCTATTACCAACGGGCCACGACAGGTCGCACCCCTGAAAGCAATAGGTCACCAGTTTGTTGTTGTTGAGATTGACCTCCACCCGAAAACACTCGGGGTACGGCACGTGGTAGAGAGCGAGTTCGGGGCGGTCCTCCGGAGCCTCGCATGAAGGCAGTCCTAATCTCCGGTGACCGGTCAGGTTGCGGAAAGACAAGCATTTCACTTGCACTTTCATCACTTCTTTCCCGCAGATTGAAAGTTCAGACCTTTAAGGCAGGGATGGACTATATCGACCCGTCATACCTTTCGGGCGTTACGGGACAGCCGTGCCGAAACCTTGACAGCTTCGTGATGTCCCCCTCCGAAGTATCGCAGGTATTCACCTATGGATGCCGGGGTGCAGATTTCGCCCTGGTTGAGGGGGTACGGGGCTTATTTGAAGGAGCAGACGCACTTACGGATGTTGGAAGTACCGAAGCAATCGCACGTGCCCTTGACCTACCGGTTGTGCTGGTGATCAGTGCCCGGAGTATTACCAGGAGTGCGGCCGCCGTTGTAAAAGGTTTCCAGGCTTTTTCACCGGATATCCGGATCAAGGGTGTCATCCTCAATAATGTCATGGGAACAAAACATGCTGATAAAGCAACTTCTGCGATCGAGCATTACTGCAAGATCCCGGTTGTGGGCGCCATCCCACGTATGGAGGAGATGGAACTCACCATGAGGCACCTCGGCCTGGTGCCCTTTATAGAACGACAGGGGAGCAGTGAATTTGAAAAGAGAATAGAAAGGGTCACCGGTTTAATTGAAGAGCATGTATCGCTGGATGCACTCACCAGCATCGCATCTGATATCCCGGACCTGCCAGAAGGTGTGCCACTCTTTCCGAAAGAACATGTAACCGACACCCGGATCGCTGTTGCCCGTGACGAAGCATTCAATTTTTACTATTCTGACTTGTTTGATGTCCTGCCTGCACTCGGGGCCGATGTGATACCATTCAGCCCGGTCAGGGACCGGTTACCTGATGCAGAAGGCTATATTATTGGTGGTGGCTATCCGGAATTATTCCTGCCCGGACTTGAATCAAACACCCGGATGCGGGAGGCGATTCGGGAGCAGTCTGATAATGGTGTGCCGATATATGCGGAGTGCGGCGGGCTGATGTACCTGACCGAACGTATCCGCCTGATGGAAGGATGGCAGGGCCATTCACAAGAACGGGTGTTTGAAATGGCAGGTGTTTTTACTGGTGAAACGCGGATGCCCGCTCGTCGTGTCGTTAGTTATGTTGAGGGAGTAAGTACGGATGGCTGCCCGGTTGGGGCCGGGAATTTTAAGGGACATGAATTTCATTATTCTGATGTCTGCCTGGCCCCTGAAACGAACTATGCCTACCGGCTCACCCGGGGGACCGGGATTCATGGAATGTACGATGGCGCTGTTACCGGACAGACGCTTGGCAGTTATACGCATCTCCACCCGGTGCCGGGAATCGGGATGTTCAGGCATTTCGTAGGGAGATGCCGGACCCGTACCTGATATGAGTTATGAGTGCCAGATCCTCGCGTTCCGCACTGCCTTTTTTAAGCGCTGTTGGTCTCTCATTCCGGCCACCCAAGGGGTAGTACAGCCGGATCATAGTACACACAATTGAGAGGTAAAAAATACTAGAAAATGTACAATATAAGTTATGCAGATCTATATCGATGGCCAGTTTTTGCCGCGGGAACAGGCAAAGATTTCTGTATTTGACCACGGGCTTTTGTACGGGGATGGAGCTTTTGAAGGGATCCGTGCATACAACGGAAAAGTATTCCGTCTCATGGAGCATGTTGACCGGCTGTATGATTCGGCAAAGACAATCGACCTTACCGTTCCAATAACGAAAGAAGAGATGGCACACGTCATCATCGAGACGTTACGGAAAAATAACCTGAAAAACGGTTATATTCGTCCTATTGTAACCAGGGGCGTTGGCGACCTTGGCCTTGACCCACGTAAATGTGAGAAGGCTACCGTCATCTGTATCGCTATTGAATGGGGAGCGATGTATGGCGACCTCTACGAAAAAGGTCTGGTCGGGGTCTCCGTTTCTGTCCGGAGAAATGCTGCAAGTGCCCTCCCTCCAAATGTGAAAAGTCTCAATTACCTGAATAATATCCTCGCTAAAATTGAGGCCAATTACAAGGGAGGAGACGAAGCGATCATTTTTGATACTAATGGCTATCTCTCTGAAGGGTCAGGAGATAATATCTTTGCAGTGAAAAACGGAATAATTGTCACCCCGCCCACCCTCAATAACCTCAGGGGTATTACCCGTGACGTCGTTCTTGAGATTGCACAATCCATGGGGATCACCGTGAAGGAACAAAATATGGGGTATTTCGATCTCTATACCGCAGATGAAGTGTTTGTTACCGGGACAGCTGCGGAGGTCGCACCTATTACAGTCATCGATGGCAGGAGTATCGGGACCGGGAAACCAGGGCCTGTGACAAGACAATTTATGGCCGCGTTCAAGACGATAACAGAGACTGAGGGGACACCAATCTACTGATGATGTAAGCAGTTTTCTCCCATCCTGCCGACTTGTTCCACAACCTATTTTTACGAGTAATAGAAAGTAAATAGAGCAACTCTATCATAAAGACGCTGCTATAGTGTAGTCCGGCCAATCATGCGAGCCTCTCACGCTCGCGACTGGGGTTCGAATCCCCATAGCAGCATACCGACGCAGGGTTTTACGCCCTACACACTGTTTTTAATTAGGGGAGATGGCAATGTTCCATTATGCCTACCA
>JAPKXR010000227.1 GCA_026394715.1 Methanomicrobiales archaeon | reverse complement strand
TGTTTTCCATTGTAGGGGACCAGGGATAGACAGCAATCTAAAAGAGCGGGGTCCCCGACAACACTCAATAGTTTTATTGTGTATCGTCACACCTGTTCAGTACCGGCAAATATCATTAATACCGGGAAGTCCACCCACAGGTGAGTTCCACCCATGCAACAGATTTCCCAAAAAAAGTTATTCTTGTTTGATGCCTGCATCATCATAAGCACAATTACGGCCATCCTTATCACGTGGTGGAGCCTTTCCCTTGGTATTTATGATGTATTTCCCTTCTTTTACATCATCCCGCTCGTGCTCCTTGCTTTTTCGCACCCGAAACTGGGCATTTATGGTACCGTCCTCCTGGGCTGGGTATATCTGGTCCTGGTCTTTCTATTCGGGTTACATGACGCCCAGGTCTATACTACTGCCACCATCTGGTTCTATATCTTTGTCTCACTCGGGGTCCTCATCTCGGCCTATTCAAAAGCGTACCGCAGGGAAGGGGAGAAAAATTGTGAGTTATATTATAATTCGCAGGCCGGGGCATTCAGTTACGATAAAATCAGCCTGAAAATAAACAATGCAAACCAGAAATTTTGTACAATTCTTGGATACCATTGCAACGACCTGAAGAAAAAAACACTGCTCGACATCATCCCGGATACAACGGTACGGGAGAATTTTTTAACCCAGGTCTATAACCAGCACCGGATCAGTGATATTGAAGTAAGCCTGTCGGCGGCGGATGGTTCCCAGCGATGGGCGCTTGTTTCCGCAGTCGACTGTGAAACACCGGTAATCATCTGCACCGTTGTCGACATTACCGGTTATACACAAGCCCAGGCCGCCCTTTCCCGGGCGAATAAAAAGCTTAACCTGCTCAACAACGTAACGGGGCATGACATCCTGAATCAACTGACCGTGCTCATCGGCTTTCTTGAGCTCTCACGACAGGATACAACGGACCAAAAGCTGATCACGTATATTTCAAAGGAAGAACAGGCCGCAGAGGCGATCAGGAAACAGATCCTTTTCACCCGCGATTACCAGAATATAGGGGTCCATTCGCCCGGGTGGTACGATATCGGGGAAACGGTATCGCTCGCCATTGCAACGATTGACTTAGCCATGGTCAGGATTACCGTCGATCTCCCACAGTTTGAGGTCTATGCCGACCCCCTGCTGGAAAAAGTATTTTACAATCTTGTTGAGAATTCGATCCGGCACGGGGAACATGTAACAGAAATTGCAATCCGATCTGTTGAGACCCCGGACGGACTAATCCTGGTCCTTGAGGATAACGGTATGGGAATCCCCGGTAACGAAAAAGAGAGAATTTTCCGGAGGGAATATTATAACCTGAATAGCGAAAAAATGATCACTACAAAGTTTTAACTTTACCTTTGAACGCAATATCAAGACCCACATCAGACAGATACTTCAGCGTCTTTTTTTGCATATTGATAAAGTAGGCATCCGTCGAATCGCCTACATTAAATTCAACATACTCGACATGCTCAAGTTTTTTCATTAACATCTCTACGCTCAAATCAGATTCCTGCTTTTTGGCGTGGATAATCCAGCGTAGTACCGCTTTGAGACGGAGTGCCAATGTACATACAAAAATAATGGCAAAAACCCTGGACTCCAAACGATGTCTTAAAGGCTGAATCTCTTCGTATGACTTGACATTTTCGAATAATTTTTCGATGAAATCCTTTTCGATATATGATTTGACAACATGTTCTGCGGTTAACAAAGGATCAGATGCATAAATGAGCCATTTACCATCGAGTTTTTCAGCAAGACCGCGTTCACCCTCATCAGGGCTCCAGATTAATTCAGTTCCGTGTTCCCCCGATTTTGTAGATATTTTGAAGAATCTACTCCATTCACCCATGACTTCATCAATTGAACTCTGGAGTTTTTCAAGACTCATAGAGTGTGAATTTTCTTCTAATCTCTTTAAATCACGTGTAATCTCCAATATTGCAACATTTCTCTTCTTCAAATCAGAGATTTTTCTGTCAATATTGGTATAAACAGTGACGGCTCCCCGATTACCATAAAGTGAATCCTCGACTTTCATAGCGTAGAGGTTCATAGCTTTTGAATCTACCAGATACTCAGGTTTTATCGGCGGATCAGTGACTGCAAGTATTTCTTTGACTTTCTTTAATGTTTTTGAAACACCGCAAATTACATTCCATTCAAGAGACTCAATCTCTCTTATCGTTGTTGTTGACGTGTTTCCACGATCCCAGATAATTGTTCCCGGTGGAATTGCAAGTTCACGTAATCTGACGATAAGATTAGTTACCGTCGTGATAGATTGGAAACTACCCGGATGAACGATATGGGTAATTGGATAGCGGTCTTCTTTGGATGCAAATAGTGAGAGATTGATTTGAAGTTGTTTTGTCTGGCGGGTTTTATGGCCCGCTTCAGAGAGTGGACATGTTTGGCTGAAGGAAATTAATGAAGTCAGATCAAACGCATATTGTTCGTCTTTTTCGACATTAATAGGATTATATAACCGCCATTTTTGGTAGAGCACCTCCTCGATTTGGGGGATAAGACTCTGAACTCTACCGGTAGTCTTTGAGGAGACGCAGATTGCATCCAGCGCAGATAATAATGCATCTTTGGTAAACATCTCTGGTTTGATTCCCGCTAATTGTGGGAGTATTGTAGTTGGTACCCAGGATTCAATCTGGGTTGCGCTTTGAGGGTCTAATGCACGATTTATCGCCCATATTGTGAGAAATTTTCCAGGGGACGGACCCTCCACATTCTCCTGGCCGATACAAATCCGATCGATGGTGTTAATCATATTGGATAGTTCTGCAACGTGCCAGAGGAGGGCTACATCTCCTGCACGAAATGATCGAGTGGGATAAATTTGTTCGGGGTTAATACGTTTTGTTTTTGGTTTTGGAACCTTGGAAACATCGCTTTCAACTCCGAGATACTTGATGAGTTTACTTTTTACTTTCCCGTTTTCCCGCACACTAGTGCATTCATAGAGATAAATCAGATTGCCACGTTTGACTCGTTTGATCCAGCTCATAGTTACCAATTGGTAACTATATTAAATTAATCTTTCGTCATTGATTCACTCTCATTTTTACAATATAAGGATTATTTATAGATTATTTTTCCATTCCGTTATTTTGTAGTGATCACAATCACGCTATTCAGGTTATAAACATACCGGCTTTGGCCTGTTCCTGGGTAGAGAGATCCTCGCTATCACGGACCTATCCATCAGTGAGACCGGAACACCAGGAAACGGTGCCAGGTTCGAGATTTTTTTGCCAATGGGAGCCTACCGTTTAAAAAGAGAGAACCTTATAGCCTGAATCTTCGAAATATTTTGAAAATTCGGGTTATTTCGGCCTCATGGATTGACCATCAACCCCAAATAGTCGGTTCACCAACCATCATCCATGGGCACAGGTCATTTTACAATTACCACAATTTTCGTTGCACTGCTTTTGACCGCGGGGTGCATCACCTCACCAACTCCTGGCGGAGATAGGGAACTAGCATTCCCCACCCCGCCTACAACAATTACCATGTTACCCACGGATACGCAGGTGTTGCCGGTAAATGCAACAGGCCTTCCTGCAGGCCCCGGGACTTCTCTGCACCCGTCATCGTCAACAGTACAGGGCCTTATCACCTTTGTAGAGGACGCCGTAGCATATTCCCAAAGAGCAGGGAAAGCAACAGCTATAAACGAGTTTTCCGATAAAAACGGTTCTTTCACACGGGGAGAGCAATACATCTGGGCATACGACTTCGAGGGGATCAACCTCGCGCATCCCTATCATCCCGAATACAAAGGGCAGAATAAATTGTCCCTTACCGATGACGAGGGAGTAAAAATGATCGGGGCGATGAGGGATGTCGCCCGGAATGGAAGCGGGTTTGTCTCGTACCGGTTCGCAAACCCCGTCACCGGTAAGACGGAACTAAAACTGGCCTACGTGAAACGGGTTGATGACACCTGGTGGCTGGCATCAGGCACTTACGGCCCCGATCTTTCCATCCCGGTGAATGCGCCGGAAATAGTCAGGGAATACCTCCATGCAAAAGTTGCACGTGCAGTCGGATATGCAAATAACGAAGGAGAAGAGAAGGCACTAGTGGCATTCAATAATGTATCAGGGCCTTTTACCACTGACGGGACCTACATCTTCGCCTTTGATATGAACGGGACAACGTTAGCCATGCCCTTTTACCAGGGGCAGATCGGGGTGAACGAACGAAATCTCACGGATATCAACGGTGTTTCGATCGGGGAAGAGAAGATCAGGGTTGCCGGAAATGGTGGAGGTTTCTTCTATTATGTCTACAATAATCCCGCAGATGCAGGAAAACCCAGTTTCAAAGTCTCGTATGTCGAACCTGCGGGCCCCGGCTGGGTAACAGGGGCTGGAATGTACCTCCCTGATGTGCCGGTCCGGTTCTCAGAAAAACGACGTACACAACTCGTCGCCCGGGTCCGGGAAGCAGTCGCCCAGGTTAAGAAAAACGGCAGGGATGCAAGCCTTTCCGCGTTTAATAATCCAAACGAGTCATTCTCATACCAGGACCCGTTTATCTTCATGTTTGACCGTAACGGGACCCTGCTCGCCAACCCGTACCTGCCTGGCCTCATCGGGTCAAACCTGCGGTCTGACCGTGACGGGTATGGGTCGTACCCGGTGCAGGGGTTCATTGAACACGCCATGGGAGGCGGGGGTTTCACGTACTATTTCTTCGCAGACCCTGCAGCAAATTACACACCGCGGCTGAAACTCGGGTATACCGAACTGGCAGGAGAGGATCTTATCCTAGGTGCAGGAATCTTCCCCGATGAATGAGTTGGGTATTTTCATTTCAATACCCCGCCCGTTTTCCTGGTGTTCAGTTAAGAGTTACACGAAGACGTTTTAGGTCCTGGAATGTATTGGGACCTCAAAAAAAATGGTACCCCTTTTTCCCCAATTGGGTGTTCACGTCGGGATTTTAACAGGAGGTCCCAGATGCCGGGCATTCATCCCTTGGGGTACCCTCTTCCTGTAAGGACTTCCCTTATCTCATCGAGGGTCACCGGATCATCAATTGTCGGAGGGACTGAAAAGGTCACACCGTCTGCAATCTTTTTGATAGTCCCCCTGAGTATCTTGCCAGACCAGGTCTTCGGAAGTCGTTTTACCACAGATACTTCCTTAAACGATGCAATCGGTCCAATTCTCTCCCTCATCATCAGGACAAGTTCCCGTTCGATCTTAGCCGGAACACGAGACAGCCCGGATTTAAGGACCATAAATCCTACCGGAACTTCACCTTTAACCGGGTCATGTACCCCGGTTACGGCACACTCGGCCACATCGGGATGATATGACAGCACCTCCTCCATTGCCCCGGTTAAGAGACGATGACCGACAATATTGATAATATCGTCAGTTCGTCCCATAATCCAGAGATACCCTTCAGGGTCTATGTATCCCGCGTCAGATGTGTAATAATAACCCGGATAGGTTGCAAAGTACGTCCTCACAAAATCTGTATCATTCTGCCACAGCGTCGTCAGGCAACCTGGGGGAAGAGGAGATTTTATCGCAATATTACCATTCTGTCCAGGTGAGACCGGCTTACCTTCGGTATCAAAGATCTGGATATCATAACCTGGTACGGCTTTCGTGCAGGACCCGGGTCGTACCGGGAGTAATTCAATCCCGGCACAGTTTGCGCCGATAGACCAGCCCGTTTCAGTCTGCCACCAGTGATCAATGACAGGCACGCCAAGCTGATCTTCCGCCCAGGTAAGGGTATCCGGGTCACAACGTTCACCGGCGATGAACAACATCCGGAGGGAAGAAATGTCATAGATCCGAAGATAGTGGGCATCGGGGTCTTCCCTGCGTATCGTGCGGAAAGCGGTAGGTGCACAGAATAATACCGACACCCCGTGCTCTGAAATGACCCGCCAGAACGCACCCGGGTCAGGTGTGCCTACCGATTTGCCCTCGTAGATGACAGATGTGCACCCATGGAACAACGGCCCGTATACGATGTAGGAATGTCCAACCACCCACCCGATATCGGAAGCTGCCCAGTATACCTCACCGGGTGCTACACCATAAATATTTTTCATACTCCACGTAAGGGCGACAAGGTGGCCCCCGTTATCCCGGAGGACACCTTTCGGTTTCCCGGTAGTGCCTGAGGTATAGAGGATATAGTGGGGATCTGTTGCAGCGACCGGTACACAGTCTGCCGGTGCACCCATCATGAAGGCTGACCAGTCATGGTCCCGACCACGAATAAGCGTGACCGTAGCCTGCGGTCGCTGGACGATGACACACGCACCGGGTTTATGCGTGCAGAGTGCTATTGCCTGGTCCAGGAGTGGTTTGTATGGTATTATCCGGTTTACCTCGATTCCGCACGAAGAACACATGACCACTTTAGGTCGTGCATCCTCGATCCGGGTCGCCAGTTCTTTTGGTGCAAATCCACCAAAAACGACCGAGTGGATTGCACCGATGCATGCACATGCCAGCATCGAGATCACGGCCTCCGGGATCATCGGCATGTAAATGACAACCCGGTCACCCTTCGTGACACCCCACCGGGTGAGCTCGCCAGCACATTGTGCTGCGCTGTCACGTAACTCCCGGTAGGTAAATTTTTTTACGGTTTTCGTGACCGGGCTGTCGTAAATCAGCGCGACCTGGTCAACCCTGCCATTCTCCACGTGCCGGTCAAGAGCATTATAACAGCTGTTCAGGGTGCCGGCGTGAACAAGGGGGCGGAACAGAATTCCCCGGGCATCATACAGTTTCTTTCCTAAAAATAGAAATCCAGCCATTTTGAGGTGGCGTGGAAATGATCATCGTTGCAATGGAAAAAGATTTTATACCATAACCTCTTCGTCAGCAGTATGACCACGTAACATGTTTTTAAGGTTAAAGATAACCCCGCCATGCAATTCTTCAGCGACGCTCAGTTTTTTCCCACACATAATACAATAAATCGACTCATCAGAGGCGTTGTACCCACAGTGTTTACACAATGTCATGCGACCCACAACCTGGTTAGCTCCATCAATCCACTGTGAGGCAATAAAGGTATCCATCGTGCAGATCGGGCAACCCTTATGTCGCCAATATAAGGGTTTTTTACCTTAAAACGCCTTTAAAATTAAAATTGAACTTTCCAGCCAGGTTATGATACCACGGTTGAGATATCGTAAAAATAGGATGATTCGGGCAATTGTTCTCCCTTTAGACCATCGGGTAATACACCTCCCCCACACCGGGGAGGGGGATCGTCGAAATCGTCGTATTGATGCTGTCAAGGGAGCTCGCCTTGATCTGTTTTGATGACATCGTGTAGAGGATGTTCCCGATGTAGAGCGACCGTTTCACATCTGCCCCGGAACTGCCATAGTAATAGTACCCGTTGTCACCGGAACCATGCTGAACGGTCCCTTTGAGCGTGAACCCTGTCTTAGGGGTAAGGCCAAACACGTACGCCCCATACCATGCCTGCGGCTGGTTGTTGTAATAGTCCCCTTTCCTGACCTGGTTCATTGATACCGCCCGAACCGGGATCACGAGGAGGTCCTTGTTCCGATCGAAGAGAAATGCATGGTGGTCGGTAAGTACCGCTGAATCAGAACCTGCGTCACCGATCTGCACCTTGTCAAGTTCTTTCGGGTTCGTAACGTCAGAGACATCGAAGAGGGCCAGTTTGACCCCGCTCGTTGAAACGCCACCCCATTCATTCGTCGCAGTTTCCTTACCTATCCCGATGATATGCGTTGCGTCGTATGGGTGCAGGTAATCGGAATACCCCGGGATCTTCAGTTTTCCGAGAACTTTCGGCTTAGACGGTGTTGAGAGATCGATCACGAAGAACGGATCGATGCGCTTGAACGTCACCATGTAGAGTCGATCACCGATAAACCGGGTGGAATAAATGGTCTCCTGTTCGGCGAGATGCGTAAGTGCGCCGATGGACTCCATCTGGCCGTTGAGGACGTAGACGTTGTTATAGGTATATTGCCCGGACGTGGTGTAGACACTCGAGGTGGTCGCCACACGGAGGTTGCCGTTATACTCATCCATCGCAAACTGATTCTTCAGCGTCCCGGGGACTTCCCCTTTCATGACATACTGGATCATCCCATCCTTTATCGCGATCTTGTGAATGACCGTCGAGGTCTGTTCAGCTTCCTGCCGCCGGATCGCTTCCTGTTCTCCACTCCGAAGACCGCCGATGACCGCCTGCCTCCCGGCTTCATCCATGGTGTTAAAGTCCTGCGGGACCAGTGGCGATGAAACAGCTCCCGAGGCCCCCGGACCCGCAATCATGCTCACGGGTTCGGGCATTGACTTTGCCATTTCCATTCCACCCCTCATTGGATAGACACTAGGGCGGTATTTCGGGTAACTCACGTACATCGCGTCCGGTGAGACATAGATGATATTTCCGCTGCCTAACAGGTAGGTCTGTGCATTTTTCTCAGTCCCGGTCCCTGCATCGATGGCAGTAATTGTAGTGAAGGTGTACTGCTGATCGGGGTAATCGAAGTGCCAGACATCAGGCTGCACAACAGTTTTCGTCCCTTCACGGAGCGTGGGCACAATAATCGGGTCATTGCTATACGGGTACACCTGCTCACGGGTAACCATGTAGACAAGGGAGCCGATCATCCGGGCATCGGTGTAATCACCTTCGATCGTGTAGTCCTTCATCACCTCCGGATTGGACCGATCACTAATATCGTAGATGACCGCTTGGGTAACAGGAAAATTGCTATATACTGGTCGCCGTGGCATTATCCCGGCTACCGCGGGTCCAGTTTTTTCTTCAGGGTAACCAGGTGACCCCCACCCTGTGCTAAAGAGGACAAGACGGTCCCCGGTAACAAAGAGGTCATTTGGAGTATCGGAAATTTCA
>JAPKXR010000241.1 GCA_026394715.1 Methanomicrobiales archaeon | reverse complement strand
GACTATAGTAGGTGTTTGCAGCCAGATTATTTTAACTGTCAGGTGGTATGCAGTGCGAGTATGCCTAGCTGACACAATCAACGTGTCAAACCATTCATTCTTTTTTTTAAACAAACGTGGTTGTCATGAAAATCGCGAATTCAACAACTTATCGGTCGTGAAAAATATTGACTTTCAGATTTTCATTGCTTTGGCGCGTGGCCTTTTGGCATCATGCAGGTTTTTTACTGAATAAGAGAATGGGATTATATTTTAAGGGCCTTCCGGGTGGACAACCGGGTCCATTATTTCCCGCCCTTTTTTCTGCCGAAGGCGTCCATCAATGAGATGATAATTATCCGGGTCCCCGCTGACGTCGAGGTTGGAATTCAAATCACGTATTTGTTTTCTTGCGAGCAGTAACGCCCCGATCAGTTCTTCAAAGGTAAGACGGCCATTGCAGACCACATCGCCGATTGTGTGCGTTTGGTCCTCATACAATTGGCCCAAACAGAAATTGATACAATACAGTGCTGAGTCTTGTGGATACTCATCATTCTCCCACTCTTCTTGGGTGTAGTCTTTCATGCTGTCACCTCGTGGCACTGGGCCCGGGCCACGCAATCGCGAACCAGTACCGATACTTCGGATAGTTCTTTTCCGACGGCGTGGAAATCTGCCGCAAGTTATGCCGCCCGTTCCAAGAAAACCGGGATCATGCTTCACCCCACAAAAACCGGATGATCTTAATCTGCCGCAAGTTATGCCGCCCGTTCCAAGAAAACCGGGATCATGCTTCACCCCACAAAAACCGGATGATCTTTGCCGACTGCCTGCACGCGCGGGCCTGAATCGGCCTGCCCCGTCTCTCTTCTTTGAGTGCCTGCATGAAAAGATTGTTGATTCTTCTTTCTGCAGTGGCGTTCATGCATGCACCTTCCCGGCCTGTGCAATGGGTGTCGGGTAACTAGTCAGAGTGTTGGCAAGGTCCCGAAGTGCAATGACGTTCCGGATCCGCAGCTCGGCGTCGGCAACATCACTTACATCGAAGTAAATTTTAATGCAGCCTGACTTAACTGGCGTTCCCAGCTCGAAAGAGTCAGGACGGATGGCCACGTTCTTGATCACCGTTTCATGCTCCACAATAAAAGGACGTCCTTTCATACGGGCAGGTTGGTTAACTACCGCTGTTGTGGCTAAAATTGGCTGCATATTCGTTCCGTTCGTCGGCGCGGCGCTCGGGCATGAATGATTGGTTCCATCGGTCGCATTGACCGCCGGGGTCTTCCCGGACGGGAAAGTTGTAGGTGTACCCCGGAGGACAGGAACGTGAAGTTATTGTGTTCGCTGACGTGCCTGGTTGAGAGGAAGATCGGTCGCTACCCGGTAGTGGGAACATCAGGTGCTATATCCCGCGTGATCCCACACCCTCGTGAGAGGACCGAATGACGGGGCGGCAGCATCGGTTGAACCTGGAGTGCACGGGGTCCGTTTTTAAAAAGATAAAAATTGCACGAGTTGCAAAAATAATAATTGATTACAAATTGTCCTTCTTTCCGATGATTTCAAGTAATAATCCGACGTGATCTACTGTGATGGACAAAAAAAAGGTCAAAGATTACATGACCTACGATGTGGTGACGATCGATGTCCATGGCACGGCAAAAGATGTCATCGAGAAGATCCAGAACACGGGGCATGACGGGTTCCCGGTTGTCGATGGAAGGGAAGTGGTCGGGTATTTATCCGCGAGAGACCTCCTTTTTGTCCCTTCCACGACCCCGATTGACAAGGTCATGTCGGACCACCTGATCGTTGCCGACCCCGGGATGAGCATCAACGATGCGGCAAGAGTAATCTTCCGTTCAGGTATCCAGAAACTCCCGGTTGTGGATGAGAAAAACATCCTGCTAGGGATCATTTCGAATACTGACGTAATCAGGAGCCAGATAGAGCATGTATCCCCTGAAAAAGTCTTTAATTTCATCGAGACTTTAAAGAAACTGCACGGGATCTCACCTACCCTGAAACGGGAGACGGTGCAGGTCGACCAGCTGCTTCCAACCCAGTCAAAAATATACGAGGACGAGCTCGAAGGGCGGATGTACGAGATTAAAAAGGGCCTTGCAGAACCTCTTATTGTCGTCCGGCGCCCTGGAAGATTAATTCTCGTGGATGGTCACCATCGCGCGGTTGCCGCAAAAAGACTGGGGATTAAGGCTCTTGATGCCTACCTGATAGAGATCGATGAGGATATCGAACTGGGGATGGAACGGACAGCGAGGGCAATGAACTTACAAACAATCGATGATATAACAGTCCTTGACTACGCGCGACACCCACTGGTGGCCATTACACACCGCCTGGTGCGGCGTGTTGAGTAACACCGTTGGTTTTTTAAAATAATCTGTGAGGCTTTTACGATCCCTCACACCTCACATCATATTTATCGTTCAGGACGTGTTCCTTCACGATTGTATCATCCCTGACTATTACTTCCGGCCATAAACGGGTCCGTGAATGGACGATGACACGGTCTCTCAACACGACGCGGGGCCCAAGGACCGTATCATTTTCAATACTGCATTCATCGCCGATCAGCGTATCATTGTCGATGATACTCCCGCTGATGGTTGTGTTCTTTCCGATGATGACCCGGTTATAAATCGAAGAGGAGAACACCTTTGCATTGTTTTTTATCACGCATTTCGCCCCCACACTCGTGTAAGGACCGATCAGAACATTGTCGCCGACAGTTGTCCCGGGCCCTATTGCAACAGGACCGATAATCCTTGAATTCACACCCATCGTGAAGGAGTCCCCGAGCTGGACCGGCCCCTGGATCTTGGCAGTTTTTATCGTCAGGTCACCGCTGATACTCGTGTACCTGATATCCATCAGTTTCCATTTTTCAGCCTGCCGAAGCATGTTCGGGCTCCCGACATCGGTCCAGTTCCCCCGTGCAAGCCAGCCCGAAAGGTTAAAGCCTTTTTTCATCAGTTGCGGGAACAGGTCCCGGGCAAAATCAAATTTTTTCCCTGCCGGAATATGATCGAATACCTCAGGACTGCAGACATACATCCCGGTGCTGGCAAGGTTTGAAAAGATCTCCCCGGGCGCTGGTTTCTCCTTGAACCGCTTGATGTGGTAGTCCACATCTATCTCGGCGATACCATATTCTGACGGGTCGTCAATGCTGATCAGGCCAATGGTTGCAGGCACTCCGCCCTTCATATGTTCCCGGTAAAACTCAAGGAGGTTGATATCCGTGATGTGGTCGCCACCTACCACGAGAAAGTCCTGGCCATCCAGGAATTTCTGCGCATTCTTTACACTCCCGGCAGTACCGAGCTTGGTCTGTTCATGCACATAGGTAATATCGACACCGAACAGGGAACCGTCTCCAAGGGCCTGCTCTATCACTTCCCCCATGTAACCGAGCGTGATGACCACTTCACGGAAACCGAGATTGGAAAGGTGTGATACCAGGTGCTCTATTGAGGGTTTATTCACAATCGGGATACAGGGCTTTGGCCGTTCAAACGTGAGTGGGCGAAGCCTGGTGCCTTCCCCACCGCACATGATACACACCTTCATACTTGAATTTAGGTCAGCATCATGTTTAACCATATTGAACGTTTATTTTTTTTGTTGGGGGCGCCTGGACATCAATGGAAAGGGCATCCTGATTTTGTGGAACAGAAAAACCGGATGAAGATCTGAAAACGTTATCATGCACCGGGGGACCATATATAGAACGGTATATTTGACAAGTACTGACAAAGACCGATGGCCCGGGGCAGGTCGGCAACGTGAAATTGCAATCGCAATCCCCCTTATCTCTTTTGCAGGGATCGCAATCGGGGTTATCCTTCAGCTGGCGGGTGTGATCCCTGATGCCGCGGAGTTCTGGTATGGCCCTGCAATAGGTGCTTTTCTCCTCGGTTACTTAGCGTGGCTCAAGCCAAGGCTGGATGTCGTTTCGATCTGTGCACCAATCTTCGCCGTCATGATCCTGATCGTGCCCCTCGATACGAAACCGGGCCTTCTAATCGTCATCCTGTTTGCGGTCAGTATTACAATCCTTTTAATACGGCTTGAAAAACGGTTCAGTACACCAGTAAGAATTGTAGAGGAGGACCCAATGGAAAATTACCTGTATAACTACATGGAACGGCTCAGAGTCATGTACAACGAGATTGATCAGAAAACTGCACATGAAATCGCCCAGGCGTTTCTCTCGTTCCGGTTTGGCCTGTACGGCAACACGGTAAAGCAGGCAGATGAAGCGATCCTGCTGATGAAAGATACGGAACCACAAAAAGTCCTTAAAAAAGCTCTCACAATCATGCGGGAGCGGGCAAAGAACCTCGAAAATGCAGATGTAACCCCTGTTACCGACATTTTCTTTCTGGGTGATGAGGCGCCGTATCTCGCCATTCATATACCGGAAGAAGCAACCGATGACCCGGCAAAGCTAAATCTGGACAATGCAGTCATTCTCATTTACTCGGTCTCCTACATGACATCAGAAGATGATGAGCAGACCCTTGATGAGCACCAGAAATACATCACTGGGATCTTGAGTTCGTATAAAAAAGCCATGGGACTGTAAGAGCCCTTCAGGGTACGAAAAATTTATTATTTTTTAATAACCTTATTTTAAAAATTACAGGGTGTCAAGGCTGACACCATTAAAATCCTGCATTATCTCCCCGATCTCCTTCACCCCAAACGCCGTCTGGACATGGTTCATCTCAATCTGTGCCGCAACATCACACATGTAATCGAGGATATCCACCGATAATTCCCTCTGCTGCTTACTTTTCCTGACCTGCTCGACGAGAGAAGAGATTTTACCCGGGGGTTCCATGCGGATCTTTGCAAGGCTGATCACGCACATGTATATCCTTGTCAGGTTCCGATCGGTACCAGTAATGGTATCAAAGAAATTCCGAAGGATCTGCGCCTGATAGACTTCGCCACCCATAATAAAAGGATTTCTCTTTTACTACCAGATAAGGTTATGCCAGCGGGTGCAGTGTGATACTCTTTGAAACCCTCCAGTTTCGATAAAATTGCGGTAATCGCGGCGGTATCAGGATAGCACGTATACCAGGTAAACATTGTGCTTAGAGACGGTATGAAAAAAAAATCCGCCCGTTCATCCGGCAACAACCGTTGCATATCGAAAGAACCAGGCACAAATGAATTCCTTCACAGGGATTTCACCTGGCGGTACTCACGATCCTGATAATATCGCCGTTTTTCAGTTCATGGGTGTCCTTCACCCGCATCTTCGTCCTCGCATCAACTGCATACAAAAACCCTTTTCCAATATCCGTATGGACCACAAACGCAAGGTCACGGGGCGTTGAACCCTTTTTCATCAGAAACGCATCGGGAAGGACCCGTCCTTTCCCATCGCAATAGTGGTGTTCATCTTCAACAGGATACACGACAATCCGTTCAAGCAGCGAATAGACGGCATGGTCCAGTGCCTGCTGGACACCGGTGCCGCCAAATTCCTTCATTGTCGCAGCAATCTTTGCAAGGCCACCTTTCTGGGCGGGACTGAGTGAACCCTCATCGACAACACTGAACGACGGGTCACCAGGGACATAGCGGACCATGTGTGCATTTGATGCATTCCGGAGCGCGAGTTCCCCGGCAGCACTCGAGAATGACATCTTCTCAGTTTTTAACCGGGCAACCAGGTCGTTCGGGGCCACATCGACCTTGTTCCCCACCACGATCATGGGCTTACTGATCTTCACTATTTCCCGGCAGAAACGGATCAGCCCCTGTACATCCGGCTGGACGAGGTCTATCCCTGCTGCCACCTCCGCATCCCTGATCTCTTCAGGGGAGACACCAAGACCGGTGAACACCTCGGCAACCCCTTTATGAATGAAGAAGCCTTTTGTCTGCGCCTGCCGGTGGAGCTTTGCCCAGTGCTTATCCAGGATGCCGTACACCCACATCGTCATCTCGAACTTCAGGAATACAATATCCACCAGCGGGTCATGCGCACCTGGTTCAAGGGGATTCCCCTCGCTGTCGGTCGCGCCGCTGGCATCGACGATATGGATGATTGCATCGGCCTGCCTGAGGTTATCGAGGAACTGGTTGCCAAGACCCCGCCCCTTGTGAGCGTCCGGAACAAGTCCCGCTACGTCAATAATATTTACCGGCACAAAACGGTCACCGTCCTGGCATGCGCTGCAGACGAGCCCGAGCTCTTTGCAGGGGCATGTCGTCCTCACGTATCCGACCCCGAAGTTGGCACTGATGGTAGTGAACGGATAATTTGCGATCTCTGCATGCGCGAGGGTCGCTGCCTTGAAGAATGTGGACTTCCCGCAGTTTGGTTTTCCTGCTAATGCGATTGTGATCATTGCAATTCACTTTAAGTGATCAGAGTTTATTAATTTGTTATTATGGCATTCACAGAGAAAATTATCTATTATTTTGATTCTCCCGGCCCCCATAATACCGCTGACGCGGCCCGAATCGCCGTCTCCCGCGCAAAGGAACTCGGACTGTCGACGGTTATCGTGGCAAGTACATCCGGGGAGACTGCGTTAAAATTTTATGATGAACTACGGGGAACGGGCCTCCGGCTTATTGTCGTTACCCATGTAGTAGGGTTTACCAAGCCTGGGGTCTGGGAATTTCAGAAAGATAGTGCGGAACAGCTTAACAAGGCGGGGGTACGGATTGTGACCGGCACCCATGTGCTTTCAGGCCTTGAACGGGCCATCTCACGGTCTGCAAAGGTCGGTGGCGGCTCAAGGACTGATGCCATCGCTGAGTCGCTAAGAAAAAACGTAGCGGTCGGACTGAAAGTCGCCATTGAATGTACCCTGATTGCTGCCGACCAGGGTGCAGTTGGCGTCGAAGAAGAGATCATTGCGGTTGGTGGGACGATGTCGGGATCAGATACCGTATGCGTGATCAGGCCCTCCCACACGGCATCGTTCTTCGATCTGCAGGTACGGGAGATTGTCGCCATGCCACGGAACAGGTAACATATGGTCCTCGCATCACTCAAAGAGGCGTTCAGCCTCATAACCAGGCACCCGGTCCTCTGGCTGCCGGGAATTTTACTTGCCCTTATAGGCGCAGCGGACGTAAACATTGAGTATTATGGAGGAAGTTTCCTCACCGGGAAGTTATGGATACTTGAAATTATTATCCTGCCCTTTTTCGTTGCCGGTCTCCTCGCTGCGATAAAGAATAATGATATGACATTTCGTGGCTTCCTTACCAGCGGGCTCAAAAATTATTTCCGGGTGCTCCTGCCGGGAATCGTAATAATGTTTGCCGCCCTCATTACCGCCGTCCTGCTTATTGTACCGCTCTCGTTAATCGGAACACCGGGGTCAGCGATGGGACTCTATGCAGGTATCCTTATGGGTATTGCCGTGCCGTTCGTATTTCTCATGTATTTCTATGATGCCGTTGCGGTCTTTGAATCGGAAAAAGTCTTTGAATCAATACGGCGGAGTATAGAACTTACCATGAACCACACCGGGCTTGTGGTAAAATTTTTCCTAGTCAATATCGCGATACTCCTCACGGGTTTCTTCGTTATTTTCATGATCTGGAGCATGATGTTCTTCGATAAACTCACTCCACTTACGACGATGAATGCAACTGATATCCAGGCGGTCACTCCAGTTTATTTCACATCGCTGCTGGGTGCTGACGGGATCATCATTAGTTCCATCATCTTTGCCATTGGTGCCCTTGTCCTGGTCACGGTCCTTTATACCTACAAAGCGTGTTTTTACAAGGTACTTGCAGGGACCACCCCGCCGGTTGCGGCTGTCCAGGGAGATTATGACGCAAAGGGACGTTGGTATAAGTATTGATCTTCCGGCCCGGGGAACCCACAATTTTATTTTTTTCTGCCCGGATATGTGATCTTCAGATTATTTTCGGGACTCGGGGTTATTCTGATTCTGCTAGCAGCAATGATTGACGCGGGTGGAGTAAGCACGGGTCTATCCGAACGAGAAGAGAATGGGTGACCCCACCAAGACCGGTTACCCGACGGAACATCGGAGGGAGTCAGACTGGAAGCGGATAATTACTCCATTCCGCTAGTAGCCGGAGATTCTGAACGGGGTTATGGGGGCAAGTAAAAATGGCAGGGTTTCTCTTTTGGCATATCCCCTGGTGCAACTTTGGGCCCCATGTCACTGGGGCCAACAGGTGATAAGCGCGCAGGCGCCTTTTACACATCCCGGGGTGAACCCCCAGGGGATCAGGCGGGACATTTTTTTCAACTCCCGGGTTCCCCCAGCCTCATGCCGAAAGCAAAAAACCAGCAACCGAGAAGAGGTTATATGGTAAGTACCCA
>JAPKXR010000257.1 GCA_026394715.1 Methanomicrobiales archaeon | reverse complement strand
GGGCTCCTCCGGGAAGGGGAGACCCTGTTGTCCCATCTTCAACGACTTGGCGTCCAAATTACTATCGGTTGCAGAGGTACCGGGGAATGTGGTACTTGCCGGGTACGGGTACTGTCCGGTGCAGAGTCCATTTCCCGCCCCTCCCCCTCAGAAAAGAAATGGCTCGATATAATCGGGGAGCGTCTTGCCTGCCAGGCAATAGTGCTTGATGAAACTGAAAATATTATTGTGAAAACCAGGGAAACCGGGTCCTTCTCGATTGTTAGGGAAGGGATCAGGGCGGAATTTGTGAAAGCCCCAGTGATCACGGTAAAGGAAATGAATGGCCGGCGAATGGTTGCATGGGATGATAAGATACTGGATTTCATGGCAGGGCGCTGTGTAGGGGTATCTTTTGATGCCGGTACTACCACTCTTGTCATCCGATGGTATGATCTTGAAGGCGACGGCAGCACACCGCTTGCGACAGCCTCGATATTAAATCCCCAGGGAAGGTTTGGGGATAATGTGATCGACAGGGTCGGTTATGCGACCACCTCTCCCGAAGAGCAATCCCGGATGGAACAGGTGCTTGCAGAGGCAATACAACATGTGCTGTTATCAGGGCCTGTAAATCCTGCCGAAATATATGACCTCGTCGTGGTTGGTAATACCGTAATGCGGGACCTGATCTGCGGCCTGCCGGTCCATTCCCTTGGACGATCTCCTTACGAATCGTCCCATCCCGGACTGGTCGAGGTCCCGGCAGTTGATAGAAAATTTATGATACATCCAGCTGGGCACCTCTACGCACCACCGGTCCTCGGCCAGTTCGTTGGTCCCGACATGCTTGCAGTACTCCTCGCGGTCGGGATGCACGAGCGGGAAGAGGTCACCATGGCCATTGATATTGGCACGAATACTGAGATTGCGGTCGGGAACCGGGAAAAAATACTCGTCACGTCCTGTGCATCGGGACCTGCATTTGAAGGTTCGGGAGTGAAGTGCGGGACCGGGGCAGTGGACGGTGCGATCATGCAGGTCCGCATTCTGCCCGATGAATCGGTGTCCTATACAACGATTGGAAATGGCCCGCCGACCGGTATCTGCGGTTCAGGACTTGTGGACACTCTGGCGGAAATGCTGGAACATGGGCTCATGGACATGGCAGGAAAGTTCACCGGCAGAAGGACACGTTTTACCCTGGCATACCGAAATGAAAAACCGGGGTCCCCAATATTTCTAGATGAAGAGGATATTGATGCCATTAAACTTGCAAAAGCTGCAATTTTTACCGGGGTGCAGACACTTCTTGGAAGATGGGGGGTAACACGAGATCATCTCTCAAGGATATACCTGGCCGGGGCATTCGGGACCTCAATTGATCCCCGGAATGCGGAACGGATTGGAATGATACCTCAGTTGCCCCGCGATCGTGTGATACAGGCGGGAAATGCGGCTATCGAGGGTGCCTCCATGATGCTCCTCTCCCGATCGAAGCGGTACGAAGCGGAGAAGATGGTGGGGATCACCGAACATGTCAGCCTTGAAAATGAACCCGGATTTGAAGATATCTATATTGATGGGCTCAGGTTTGGTCCGATCGATTAGTCCATGACTAAAAAAGCAAGGTAAGACTGCAGGGTCTTCATCATTTTTTCGTAAGCTTAACGGTACCATGAGCTGTTATTACGATCCGGTGCTCTCCCCCGAGTTCGTTGAGATACAGGTCGAACGCCCTCCTTGTTATGCATCCTGAAGATTCCCTGCCGGAAGGCAGTCCCACAACCTGCGTTCGTCGCAGGGAACCCGCAACCCTCGAACAATGCATCCTTTAACAGGTCCCCTGCTTCCTGCATCAACGGGTACCGTGGGTCCATTTCTGCCAGACAATAGTTATCCGCCTCATCGTTATGTTGTTCATCATAACAGAACCTGGTTAGGGAGTCTAGGTCATTCGTATCGGCACCGGCAAGTTTTCCCGCGATGCATGACGCTGATCCACAGGGGGTATCACGGAGGACCTTGACATGGTTGATTATCCCTGACCCGCTATCTGTAGAAACCAACAAGAGTGGCCTTCCAAAAAATTTCAGGAATTCGTCAACAAATGGGTCCCTGCTCCTGGAAAGGCTGCAGAACGGCTCAGGAAACTCGACGTGGACCCCCATTTCAGCAAGTTCATCGCTGATCGTCTTTTTAGCCTCCGGGATTGTGTCCCGGTCATCGATGGGGTACAGGACTGACCGGACCCCCAGTCTCCTGGCAATGGGGGGGATGAGATCGCTCAGGCGCCCGTGGACCCCGAGGACGATTAGCAGGTCTGCTTCAGTAGCCGGAAAGTCAGCGGGGATATACTGCTCCGGATTTTCAAAGAGGCTGTCTGGTCCGAGTGTATCCTCCCCAGGGACCAGTACCTTTTCTGGCCTGAGTTCGTACGCCCCGCGGACCAGATCTCCAAGCCCGCCGAGGCTGATCGTGTTGATAATCTGCTCCCCGAAGGGTCCTGAATAGAGAAAAAAGATCCTCATGCCTTTTCCTGCATGAAGTCCCGGCATTTTCGCAGGGCATCGATACAGTCCCTGCCATACGCGTCAGCTCCGATTGATCGTGCAAACTCACCGGTTACTGCATGTCCCCCGACGATGACACGGACTGTGTCCCTCAGTCCTGCATCGGTAAGACCCTTCATTACCTCCTTCATTGCCGGAAGCGTTGTGGTAAGCAGTGATGACATGGCGAGGATATCCGGGGTGTTCTCCCTCACCGCCGCTATGAACTTTGCACAGGGGACATCAACACCGGTGTCAATGACAAAAAATCCGTCTGATTCAAGGGTTACAGCAAAGATCGTTTTTCCGATATCGTGGACATCACCGGCCACCGTGCCGATTACGACGAGCCCTTTTCCGTCTTTTTTGGGAGGGAGAAGGGGTTGTAACATATCAATGGCACGTTTCATGTTCCTTCCCGAAACAATCAGGTCAGAATTAAAATATCTCCGGAATCCTTGGTCTTCGTACCCCTTCCCAATCTCTTCAAGGCCGGCCTGGAGTTCGCCGAAAATCGCAAAAGGTTCTGCCCCGCTATCGAGTTTCGACTGGCAGTAATCCCTGATCTTTGTACCTTTAAAATCGAGTAGCATATCGACCAGGTGGGAAAGCGTGGCCTCTATGTGGGGATCACCTGCCATATGACCTCCCTCCACAGGGGAAATAACTGGTCCGGGAAAGAAATGCGATGCTGTCGTTCATTAGCATAGTATCTTCCGTTATTGGCCTTTGTAACCTGGTAGCCGGTTGATCAGAACACATACTATAAGTGATTTCCTGCAGCACCAATTGCCTTTTCATTCTCCTGGTATGATCCTCCGATGGCATAATGCGACATGATACCATTCTGTGGAATTGAAAAGGGTGGCAATTCCTACCGGTAACTCCAACCGGGTTTGTGATCGATCCCTTCCCATTTTTCCTTGAGGTAGCCGGGAATTCCCGCCGAATCACGCGGACCTACCATCACATCCCATTTTATTGCATCCTCAATATCACCTTTTAACCGTGCAGCGAGACCCGGGATAATAAGTGTCCTGTGAGTAACTTTTTCTGAAATTCCCGAGGAACTGATAATATCCGCCACTTTCTGGGCATTAAATTTTCTCCCGGCAACCGCTGAGTCCACAGAAAGGCCTTCCGTATCCGCCACCAGCAGGTAACAGTTGAGTTTTTCAATATCCGAGAGGACCGTGTAATAGGTCAGGGCAAAGTTCGAGGTAATCAGCACGGGGCTTGTCACAGGGTCAGGGGTACCAAAGACCCGGAGTCCGGGTTCAACAATCACCGGTTTTCGCGGGTCATTGTACAGGTTATTGACAAGGACCACCAGGGGTAATGTTGACCACATTGATGGGTCCCGGATGATCATCAGATCGGCATACCGGACTGTCAACATTGATGCAAGGCAGGACTCCATCCAGCGGATTACCTCCTCCTGCAGGGAATTTTGCTGGTCCCAGAGGGTCACCGGGGACCCGATAAGGGGGTGGCCCAGCAGCGAATCGTCGCCTGAAATTGCCGAAGTCCTGATCATGGTCATGTTGTTGAGGGACCCCGGGAGTGCTTCCCCAAATCCACACCCCGGGTCTATAAGCAGATTTTTAATTCCCCTGTCTGAAATTGCAGAGATCAGCGATCGTATTGTACCGACGTTGCCTTCTGCGTGAACTGCAAGGGGGCACCCGGAACGGATGGCCAGTTCAGCCATCTGCTCCCAGTTTGATTCATCAGCGGCGTATATGAGCGGTCTTTTGTTGCCCGCCACCCCGAGTCCTGCGGACATGATAATCGGGTCGGGTGACCAGAGGATAACTGGCATCTCTGTCACCCCCGTCACCATCTCTACAGTCTTTCTGAAGCTATCCGCATCACCAGAAAGTGAACGGATGGTGATACCGTCGAGCTTCAGCGTTTGACCGATATAGGGATAGGAAAACGAACTGGTATCCCTGATACGGCGGGCAATATCGTCTGCCGCCA
>JAPKXR010000015.1 GCA_026394715.1 Methanomicrobiales archaeon | reverse complement strand
ATTGCGTGTGACGGTAGTTACTTCTGCGGAGATGACCTGAATTACGTGCCGAGAGAGACCCTTGCAGGAACACCGGTAAAGAGAACTATTTTTCCTGTTATAACCCGGTCGATTTTACATTTTAACGGTTTATACACGACTTTTAAGGAGTGGCGGACATCCCGTTTCAGATACGGTGTTCACCGGAATTTTTACGGGGAAACGGAGCCTAAATTGGGCGTATTTTCCCCTCGAAAAGATGCTCTCTCTCAGAAGGAGAGCCGCACGGGTGAGAGCGCCATTTTTTAAAATAAATGCGAATTCGGATTTTCCAGGAGCCGGCAATGAAAAACTGCCGGTCACTTCTCCGATCTGTGTTCTTTTACGAACTTTTTTGCAAACTTTATCCGTTCTCGATGAAACTGCACATGCTCTTTTTTTAGATATTCACATTGTCTGGTACATAGAGATCAATCCTGTCGTCTTCTGCTTGATCATTAAACAAGGTGAAAAGGACTGGTAGTCTGTACTGGTCCCCCGTTGTTCAGCATTTTCACCCACATGGATTCCGGAATGTACCGGAATAATTGCGTGTGACGGTAGTTCATTCTGCGAAGATGACCTGAATTACGTGCCGAAAGAGACCTTGGCAGGAACACCGGTAAAGAGAACTATTTTTCCTGTTATAACCGGTCGATTTTACATTTTAACGGTTAATACCCGACTTTTAAGGAGTGGCGGACATCCTGCTTCAGATACGGTGTTCACCGTGATTTTTACGGGGAAACGCATCCTAAATTGGGCGTATTTTACCCTCGAAAAGATGCACTCTCTCAGAAGGAGAGCCGCACGGGTGAGAGCGCCATTTTTAAAAATGGATACGGATCCGGATTCTCCAGGAGCCGGCAATGAAAAACTGCCGGTCACTTCTCCGATCTGTGTTCTTTTACGAACTTTTTTGCAAACTTTATCCGTTCTCGATGAAACTGCACATGCTCTTTTGCGATCCCACGTTCAAACCCTCAGTTATTACTTTCTACCGGAACCTTGAAAATTCATATCGTGTTGAGATTGTTTTTATCGATCTATTGTCTCGCTCGGGATAGGAAAGGTTTTACCCTTTGATGAAATTGTTGCATTTTCCTGGCTCGATGATATTCCCCTCATACGAAAATCAATAGAAAATTTTGATATAATGTGCGGATTATATCAAAATACAGGCGCGGAGGCAATAGTTCCTCACATTACACAGGTTCTTTACCATGACGTTCTGGAATAATAAACAAATCCTTCTTACTGGTGGAGCCGGGTTTCTTGGTTCTCATATTGTTGAGCAGTTAACGCAGAGGGGAATCAACAAGGATCATCTATCCATCCCAAGGAGCAGGGACATCGATCTCCGGAAATGGGAAAACTGCGTCAAAGCGGTAAAGGGCAAGGATATAGAGGATTTCGAATAACTGGTATTAATGAAGAAATGATTCAAACTTTTACGACGATGACATTAATACAAAATTCTAAAAAGCAGAGGTTTTTCGAAATCCTCTATAGTCATACATCTCGCAGGAAAAGTCGGGGGAATCGGATTCAACCAGAAGTATCCCGGGGAGCTCTTTTATGATAATGCGATGATGGGCATCCAGCTGATTGAGGCAGCCCGGCAGGAGGGTGTAGGGAAATGCGTGATCATCGGGACAGTGTGCGCTTACCCGAAGTTCACACCGGTTCCATTCAGCGAGGATGAACTCTGGAACGGGTATCCGGAAGAGACGAACGCCCCGTACGGTCTCGCAAAGAAGATGCTCCTTGTCCAGGCGCAGGCATACCGCCAGCAGTACGGGTTTAATGCCATCTATCTCCTGCCGGTGAATCTCTACGGTCCGCGGGACAATTTCAATCCCGAGAGTTCGCATGTAATCCCGGCACTCATCAAAAAGTTTGTTGAAGCGGTGCAGGAGAAGAAACCAGTTGTCGAAATCTGGGGAACGGGCAGTGCATCCCGCGAATTTCTCTATGTGGAGGATGCAGCCCGGGCTATTGTTCTTGCCACCGAACGCTATAACAAACCCGATCCGGTGAATCTTGGAGCAGGACAGGAAATCTCGATTAAAGAGCTGGTGAAAATTATCCAGAAGTATACCGGCTATACCGGTAACATCCACTGGGATACGAGCAAACCGGATGGCCAACCCCGCCGATGCCTTGTTACTTCAAGG
>JAPKXR010000203.1 GCA_026394715.1 Methanomicrobiales archaeon | reverse complement strand
GACCGTCAAAAGTGGAACGAGGCCTTCGGAACTGACAGAAGAGTCGCTCTACAGAACAGGAAACCTATTCCGGGTCGCGCACCTGCAGCCTGCAGACGACGGGTACCTGATCGCTGCAGAAGTCGTACGGCGGGTGAGAGTTGTCTCCCTGGGCGAAAAGGATGGGCGGCTCAGTGCCACATATGAGACGATCCCGGACCTCGATGACCTCGAGGATGAGTTGCAGGCACGGATCCTCGCCGACATAAAAACAACTATCCACGAGATCAGCAGCCGGTTCCCGGGCTCTGAACAGTTCACACAGCCACTCAGCCAGATGGACTCGGTCGAACAGATCATGGGGTTCGTCATGCCCTACCTCCCGGTCAGCCTTGCCGAGAAGCAGGCACTTCTTGAGATTGATTCTGTCCGGTTGCGGTATATCACATTCCTTGATCTCCTGATCAAAACACGGGAGGACATCAACATCCAGATCGAGATGGCAAAGAAAGTCTCAGAACGGGTAACCAAGTCGAACCGGGAGGCGATGCTGCGGGAACAGCTGAAGGTAATCCAGGAAGAACTCAACGAGAGCGAAGGCACCCCGGGAGACGGCGGGTACCGGGAGCGGATAGAAAACTCGAAAATGCCGGATGATGTGCGCAAAAAGGCACTAACCGAGGTGAAAAAACTCGAGACAGGGGGCCCCCACAACCATGAAAGTTCCGTGATCCGGAACTACCTTGACCTCATGCTCGACCTTCCATGGGTAACGGAAGAGAAGAAGAGCATCGATATCGAACAGGCCCACATTGTGCTGGGAAGCCATCACAACGGCCTCGAAAAGGTTAAGGAACGGATCATCCAGCACCTCGCGGTCATGAAACTGAAGCAGGAGAAACAAGGGTCGATCCTCCTCTTTGCCGGCCCACCGGGAACAGGGAAGACCAGCCTCGGGCGGAGCATTGCAGAGGCCCTAGGACGGCAGTATGTCAGGATCAGCCTCGGTGGTGTCAGGGACGAAGCCGAGATCCGGGGACACCGGAGGACCTATGTCGGGGCCCTGCCCGGGAGGATTATCCAGGGTATACAGAAAGCCGGCACGAAAAATCCGGTCTTCATCCTCGACGAGATCGACAAGCTGGCGATGTCCTATGCGGGTGACCCGGCAAGTGCCCTCCTCGAAGTCCTTGACCCGGAGCAGAACAATACCTTCTCGGACCACTACCTGGAAGTTGCCTACGACCTCTCTGATGTGCTGTTCATCGCGACCGCGAACTCGCTTGCAACAATCCCGGCACCGCTTCTCGACCGGATGGAACTGATCGAGATCTCGGGCTACACGAAGAACGAGAAATTCGCCATTGCAAAAGACCACCTGCTCCCTGAGATCTTAACGGAGCACGGCCTTGACGCGGACAAACTCCAGGTTGAAGACGAGGCCATGAAGGTGATTATTGAAAAGTACACCCGCGAGGCAGGAGTCCGGTGGCTCAAAAAACAGCTGGCGAAGATAGCCCGGCATGTATCAGAGAAGATCGTCTCGGGGAAGGCAGAATTACCCTTCGTCGTGACGCCTGGTATGCTACCAGGGATCCTGGGGAAGGAGCCGGTACGGCAGGAGGTTGCACGGAAAGACCCTATTCCGGGCGTTGTAACCGGTCTTGCGTGGACCCCGGTCGGCGGGGAGATCCTCTTCATCGAAGGGACGTTCATGCCCGGTACCGGCAAGCTCACCCTCACCGGCCAGCTCGGGGACGTAATGAAGGAGTCCGCAACGATTTCGTTGAGCCTCATCCGGTCACGGCTTGCAGGCACGGAGAACGGGTTTGACTTCATCACGCGGGACATCCACATCCATGTACCTTCCGGGGCTACCCCGAAAGACGGCCCATCGGCCGGTGTGACCCTCTTTACGGCCCTCGCGTCCCTGATCACCGGGAAGACCGTTGACCCGCACCTTGCGATGACAGGAGAGATCACCCTGAGCGGTGGGGTATTACCGGTCGGTGGAATCAAGGAAAAAATACTTGCCGCACACCGGGCAGGAATAACAAAGGTGATCCTGCCGAAGGAGAACGAACGGGATCTTGAGGACGTACCGGAAGATGTCCGGGGCGAACTTTCTTTCGTGACCGTGGAAACCATCGAGGAGGTCTTAAAAGAGGCACTGGGGATCGAGTTGCCACGGACCTTCGTACTGCATACGGGGACCAGCTTTGTCCCGGTGCAGAATATCTGAAGCGGTAAGTATTCAGGAACAATCGACGGATGGGATCACAGAGTGGGATATCCCGCTCCTGTCAATGCAATTGCCATCCGGCAAACACGAATATCTTTTTTCCCATCCATATTTATGGCAACAATGAGAAAAATACAGCCGAAAAAGCAATAACCTTGCCAGATGAGTAGGTACCTGTGATCGCCAGCGTCGAACCGGAACGGGTCCGGGTACTCAATGATGCCACGGTACGGACCGGGGACTACGTCCTCTACTGGATGCAGTCTTCGCACCGTACTGAACAAAATCCGGCACTCCGGTATGCGGTCGAACGGGCAGACCAGGCGCATCTGCCACTCGTGGTGTATTTCGGGCTCTCGCAGACCTACCCCGAGGCGAACCTCCGGCATTTTAGATTCATGCTGGAAGGGCTTGCTGAAGTTGCACATTCACTCGAGTCCCTTGGAATCATGTTCGTACTCCGGATTGAGCCACCGGACAAGGGAGTCCTTCACCTTGCGAAGAATGCGGCAGTTGTGATCGTTGACCGGGGCTACCTCAGGCTGCAGCAGTTGTGGTACCGTGCCGTTGCTGAACACTGCCCCTGTCCTTTCGTACAGGTTGAGGGAAACGTGGTCGTGCCGGTAGAGGTAGCCTCCCAGAAGGAGGAGTATTCGGCTGCCACATTCCGCCGGAAGGTCACATACCACGTGGACAGGTTCCTGCACCCTGAGAAAACGGCCAGTCCAAAACATTCTTCTCCCGGCCTTGACCTTCCAACACTTGCCGGTGAATCAATCGATTCCCTCCTCTCACATCTCACTATTGACCGGTCTGTCCCTGCATCGGATATGTACAACGGAGGGACAGCGGAAGCGAACCGGCGATATGAACAGTTCCTCAACAAACGACTCGGTGGGTATGCGGATAACCGCAACGATCCCGGTGGTGACGGGGGTTCGGACATGAGCCCCTACCTCCATTTTGGCCAGGTCTCGCCGGTTACCCTCGCAGTCCTCGCACAGGAACAGGGGGGGAACGGGACTCCGGCTTTTCTCGAACAGTTAATTGTCCGCCGGGAACTTGCCGTAAATTTTGTCCGGTACAATGACCACTACGATTCATTCTCATCGCTTCCAGCATGGACACAGAAAACGCTGGCACTTCACCAGGCCGATCTCCGGGAGTATGGGTATTCCTGCGATGAACTGGAGCATGCTGCAACCCATGACCCGTACTGGAATGCAGCCCAGCAGGAAATGATGAAGACCGGTAAGATGCAGGGGTACATGAGAATGTACTGGGGAAAGAAGGTCCTCGAATGGAGCAGAACGCCGGAGGAGGCCTACTCAACAGCCCTGCATCTCAATAATAAATACGAGATTGACGGCCGGGACCCGAATGGCTACGCCGGGGTCGCCTGGTGTTTTGGCAAACACGACCGCCCGTGGGGGGAGCGTCCGGTCTTCGGCATGGTGCGGTACATGAATGCGAAAGGACTAACACGAAAGTTTGAGATGGACCGGTACGTTGCTGGGGTTAACCGAATATATTAGAAGATCCGGGTAAATGGGGCGTTTAGAGAGAGTGTTTTTCCCCTCCCGGAGGATACCCCGCGTTTCAGGAGTCCCTGTTGTGATTTTCATCTTTAATTTGCATGTTTTTGACGTATCTACAATATGAATGCCCTGCCATGGCGAACCCGGTCGATTGTCGGTTTTGAGTATGGCAGCTTCTTTTCCCGGCACACCGTAGTTGGGCATAAGACACAGGAAGGCTACCTGTACCTGATTCGGATCATAATGAGCCGTTTTAAGATGTGGGATAACAGAGAAGCAGGGATTGTTCCATCCCCACCCATATCCTGGCAGAATGAACTGTTAAAACCAACGCAGATTATCCAGCCACTCTTTGCCTCTTTCTTCACTATATCGTCGCAGGGTGGCAGTAGCTCCCACGGTATTCTCCAGGAGAGAATTTTCGGAAAACCACCTGACAGGGGTATTATTACCACTCTTTAGCCGAATTCATCCGTTTCCTTCCGTCTATTGAGCCCGGTTTAGCCCTGTTTTTCCTCCGTTAACTTTTCCCCGGTTTTAAAGCGATTTTATCCCTACTCCGCCAATAATAAGCTCTCCTTCGCAGCTTATCCGGTTCAGGCTGCCGTAAACGCCAGGCTTTCCACTTCGACAATCCTGGATGGGGTAAACAGGCCATTTTAATTGCAGTTTTATGTGATACCCAGGTAAAGGCCATCGTTCCCGCTCGACGAAGCCTGGTGCACCGTACCACCCCCCTCTGCAGGCTTGCATTCTCTGCCATGGCAATGCCAGAAATCCCTCCACAGTCCCATAGTTCTGTAAATGACCCTTTTTTTCTTCGAATAACAGCAGAAAATGGTGATAGTGACGGTGTCCGGCTGTTTTGCATTCCGGAAAACATACACAGCCTCTTACCTGTTCGCCAGAGTCCCTGTCCCGGCCGGGTGAGGAATGACCAGGTTTTTCTCGCGGAGTGGGGGAGGGGTAAGCCGGGCTTCAAGAAGGGTAAGGCAGTAATCTGCAATGAGAGTAATTGCTATGGCAGGGAGGATTCCGATGAGAATTTCCGGGACATAGAACCGTGCCATCCCTCTCAGCACAATAACCCCAAGACCCCCGCTCCCGATTAATACCGTAACGATTGCTACCCCGTTGGCGATGATGGAGGAAAACTTAATCCCTGAAAAAATGGCATGCAGGGAAAGGGGAACCCGTACCTTCGTCACCGTCTCGGCCCAGGTAAGACCGATGCCCGCTGCAGCATCAGCAAGCTCCGGGTCCACCGATGAGATCCCGGCATAGGTGTTCCGGACAATGGGCATCATGGTGCTGATAACTATCACGAATACCGACGGTATAAAACCGATTCCTGCCAGTGGCACCATAAATGCAACTAAGGCTAATATCGGAATTGCCTGCCCGATCCCCGTGATTGTAGATATGATTACACCTGCTGTACGGGAACGGAGAGAGAGCACCGCGAGCGGGATGCCGATTGCCACAGCAATTGCAAGTCCGCTGTAAGCGAGCATTATGTGGACGAATGTCGCTTCAAGGAGTGTCGTCAAGGTCCCCCTCCGAACCGCACAGAAACGACCCGGCTGATGCCCCATGCAATACCATCCATACCCACAGCAAGAAATGTCACCCAGCACCCGGTTACAAGAATGAGGAGATCATTTCCCGTGGTTATCCCCGTCTGGAGGGGGGCACCAAGTCCGCCGGCCCCGATAATACCGCCGAGTGTCACAATTCCCATGCAGAAAATAACCGCAATCCGTACACCAGCGGTGATCAGGGGAAGGGCAAGGGGAAGCCGTATACGATAAAGTGTATCCCGTTTGTCCAGGCCGACTGCCGTGGCAGTCTCAATAAGGTTTGGACTTACTCCCCGTAAACCTGAAGCAGTGTTCCGGGCAACCGGGAGGAGTGAGTAGAGAACCGCAGCACTAATGGTTGGCGGGAACCCAATGCCGACGAGCGGGATGAGGAGAATGAGGAGGGCTATGTCGGGAATCATCTCGATAACCGTAAGCGTGGATATGCCGACCACGCGGATATTGCTCGAAGAAAAGAAGAGGATCCCAAGGGCAATACCTGCGACAACGGTGATCAGGAAGGACAGGGCAAACATTTCCAGGTGCTGCACGGTCCTGATTGTCAGGTGGTAGGTCTGCCATGTCTCCGCAATCAAAGCCAGCGTATCCATACTCCCTCATGCTGTTACAACAGCCTTCTCATTATTTCATCCATCACTAAAAGACCCCGGGTTCCGCCAGGTTCGGAAATAAGAGCGATCGATACTCCCTGCCGCTTCATAGCTGATAACGCTTCAGAAGCCATTGCGGACGAATCAAAAACAGGTAGCTTGTGTGCCTGTCCCCCAAGCCTTATATCCTTCCCCCCAACGGTGAGAAGGTCGTGCGGATAGGCAATCCCCACCACAACACCCTCACGCCCCACGAGGATATAATCCGCCCGTGATGCAATCAGAGCTTCACGGGCATCATCGATGAAAAGATTCCCGTCGAGGATACGGGAAGGATCGATAGGGATCATCATTGCCGTTACCGACAGGTGATCCAGATACCGCATCTTATGCTCTACACTGATTAAGGATGCAACGGTAGAAGAACCCGGGTTCATAATGAGGTCCTCAGGTGTCCCGACGCGGATCAGTTTACCCTCCGCAACGACACCCACCCGGTCACCCAGACGGAAGGCTTCTTCAACATCATGGGTCACAAAAAGGATGGTCTTGTTGAGCTGTTTTCGTATCCCCAGAAACTCCTGCTGGAGCTGATGGCGAAGCACCGGGTCGAGTGCACCAAATGGCTCATCCATAAGGAGCAGCGGAGGGTCCATGGCAAGGGAGCGGGCAAGGCCGACCCGCTGCTGCTGCCCACCGGAGAGTTCCCGGGGATAGCGATCCATGAACAGTTCGGGGGAGAGCTTGACAAGGGAAAGGAGGTTCCTGATCCGCTCCTGCAGAAGCCCACCGGGCATTCCTGCCAGTGTCGGTACAAGTCCTATGTTGCCCGAAACAGTCAGGTGGGGAAAAAGACCGATGTACTGGATAACATATCCGATGTTTCGCCGTAAATCAACCGGGTCAAGGAGCGTGATATCCACCCCATTGATAAGAATCCTTCCTTCATCGGGCTCCACCAGGCGGTTGACCATCCTGAGCATGGTTGTCTTGCCACTTCCGGAAGGGCCGATCAGGACGAAAAGCTCACCAGGGTTGATTTCCAGATCGAGATGGTCCACTGCAGTAATCGTACCATACCGTTTGGATACGCTTTCGAACCTGATGCTTGCAGGTCCCTGTCTGCCCATTACCAGGGATGGAATGGTATTCCCCCTAAACCGTGAGCAACCCACGGGAGACCAGGTAGTCACGTGCGATGAGTTTTGGGTCCTGTTTGTCCACGTCAAACCGTCTGTTGAGCTCACGCATGGTTGCTGCGTCGATACCATCGATAAGGGGTGAAAGGGCGGCTATGACCTTAGCATCCTTTGCCCGCTCCCCGTTCACCAGCAGGATGGCATGATAAGGGGGCATGGCATACAGGTCATCATCCAGCGGGGTCAGGTTGAAGAGGTTTATCCGCGAATCGGTTGAATAAGCTACGATCGCATCAACCTTCCCGGACTGGAGAGCTATAAAGGTGAGTGACGGGTCCATGGACCTGACCTCCCTGAAAGATAAATTATAAACGTTCTCCACGTGGGGAAGACCGTCTTCTTCTGCGGCATGGAAGACCAGGTCACTGCCAAACACCATATCTTTGGCATACGGGGCAAGATCGCTTATCTTACTGACGTTTCTTTGGGCAGCCCAGGCTGAGGGCACCACGATAACATTATCATTCCGGAAACCAGTCCTTCCGGCCAGCAGGATACCATCTCTGGCCAGGCCTTTTTCCACGATGGAATACACCTCGTCGGGCGCCCACCGGTCAACCGGCACCCGATCGGGAAGCTGGTAGTAGACTGAACTGGTATAATCGAAATACATGTCTGCCTGGCCGGATTTTACTGCCTCATAGAGGGCAGCGTTGTTCATGCCTGACCGGATCTCCGTGGGATACCCCCCCTTTTCGAGCAGGAGCGCGGTCATCTCACCGAGTATGTACTGCTCATTGAATGGCATAACGCCAATCACCACAGTTTTTGGACCAGATGGCATCACCTGACTGCATCCGGCAGCCAGCATACTCAGCACAATCAAAACACTCATTATGGTCAGGTATCTCACGGGTATCCCTCTTACGTTGTTATTTTTGTGGACACTTTCTTAAGGATGCCGGTATCTTTCTTGTTTCGGCGGCAAAGGTTTCTCGGATATAGTTCCCATCGGTCATTTGGAACGTTGCCGTCCATGAATAAAAAAAAGGTCTGCGGGTCACTCATGGCGTCAGCAATCGCAATCTCGATCCTTTTTTTCTCATCATTACTTTTGCCGGGTTTCCTGCTGATCAGCTGGCCCTTTTCTTCCCTTCCACATATCCCTCCCGCGATCCATGGCCTCTTCGGGCATTTCAGTGAGTTCAACCGGGTACGGGGCAAAAAACGTCTGGTTCAGGAGGCTGGGCTCCTGGAACCTGATCACCCACGAACGGAGCAGGTCGCGGGGTTCAGCAAGCGTTGCATGACCGGCTTTATAGCGATCGATTAACCTGAGGCAGTATGTCTTTTCCTCGCCCGAAACCAGGTTAGCGAAATAGCCCATGATATGCTGGAGGACATTGATATTGTTAGTGTAACGGGGTACCTGTTCAAGTGCAGCACAAAGCATCCGGCGGTACTGGATATACAGCTCTTCCGGTCCGGTCTTCGCCCGGGATGCAACAAGCCGCCCCATCTCACGCATCAGCTGCTGGTGACAGGCCATCAGGAGGAACTTGTTGGCTGCGTGGAACTGTACAAGCGCTTCCCGATCTTGTAAATTCTCAATTGCCCGGTATCCAGCGAGCGTAAAGATCCCGGTAAGGAAATGGTCACGAATACGTGCATTGTTCAGGCGGAGCTCGTCTTCGATGGGCAGCCCCGGAAACCGCTTCAGTACCTCGCGGGCAAAAAAGCCGGCAGTTCTTTCTATCGCCTGGGATTTTTCCGCTGACGGGTATACCCGTACCCCACTGGCACCGGATGTTGGAGAGCCTCCTTTCAGGATAAAACCGTCAACAGGGGGAAGCTCATCCAGGAACCGGGTGGCAAAGCCGGTCATCTCACCGGTCACATCCCGTCCGGTCGCGGGCTGGATGAGATGATCGACACCATCCATCCGCACGATCCTGACGGTAGCCCGCGGGATACCAAGGCCGATCTCAACCTCCGGACAGACGGGTATGCAGTCAGCATATGATTTGAGGCGTGCAACGGTGGGGGAAGGTATCTTGGAGCCATCGTAGCGGCACGGGTCAAACTCAATGCAACGGCTGATGACAATACGGGGACGCGGGTAATCTCGGGCCATGGGATATCAGACTACCATTTTCATTACCTTCAGGATGCTTATGAACACTTGGGTCTTCAATTATCCTTATCATCACCCTGAGTAAAAATACTCAACAGGAGAGCTGATGATCAAAATGGACCCGGTAAAAATCCCCAAGATGCCAAAAGCTGAGTATGATGCCCTGATCGAACGGCAGTATGTCTCAAGGATTTCCTTTGGCGCATGTGACCATCCCTATATTGCACCGTTCATGTATGTCTTTGACAAGAAGTATCTCTATTTCCTTTCCACAAAGTATGGCAGGAAGATGGAGTATTTTAATGCAAATCCAAAGGTCTCTGTCGAGATTGAGGAGTATGCACCTGATCTCTCCGCCTTTACGTTTGTGAGCCTGCAGGGCGTACTTGAAGAGGTGAAGGACCCGGCACAGAAAAAGAAGGTACGGGAGCAGTTCGTGGAGATGATTGCAAAAAACCGCCTTTCACCCCGCGTACTCACGGCCCTGGGTCACAGCCCGGGCGACACTCCGGATGTAATTGTCCGCGAAGAGCGTTCAATGGTCTGGAAACTGGTCGGGGTCGGGGACATTGTTGCCCTGAAAAACGGGTAATCCCAAGCTCTTTTATTCTTCTTTGGTCCACCGGTTACTGGTGGAAGCCAGATGATATGTGAATCCACCCTGTCATAATTCAGTCCGGGGCGAGGTACTGCTTTCAATGGAGGCCCGGGATGAAAAGTCCGACCCGTCCGGAGCGAAACATCCATAAAGGGCCCGGGGGATATACCGCATAGCGGAGATGACGCGATTATGGCTGATACAATACGCTATGAAATTACCGGGAAAGAAGGAGATATTGAATACAGGCACTACCCCGGACTGGTGCTTGCGACCGTGGATAGTCCAGGGAACGATACCGGTTTCAACCTGCTCTTTGCCTACATTTCAGGCAGCAATAAAACCCGGAATACTATTCCGATGACATCTCCGGTCATAACCTCACGGACGATCCCGATGACTGCACCGGTGATCTCCGATGCGGCCTCGATGTCGTTTGTCATGCCCGCAGAAAAACCACGGGAGGAGATCCCAGACCCGCTGGACAACAGGGTTAGGATCACAACACTACCCGAACGGGAGATCGCGGTTATACGCTTCCGGGGATATGCATCTCAACAAGATGTGGATGAGACCGTGTCCCGGCTGCAGGGAGGGCTGAAAAACGCGGGCATTGCCGCTGTGGCCCAGCCTTTCCTGATGCGGTACAATCCACCGTGGACTCCAGGCTTCCTGCGGCGGAATGAAGTGGGGGTAGAGATCATTCGGTAGTGTAAATGGTCCTTACAGGGGATCTCAATCCAACGATCCGTGTACCTGGGACGGACGGACCCGGGGTCACGGTAAGACAACGGTTCAGCAGATTATTTTATCATCGGACAGGGTCCAGGAAAAAAAAGAGATCCACTCCTGCCCGGGCAGGATAATCAACAACCCTTTTGTGATAAGATTCGGGGGGGCTTTTATCAGAAATTTTTTTACAATCCTGATCCGAAACCCACATTTATTACCTGTGGAGCCCCATTGGGCAGTATGCGAAAAATCCTTCTGGTGTCATCTGCCGTTATAATTATCCTGCTTCTGGCCCTTTTTGTGCTGGCCCAGCCTGCTGCTGATACAATCCCCTACACAGTGAAAGGGAATACCGGAGCGATAGAGTTCCGGCACTACCCCGCAATGGTGCTGGCTACTGTGGACAGTCCCGGGAGCGATGCCGGTTTCAACCCGCTCTTTGCCTACATCTCAGGCAGCAATAAAGCACGGAGCAAAATCCCGATGACTGCACCGGTAATAACATCAGAAAAGATACCGATGACTTCCCCTGTTGTTTCAGATGCGTCATCGATGTCGTTTGTCATGCCGGCAGGAAAATCGAGGGAAGAGATCCCTGACCCAGTGGACAGCAGGGTTCGGATTGTCACGATTCCGGAGCGGGAGGTTGCAGTTATCCGCTTTTCCGGGGATGGCACCCAGCAGGATGTGGACGCGAAAAAATCCCTGCTCCAGGAAGGGTTGAAAAACGCGGGCATTAACGCTGTGGGCCAACCGTTTCTGATGCGCTACGATTCACCATGGACACCGGGCTTCCTGCGACGGAACGAGGTTGGGGTAGAGATAGGTAGGTAGGGGTCTGTCCTGAGGTGAGCAACAGCGGGTTGCCATAGCCCGGGCGTTGTTACAAAGATACCTGATGATGGACCCTTCCGGCCAGAACTGCCCATGTCCTGATATTGTTACCGGAACCAGCGTACTACCATGCCGGCATTACTGGTCACGGTAATCCTCTCTGGCCACAATAATTACCATGACCAAAGATGCTATTTCAGGAAACTCAACAGAGCCCCAAAAAAAGTATGGTACTACTCTAATCGCTTTGTACCAGGTATATTCTTAACAAGACAGTTCATTCAGTGACCGGTACCAGTTTTTCTTTCAGCAAGGATTCGATATCGAGCCGCATAAGTTCGATAACATTGTTCACAACGCCCTTTGTCTGGCGGACAATCAGTTCATCGTTCCGGAAGAACTCCCGGTCCGTGCTGCTGTTGAACTGCGATCCGTGCGTCCTGAACGCAATGGCGAACGGCGCAAGTACATATCCCAATTGCTGGAAATTCAGCCAGATATCCATGGAGGTCTTGATCGCACCATCCTCATGACCGCAGACAAGAATACCCGCCACCTTCCCCTCGGTCAGGCCGGGCTTTTTGAGATGGTAGAGATTTTCCAGGCAGGTCGTCCGGTCAAGAAAGATCTTAAGGCGTGCTGACATGCAGTTCCAGTTAATCGGCGAGGCAATAATGACTGCTTTCGATGCGGCAAGCATCTCGTGGAAGGCGGGCGCATCGTCGTTCTTGTTCCGGCAAGGGAAGGTGCAGGACTCTGCCCGCACGGCATAACAACACCAGCAGGGATCGATGCGGTACTCCCCCAGGTTATACCTGCGATAACTCACACCCCGTTCACGGAGATACTCTTCGGCAATATCGGCCATATAACCGGTGTTCCCGGCACGGTGCGTGCTGCCATTGATCAGCAGGACATCGAATGGCTTGCCATCATAGGTGAGTTGTGCCCGGTCCGCTCCCTTAATAAATTCATGGGATGGGCTGTGGCATACGGGACATCCCCTTGGCGGCTTTTCACCGGTGAAAATAAAACCACAGACGGTGCATCTCCAGGATATTTTCGAGTCTGTGTTACTCTCGCTTTTCTCTCCTGATTTCATAGTAAGCATTTTTTCTCCACTCCCCAATATATTTCCGATCCTTGTTGTCCATAGGTGCCCTCTCCACAATCTTAATGAGGGATGGGAAATTACCGGATTTTTATGATTGGAATTGCCAAATTCAGGATCAACATATGACTAAATCCAACCTTCAACGTCCGGCCCTTCCCCGACGAAAGACCTTAAACCGCCAGGAGCAGACTAACTTAGCAGATGGCACAGCTGACCGTCGATATCGGTGGAAGACCGGGGATCGACTGCAGGGGGTTCTGCGAGTACTGTTACTTTAAGCGGGTGAAAGATGTCCCCCCGCTCGGGTGCCAGTACTGCCTGCCTTTCAAAAAAGGCTGTGATTATTGTTCCAGGAGCGTGCAGGAGCACTATTCCGGGTTTAAGAGTTTTCGTGACATCGCCGACGATACCCTTGCCCGCCTTAATGTACTGAACGAGGACATCAGCCGGGTCACCATCAGCGGGGGCGGGGACCCGAGCTGCTACCCACAGTTCAATGAATTGATTGAGCTCCTCTCAAGCATGGAGGCCCCGCTCCATATCGGGTACACGAGCGGGAAGGGGTTTGACTCCCCGGAAATTGCGAAGTTCCTGATCGATAACGGCATGTCAGAGCTCTCCTTTACAGTATTTTCAACAGACCCCGGACTCCGGAAACAGTACATGCATGACCCGTCACCTGAAGTCTCATTGAAAATACTCGATGAGCTCTGCGGGGCGATTGATGTCTATGCTGCCGCTGTTGTTCTCCCGGGAGTCAACGACGGCGAACGGCTAATGGAGACCTGTCAATGGCTGGAAGACCGTGGTGCAAAGGGCATTATCCTGATGCGGTTCGCAAACTCCCGTGAAAACGGATTGATTCTCGGGAACGAGCCGGTGATTAAAGGCCAGCGGGTACACACCCCGGAAGAGTTCCGCGACCTGGTGACCGACGTGGCAGGCTGTTTCCGGCAGCTCAAAATCAGCGGTACACCCCTCTGGGACCCCAAAATAGGTTCACCGTTTACGCTCCTGAACGAACCCGATCTCATTGAAAAGTTACCCAGGACCACGAAGAACGCAAGCATTATTACCGGTTCGATCGCAGCTCCCTTCGTCAGGGACGTCCTTCTTCAATGCGGGAGCGGGGCATCGGTCGTCCCGGTTAAGAAAGATATTGCCTGCCTGGTTACCATTGAAGACTTACGAGACCTCGACCTCTCCAGGCTTGAAAAAACCGTCATCATACCCGGAAGGGCGTTCGTGCATGACCGGGAAGCGTCGGTCGTCCTCTCGGCAGACGGCGTCGATCGGGTGGTGGTCCGGGGACCGGAGATGCTTACCGCCGATGCAGAGACGAGCATGGGGATGACCCGGGGTGAGGTCCTTTCTCTCGAACTTGAAGGGTTTGCCGACCTCATCAGGGTGGTCAACCAGTACGGGCAGCCGGGATAAACCCCAGTAAAATCCAGGCGATACTATTATGAACGGAACAGTCCATAGATAAACAGCACTTTTCAGTGTTGGCAGATGTAAATCCGACGTGCCTAATCAATGCACGGCCCAAAATATGTGGCTGGGGATTACGGGGAGTCAGCAGTAGCGGCTCTTTTCCCGGATTTACTTATTGCACAGTCAGAGGTGAACTATGGCAAGAATGTATGCGCGAACGAGAGGCCAGTCAGGATCAGTCAGGCCATACCGGAAAGAAGCACCGGAATGGTCCAACACCGATGTGGTCGCGATCGAGAAGGTCATTGTTGACCTGAGTAAAGAGGGCGTCTCAACCGCCCGGATAGGCCTGGTCCTCCGTGACCGCTATGGAGTCCCTGATGTGAAACTCGCTACAGGGAAACGGATAGGACAGATTGTAAAGGAAAAAGGGCTGCAGGGAGAGATCCCCGAGGATTTAAAGAACCTTATTGTCAAGGCACTCGGGCTCCGCAAGCACCTCGCAGAAAATAAGAAAGATGTGCACAACAAGCGCCAGATGCAATTGACTGAATCAAAAGTCCGGAGACTTGTCAAGTATTATGTCAGCTCCGGGAAGCTGGCGAAGGGCTGGGTATACAAGCCCGAGACCGCAGAAATCCTGCTCTCAAGATAATCCCCATGTCACTCGAAGAAGCAGCCGGACGGGTCGCAGAACACCTGGAACGCCAGGAGTTTGTGGAGGTGTACGCTCACCATGATGCTGATGGCATTACGGCCGCGTCTATCCTCTGCATCGCGATGCTGCGTAAGGACATGAAGTTCAGGCTCCGGGTAGTTGCTGAACTGCCGGAGACCGGGATCACATCAGGGCAGGGAACGCTCCTGTGTGACCTCGGGTCAGGCCGTGAAGACCTGCCCGGGGATGTGATGGTCGTAGACCACCATATCCCGGGATTTTCAGGGAACTACCATGTTAACCCCCGGCTGTTCGGGATCGACGGGGACCATGAACTGAGTGCATCAGGTACAGCGTACCTGGTTGCCAACGAGATCGGGGACAACCGCGACCTCGCGGGTCTTGCGGTTACAGGGTTTGTCGGCGATGGCCAGGAACTGGCAGGGAAAAACCTCGAGATCTTCAACGAAGCCGTTGCAAACCGGATCATCACACCCGGGCGGGGCCTGCACCTGCCGGGACGGGACGCACCCGAACGGCTTTACATGTCGATCAACCCCTATCTCCCGGGGATCAGCGGGAACCAGCCGGCCGTGGAAGCAATCCTCGACAAGTGCACCGGTGAGGAGGAACTGGATATTTCCCTCCTGCTCTCAATCCTTGTCCTCGAGACCAGCCAGAGGTCTGGTGCAAATGCAGCATACCGGTTGTACGGGGACACCTATGGGCTGGAACGCGAAGTCCTCCCGGACGCCCATACCCTTGCCGCAGTACTTGATGCATGCGGAAAAGCTGGAAAAGGCGGGCTTGCTGCCTCTATCTGCATGAGGTCGTCCGCAGGGATCGATGAGGCATGGGAGACCACCCGTTCGCACCGGGTGCACGTCGTAGGCGCACTCGATAACGCGTGTAAAACGGCAGGACAGGACGGTTTCTACGAGGTGGAAGACGTTGTGGTTGCCAGTGATGTCGCCGATGCCCTCGCCTATGACTGCAGCGATCGGGACCCGGTCATCGTATTTGCATCGTCCGGGGATGCATGTCATATCTCGGCACGATGCCCGAAAGGGGTCACCCGGGATATCGGCACGATAATCAGGACGATCGCCCGTGACTGCGGTGGGAAAGGAGGAGGACACCGGCTCAGGGCCGGTGCAACCGTCCCCTGCACACGGGTTACGGAGTTCCGGTCAGCATGGCAGGAGGCGATGGCCTCATGAACGGGTTCACTGTTGAAGGTGTCATCATGACACGGCACGAACATTCCCCGGAGGTGGCAGGCTCAATCCAGCCCGACAACCTCTCGAGCATGACAACCGGGGTGGAAGACGGGTGCGTGAAAACGGTCATCCGGAGCGAAAACCTCAGGTCCGTGATCGCATCAGTCGACGACTACCTGATGAACCTTGGAATAGCGGAGGAGATATGTACGTACGCTTTGCATTAGATGCCGAACTCCTGTTCAGCGCTGACCTCACCCCCGAGGCGGTGGAGGCAGTCGGTGCCCTTGTCGAGGAGTCCAACCGGACGCTGTTCCGGAAAGGAGTACCGCAAGGTGCCGGGGAAGACGAGATCGGCCGTATTGTCAGCTGGTCTGCGACGGGGCCTTTGGTCATGCTCTCGATTGAGAGCGGCCCCTACACCCGTGCACACGACGGGCTGTTCCGGTTCCGGAAGCAGATTGCACCGACACTCGGCCGCTTTCGGGTAGGGCTCCGTGATATTGTTGTGAAATCATTCAGGATCACGATAATCGGGGACTACCCAAAGGATGTCCATATCCCGAAACTCCCCTTCATCACGCGGTCGTGCCTCCTTGGCGATACCCTGGAACTCGAGCTCAACATGACCGCTGCCGATCTCGAAAACCGGATCCCTGACCGCGTCGTCCGCCTGGTTGAGGAGAAAATCCAGGCGTGCACCTACGGTGGCAAGACCGAGCACTGGGAACTCGTCTTTGAGAGCGGGCCGAAACCCCGGTTCTTTGAAGGCGACCCCACCGAAGAGATGATTAAGCGGAACTGGGTCAGGCATGCGTTGTCCCGCGGACAATGGATCCATGCACCCCAGTCAGTCCAGCTCTTCCGGGCGTTCGAACAGGTTGTTGTGGAGCAGATCATAAAACCGATGGGATTCGCCGAGATGATCTTCCCGAAACTCGTCCCATGGGAGGTCTGGAAGAAGTCGGGGCATGCAAAAGGAGTCTACCCGGAGATCTACTATGTATGCACACCTAAAACCCGTGACCCTGCTTATTGGGAGGATGTCGGCGACTACTTCAAGGTGACCGGCGAGGTCCCGGTGGAGATGATCCGGGAGAAGATCGACGGGCCGATTGGCGGGCTCTGCTATGCGCAGTGCCCCTCGTTCTGGCCGTTCCTGCAGGGTGAGACCCTTGCAAACGACTGCCTCCCGATCCGGATCTTTGACCGGAGCGGTACCTCCCACCGGTACGAAAGCGGTGGGATCCACGGGATCGAACGTGTCGACGAGTTCCACCGGATTGAGATCCTCTGGCTCGGTACCGCAGAACAGACCGTTGAGACCGCAGACCGCCTCCACGAAGCATACCGGCATGTTTTCGAGGACCTCCTCGAACTGGAATGGCGTGCAGCACGGGTAACACCGTGGTTCATGGCACAGGAAGGGATGATCGAGACAGAGACGGAGAGCAGCTGCGGTTGCGGCTCACGAATAGGGACAACCGATTACGAGGCGTTCCTCCCGTACAACAAGAGCTGGCTCGAGTTCCAGAACGTGATCATCAACGGGGACAAGTACCCGACAGGGTTCAACGTGAAAATCCAGAGTGGCGTGGACTGCTGGTCGGGCTGTTCGGGGATTGGCCTCGAGCGGTGGACCGCTGCGTTCCTCGCACAAAAAGGCCTCGACATTGAGAAGTGGCCGGAAACGGTCGCAAAACTCGTCGGGGAACCAAAAGAACTATTCAGATTCTTATAAAGGTGATATCATGGCAAGAAAGAAACAGATTGGAAGAAGAGTTGAAGGCTGGAAAGCCAAGAGCTGGTACAAGGTGTATACACCCGAACAGCTCGGAAAATACTACATTGGTGATACCATTGCGAACGACCCGGGGAGCGTGGTCGGGCGTGTCATGCAGACCACCCTCGGTGAGGTCATCAACGACTACTCACGGCAGAATGTGAAAATGCGGTTCCGTATCGCAAGTGTTGCAGGCGATTCAGCCTACACCGAGTTTATCGGACACGAGGTCACCAAGGACTACCTGCGGTCCCTCGTCAAGCGGCGGACTACCCGTATCGATACCCACATCCCGTTATCAACCAAGGATGGGAAGAAACTCCTGCTGACCGTCACCTGCTACACGCTCACCAATGCAAACCTCTCGCAGACTCATGCGATCAGGGGCATGATGACGAAGTACGTGCTGGAACAGGTAAAAAGCGGGGACCTCAACGCGTTTGTGAACAGTATCGTGACCGGTGAAATTTCACGGGAACTCTTCAAGATGTTGAAAGTGGTTTTCCCGATCCGGCGTGTCGAAGTCATCAAGTCAAAAGTAGAAGTCCCTTCGTTCTCAGCCGCGGCATAAGGGCACCATTGACCAGATCCATGGGGAATACTATTTTCCCCGGCGATTGGATTTTTTCTATTTTTTGCTTTTTTGAAGGTTCCGGAGCTAACACCTCCCTGCTAAACCCCGGGTGAACCGCAGGCTCACCGGCTGATACAGTACGGTATAATTATCCCCTGCACCCAAACATTCCCATTAATGACAGCACACAAAGTAATTCTCCTGGTGCTGGACGGGGTCTCTGACCGCCCCTGCCCTGAACTCGGCGGAAAGACTCCACTGCAGACCGCACGCACCCCGGTCCTGGACCGCATTGCCAGGGAGGGGATCTGTGGTATCATGGATACCATCGGTCCCGGGATCCGGCCAGGTTCTGACACCGCACACCTTGCCCTGCTCGGTTATCCCCCTGAACAGTACTATACCGGTCGCGGGCCCCTCGAAGCGGAGGGGACGGGCATCCATATGAAACCCGGGATGATCGGGTTCCGCTGCAATTATGCGACCATTGACACGGATGGCAGGGTAACGGACAGGAGGGCAGGACGGATCCACGACACGGAGGCACTGAGCCAGGCGATCCGGACCCAGGTCAACCTCTCCCGTTTCGGTGTTGAATTTGCATTCCGCTCCGGTGCCGGCCACCGTGCAGCCCTGGCCCTTTCGGGGGAGGGACTCGGCGAGTGTGTCTCCTCGAATGACCCGAAAACAGAAGGCGTTGTCCCACCGGAGTTCGAAGCACTCCGTGACCGTTTAGGGGATGAAAAAACCGCATTTGTGCTGAATGAATTTATTGCCCAGGCAACACGGGTCCTTTCAGACCACCCGGTCAACAAGGAACGGGTTGCACAGGGCCTTCCCCCGGCAAATATTGTCCTCGTCCGTGGCGGGGGGGAGATGGGATATTTTGAGCCATTTAAAGAGCGTTACGGCCTTTCGGGGAGTGTGATATGTGCCGCATCGCTGATCAGCGGTATCGGTAAGGTCGTCGGCCTCCGGCACGTCCCGGTCCCGGGTACAACCGGCTCAATCAATTCAGACCTTGATGCAAAAGTTGCTGCTGTCATCAGGGAATTGCAGGAGCAGGACTTTGTGCTGGTCAATATCAAGGGAGCGGACGAGGCAGGCCACGACGGACACGCAAGAGAAAAAGCCGCCTTTATCGAACGGATCGATGCCGCGATTGCACCTCTTGCCGAAGTACCGGACTGCCTGCTGGTCGTGTGTGCAGACCACAGTACCCCCTGCACGATAAAAGACCACAGTGCTGACCCCGTCCCGCTCGTGATCCGGGGTGACGGTGTCAGGGTGGACCGGGTGTGCCATTTTGACGAGTATGCCGCTTCCGAAGGAGGACTACACCGGCTCCACGGGTGTGACCTGATGCCGATCATCGAAGACCTGATCAACAAGGCGCATAAATATGGAGCTTAACGAAGGCGGTACTGTTTCAATGAAAGCAGAATTAATTCTTGGGATCGAGGGCTTCCGGTTCGTGGAGCCTACCTTCGCCGACCTGTCCGATGACCTGTGGACAGATATCCTGATCGCGGCGCAGGGTGACCAGGGGCGGCTCCTGGTCGATGAAAAAGATGAACCGATTGCGTTTGCCATCGGGGACGGGTTCCGCTGGAACGTGGGCTCGTTCCTTGCACGAAAACCAAACGCCGCCCTGGTTGAACGGTTTGAAGAGACCGCAGGGGAGATCTGGCAGGAGAAACGTGAGACATGGGCGGAGGCAGTCAGGGAATATTACAGTTTCGAGATCATCAAAACGGTCGGGCCTGCACTAGAGGACCAGAACCCGGACAGGCAGGCGATGGTGAACGACTTACTCAGTTATATCTGGGGAAAAGATGAGCCCGGTCGATGCCTCGACTGCTGCTGCGGGTCGGGTATCGGGGCCGTTGCTCTGCGGAACCTGGGGTTCACCCCGCTCTCGTACGATAACGATGCCTCGCTCCTTTCGCGCGGGTTTTCAAAAAAACGCCTGGTCCCTGAACAGACGATGCTGATCGATGCGGCGGTTGCCAGCCAGTATACCGGTAACGCCCCGCATGGTCTCGGGCTGATGTTTGGCGAGATCAACAATTTTACCAAGGAACTCTGGGAACAGATCACTATCGAATTGATCGCTCTTTCCAGTACCACCCTGATCACCGTTGGCACAGAGACAGAAGCGAAAATTATCGAGGGATGGGTAAAAGCCAGGGGCAGGACTGTGCGGGTCTTTGAAAATAAACGTGACCCGATCTATGACCACTGGGTCCTCGATATCAGGCGAAAACAATAGAGGTCGGCAGTCCCGGATATGAATATTTCAGGCAACACGCCAATTTTGGATAACATGGGAGATAACAATACGTTGTTTATCTTCCTGCCATCACCACGGCTGAAACTCCTCTACCTGACCTACCTCTTTTTCGTGGTCTGGATATTGGTCATGCCATGCCTTATGGTAATCAGCATCGTATTCCCACCCGTCGCCAGCCTGTCCGTTTCCGTCACAGCGTTACTGGTCATCCTGCTCGCACTCACCTGGACCAGGAGATACCTCCGTTCCATTCGGTACCATTTCACCGCCGGGCAGATCACCCGGTACCACGGGGTCCTGCTTAAAAAAATAACCTGCATTTCCTGTGACCAGGTCCACCGGGTCAGCGCCCGTAGAGGCCCGTTCCAGCGCCTTTTCGGTCTCGCAACAGTCGATCTGCTAACGGCAGATCCGACCATTTCGTCCGGCAGCCGGACCCTTTTGTCAATTGCGGGCGTGGAAAAACCGAAAGAACTGGAGCAGATGATCGATGCCTGCAGGACGGGTAAGGTTGCAGGGTAAGAACTCTTTTTTTCGTTTACATCATAAAAAATGGGAGCCGATAACCGATAACAGGGGTGTAGTTACCCGGATCCCTTTTCCACCCGGTTAGGATAACCATAAGGCAAAGCGGTTTTTGCGTATAATATTCCGACGGGTGACCCCATTGACCCAACCCGGGCCACAAATTTGTAAGCGGCAATCCAGGCAGGATATCTTATCCCACCGGAAGATCGGTAATACAATTTACCTGGGACAAAGAATTGGTCCCGGTTCGATGGTTGGGAGAGACCAAAGTTTAATGTATTTGCACCACCATTTAACAAAGACACGATTCCGGGTATCGTCCAATAATCCGGAACAGCCTGCCGGGAAATATTATGCAGGAATCACGCCGACGGGGGAAGAATACCCCGGGCTGGTAATTCGGCACCGGAAGAAATACTGATGCCAATACAGGGTCTGGATGATTCACGTTTCCGTGATGACGGCCCATTACGAAAAGGCCCTTTACCGTAAACGTGGGGTAATTTCACCCTACAGCCCCAGGGAGAGCTTCGCCGGTACACCGGTGAGAACTCGCCACCAGATTACCGGGAGCGCCGTATAGACAGGTAAGGGAAGGCCCAGGGATCACAATACGAACCCTGTGACCTCCTGGTTACCCGGTCGGCAGCTCGAAATATACCGATGTTACTGGTGGAATGAACTAAAAAATGCGGGAACTGCCCCGGCTTTGCGGATGCCAGCGTAAGAGACCGATCTTACCCCACTCATCCCGGAATTATGGATGGGTTATAATTATTCCCTGCAGGGTCGTGCTGGATGACGAATTTTTAGGTCCCGTGGCTTATCCCGGCTAGTCTGGCCCGTGCCTGACCTTGCCAATCCGGACGAAAAATCGCGAGAATAACACGGGATATCATTAACAAACGGGGAAATAATTCCAACAGAGTAACCAATTCGAAGACAAAAAATCGAGGAGATACAACAATTATGGAAATAGAAATTATCGCAGTAGGCGGGTATGACGAGGTCGGAAGGAACATGACCGCCGTCCGCTGTGGGAAGGAAATTGTCATTTTTGACATGGGGCTCCGCCTGGACCAGCTGATGATCCACGAGGATGCGGAGGTTGAAGAGATGCATTCCCTTGATCTGATCAAGATCAAGGCAATCCCCGACGACACCGTGATGCAAACGATCGAGGGCACGGTGAAGGCCATCGTCTGCTCACACGGGCACCTGGACCATATCGGGGCCATCCCGAAACTTGCACACCGGTACAATTGTCCCATCATCGCGACCCCCTATGCAGTCGAGCTGATCCGACAGCAGATTTCAGGGGAGAAGAAATTTGTCGTGAACAATAAGCTCTACGCGCTCAGCGCGGGGCAAAAGTACACGATCTCGCAGAACCTTGTTCTCGAATTCGTGCACACACAGCATTCGATTATTGATACCGTAACACCGGTGCTTCATACACCAAATGGTGCGATCGTCTACGCCTGTGATTTTAAATTTGACCGGACACCGGTCATCGGCAGACCACCGGATTTTGCCCGGTTCCGGCAGATCGGCAAGGAAGGAGTGCTGGCCCTAATCGTGGAAAGTACCTATATCCATCGTTCAGGGCGGAGCCCAAGCGAACGGATTGCCCGTGACCTTGTCCGGGACGTCATCACCAGTTTCGAAGACGATAAGAATGCGATCGTCGTATCAACCTTCGCATCGCACATCTCCCGGGTGAAGACCATCGCTGAATGTGCCCACGAGATCGGCAGGAAGCCGGTCTTTCTCGGACGCTCGATGGAGAGGTATTCCGTTACCGCGGAGCAGATGAAATATGTCTCGTTCCCTGAGACGGCAAGTGTCTTCGGGAACCGGAGGACTGCCGATCGCATGATGCGTAGGATGATGAAAGAGGGAAAGGAGAAGTTCCTGCCGATTGTCACCGGCCACCAGGGTGAGCCCGGATCGATCCTCACCCGCATCGCGCTGGGAGATACACCGTACCTGCTGAGTAATGGTGACAAGGTGATCTTCTCGGCAAATGTCATCCCAAACCCGATGAATGTCGGGCAACGGTACCGGATTGAGCAGTCCCTCCTGAAAGTTGGTGCCAGGGTATTCGAAGACCTGCACGTGAGCGGCCACGCCTACCGGGAAGACCACTACGAATTTCTCCAGATGCTGAAACCACAACACATCATCCCCGCTCATGGAGACCTGAAGATGGCGGCAACCTACGCCACGTTTACCGGCGATCTTGGGTACACGCTCAATAAGGATGTCCATCCGATGAGGAACGGGCAGCGGCTCAGGATCAACTGACCCCCTGTGATTCCGGGAAGGTCCTCCCTGTCAGGGGGACGGGACCTTCACCGGCATAAAATCCCCGATATGCACGAGCGTACTGTTCTGAATTTTCATGAGGGTGACCATTTTCTCAGGGATATGGGAATTGCCGGTATAGGTAAGGTTGCCGGTTACGCCGGTATAGTGAGTAATATTTGCCATCCCTTCAGAGAACCTGGCAGGTGACCCCGGACTCCGGACAGCTTCTGCCACAATCATCACGGTATCGTACCCAAGACCGGCAAATGGGACCGCGGAACTGTTGTATTCCTGCTCGTACCGTGCCATGAAATCCTGTTGTTTTTTATTTGTTGTTGCAGGGTCAAACCAGGTATGGGTCGTGAAGTACACATTATCAACGCCCGCTGCGCCACCCGTGAGGAGCATGGGGGCATCATAACCATCTCCTCCCATGATTGGCATCGTAAACCCGGCATTCCGGACCTCCCCGATTACCGGCTTCGCATCGGCCCATGCCTCAGCTGAGACAAAAATGATGTCCGGTTGCGGGAACAGGGAGGAGAGGTTCGCCACCTGGGATGAAAAACCGGTGTCCGTGCTATGGAACATGTCCACCTTCTGCACCGTTCCGTTCAGTTCCAGGAACCGCGTCATGAAATAGCCGGCAAGGAGCGTGGGGTACTGCTTATCGGATTCGTAGAGGATGTACGCATTCTTCGCTTTCAGGATGCCGGCAGCGTATTCGGCACCGGCAGCTGCCTGGGTATTATCGCCCATGCAGGCAAGGTAGAGGTAGCCGGGTACCTGCTGGGGAAGGCGGGGGGACGTGGCACCTGATGTGACGAAATAGACGTTTTGCGATGCGGCGGCCCGTGCTGCAGGAAGGGCATGATCAGGGTTTGACAACCCGATAATGACGGGGATTGTCCCGGAACCTGCCAGTTCATGGGCCCCTGCAACAACCGCACTGGTATTGGATTTCCCATTTATGAGTACGAGTTCAAGAGGCTTCCCCTTGATCCCTCCCTGTAAATTGATCTCCTTCACCGCGAGTTTTGCGCCCTGCATTGAGGGGACGTCAAACGTGGCCTCGGATCCTTCGAGATTATATATCGCACCTATCCGGACTGTTTCATTACCGGGTTTTTGTATAGACAGGGTTCCGGAATCAGTACCGGTTTTTTCCGATGAGATGCAGCCCGCAAGAACAACGGCAACGAGGATAACAAGGATAATAAGTACAGGATGAATTTGTGCACCAGAACTTTTCATAAAGAATTCGTTATTGAGATTGTATAAAATTCATTCGCAATTATCCGCAGGCATCGTGGGAACTGCAACAGCATTTTCCGGGGATACAGTTTCAGCGGAAGTAGCACAGGTAACCTGGGGTGGCATAATCTATTCGTTAGGACTCCCACAATAGAGATGACCCGTGACCAGGAAATTGGCATATATGCCGGCCATTTCGCCGGATCTGAAGGGTGCCCGTGCCTGTGCCCTCATAGGGAGCTGGTCTCCCCGGTATTGCGGGTACATAATCATTTTTTCTGTTAACCCCGGGCTTCCGGCAAGAAAATGACCGTGGGCATGTACGAAAAAGAATTCTCATTACGGTTCAGGATCTTCGCTATTGGTGGCGGCGCTTTCCAATTAAATGAGATGGGATGATGTTGTCGATGACAATACAACGAACGGGAGGCAGATCTGCATCCAATGTTATTGTAACCGAATATCCCTATTTCGACACTGATTTCAACTATGCCGTTTCGTACTGCTGATTTCCGTTTATGCCCCTCATACCATTTGTCGTTACCAGGGGTATCATTTGCGGGAACAACCGGTGCATAACAATATGTGACGTGCTCACCCACCGGCCGCCCTCCGCATGGGACAAACGTTGCCCCCCGCCATCTCGCTGAAGCAGAACAGGACCCGTTCCATGAGGTAATATTTGTTTCATTGATTCGTCAGCTACTAAAGCATCCGGATCAATTCATCTTTTGATATTCCTTTCCAGATCGCAACTTTCGAAAGTATATCGTTCAATGTACCGGGTGCAATCTCGTCATGCATGGGGATTGTTATAGAATGTTCTCCGGCAGGTGTGATACATTTAAGTTGGGCATGACTGCCCCGCTGCCGGACAAGACGATAACCAAGCCCTGAAAAGACTTTTATGAGATCTTTTCCACTAACAACCGGAAGCCCGGGCAACAGTACCTACCTCGGTCTCAGATATTGAGAGGATACGGATACTCTCCCCTTTTTCCAGTTCTTCTTCAAAATGGAGCTCGACGGCTTCACGGATATTTGCCATCAGATCATCAAGAGTTTTCCCTTGTGTGAAAATATCGACGCCAATGCCCCGGCCGCACCAGTATTTGCCATCAGAATAAATTTCAAATTTTACCAGCATGGGAAAGACATCCGCGCCATGTTACTGTACTGTATTACACAAGGAGCGATAATTCTTTTGCAACAGAAAATTTTTTGGTGACCGTCCCTTATCTGGCACAGGCGGTATTATCTTGATTTCAATCACTGCATGACCCGCCCAACACCAAGTGGGGTTGGGATGCCGCACCAACACCATTCACCCACCGGCCGCCCTCCGCATCGGGCATACATTGCACCCTGCCATCTCGCCGAAGCAGAACAGGGACCGTTCCCTGATCATCTTCGGCAGCTGGTCCTCTGGGAGGGGGACAAAACCGAACGTTTTGTAGAAGCTGATCAGTTGCAGGGTCGAATGCATGTACAGCTCTTCATGCCCGCAGGCGTCAATTTCATGCCTGCACGACGATCCGGGCAAGGCCAAGACCACGGAACTCTTCCCAGGTGAAGACGCCGTCGACTTCGTGCCCGTCGGGGTGCAGCCGGCACCAGCGCAACGGCAGGCAATTCGTCCCGTCGACAAAGGTGCCGAATATGCGGTTTTCAGCGGGGTTGGCCTCCTGCTGGTGGTAGTGGTACCAGACCAAGGAATCCCCAGCTTTTATTAACGGGTGTAATATCCCGGTCTTACGGCAAGAACAATTTTTCAGACACCATAAATAGTGCTATATTCAATGATTAATCATACTTAACAGGAAATACGATATGTCACAGATAAGCCCATCCGAAGACATTCGCTCTGTTACGGACCTTAAACGTCACACCCGCGATATTCTTGACCAACTTCATACCACAGGTCGCCCGATTATTCTCACGGTTAATGGCAGGGCGGATTCCGTTCTGCTGGACGTAAAAGTATACGAAAAACACCTCCAGGCTGGGAACCTGGCAAAGCTGCTCGCCCCGGCAGAACAGGATGTAGAACACGGACGGACCCGTTCAGCTCGGGAGTTTGTGAAAGAGTTAAAAAGTGCCAGGAAAATTTCAGGTTGAGATCACCGCCGTTGCTGAAACGGATGTTGAGGAGATATGGGAATATATCGCCCAGGATACTATTGACGCGGCTAACTCCCTAGTTCTGCATCTTGAAGAGCAGATCGGAAGACTCGAGATCTTCCCGCTGCGTTGTCCGATCGTGCCTGAGAACGAACTGCTTGGGACGAACTATCGCCATCTTCTCTACGACAATTATCGCATCATCTTCAAGATAATCGATTCCAGGGTAGTCATCCTGAGGGTGGTTCACATGGCCCGGTTACTCGATACAGAGAGGCTCTAAAGGTTCGCGGCCAAACGCCACTCCAACACCATTCACCCACCAGCCCCCCTCCGCATCGGGCAGACCGTTTGCACCCGGCCATCTCGCCGAAGCGGAACAGGGACCGTTCCCTGATCATCCCCGGCAGCTGGTCCTCGGGGATCGGAACGACCCCGAACGTTTTGTAGAAGCTGATCAATTGCAGGGTCGAATGCATGTACAGCTCTTCATACCCGTAGGTGTCGATTTTATGCCTGCACGACGAGCCGGGCAAGCCCCCCGGCCACGGAACTCTTCCAGGGTGAAGACGCCGTCGACGAAGGTGCCGAATATGCGGTCTTTCGCGGGGTTGGCCTCCTGCTGGTGGTAATGGTACCAGACCTCTTTATCAAGGGGGAATTTTGGGAACGGTAAGTTCGCGGGTCAGGGGGGGTTGGGATACCACCAATTAGGAGGAATTCTATCCATTATGTCAGGACTGTCGCCACTCAGTGCAAACGAGGTAATCCTAAAACTTGGTAGCCTAGAGTTTTATTGGACTGATTCCCTGACGGTTACAATTTATTTTACCTGGTATGATCTTACCCAATCCCATTGACATGAACCAATTTTTACGAAAAAATAGTACACAAAAAAGTTAGCGATTATGACGAATCATTCGCTTTTTTCCAGCAGATTCGTAACCTCGCAAGTGAGCACGGGAAGGTTGGTTTCAAGTACACCCCAGACGACTTCGTCTGATATGATTGCATACCCATGGATCAGCCGGTTGCGGAAGGAAATGATCCTTGATGAAT
>JAPKXR010000304.1 GCA_026394715.1 Methanomicrobiales archaeon | reverse complement strand
TATTCTCTTAAACTCCGACGGCAGCACGCTCCCGATTGCCGATACCACAGGCAACAACAGGATATTGAGAGTTAGCATTAAACAGGGAAGTCAGATTCTGACAACCCTTTACACCAAGTAGGGTAAAAGATGAGATTCCAGAGTAGGAATATGAGAAAAGAAGCGGGCTTCACCCTCATCGAGATCATCGTTTCGCTTATTCTCATCGGGATCATGGCCAGCGTGGCAGGAATGGGGATTGTTGCGGGAATCCGGGGTTACATGTTTGCGAGGGACAACGCAGACGTCAGTCAAAAGGCCCAACTGGCTATGTCCAGACTGAATCGGACATTCATGGAGGTTCTCGATGTAACGACGGTGGGGTCATCCCCAACCCGGGTCACCTACAATCGGCTATCCGGCGGCGTCATCACACAGGAAACTCTCTATCTGGATACCACGGACCACACTATCAAAATTGCCGTTGGAGGAAACGCGTCAGGAGGCGACGCCCTGGTTGATAATGTAAGCAGTATTGCCCTGACGTATAGGAAAGGAACGCAGACCTGGGTGCAGGGCACAGATGACTTTTCCCTGCTGTCAACTGTCGGTGTGAATCTAATTCTGACACGCCCGGACGGCGGCAACAATGTCACGTTTTCCACGGACATCACCCCCCGTAACAACGCCAACCGCGGCGGCTCTACCTCGACGACACAGCCGAATCCGCAAACAACATGCTTTGTGGCCACCGCTGCCTTCGGCTATCCCGACCATCCGATGGTGCTGCTCCTAAGGGAATTCCGGGATCGGTATCTTTCGTCCTGGGCTGGAGGCAGGTTGATAGTCAAGATGTATTATGCCGGTGGACCCTACCTGGCCGATCTGATCAGGGACAGGGCCTGGGCCTGTTCGGTTTGATTGTCACCATGGTGGTCTTTTCGGTCCTCGGGGCAGCCATGCTGTCTTTGACGTCGAGTTCCACATTCAGCCAGGTGGCTTCGACCAGCGCAACGAAGGCATATTATCTGGCCGAGGCGGGCATGAGATATGCGGCAAGTGAGTTTCGCAATGCGGGCAATGAGGATGCCAAGGACAACAGGATGGAGGCCATTCATAATCATAACTTTGCCATGAGCAGCGAAGGATCGTTTCATTTAGACATCTATCCCTATTACTTCAAGACGACGACAGACCCGAATGGGACTGTGTCCCTTCACGCGAAGTTTCCGGGCGGTGTTCCCACAGGCATGGCGATCCCAACCTCGGGTTATCTGAAAATCCGCTCTGAGGATGCACCCCGACAATACACCAGTTACACGCAGAGCGGCTCGACCATCACCTTCACAATGGCTGCCACCTTACCAAGTTTTACAATAAATTCAAATGTTTTACCAGTGGGCCTGGCATCGAGCACCACCCTGAGCAAGAGCGGAAACCTGACCCTTTCCTCCGGCGCCGGAGCATTTCCGCTGATCAACGGCACTTTCACCATCGGCACGAGCGCATCGACGAAGAGTTCCGACAATAACGTCTACGCATACAAAACACGGAGCGGCAGCACCCTGCAGGGGGTTACCCTTTCACAGACCCCAACCCAGGCTTTTACCGCGACCGTACCCGCCAATGCATATATCACGTCGATGAAATTCGTAAATGTCCAATCGCGAGGGACTGTTGCCCCGGGAAGCCCTCTCGAGGCGATAAGAACGATCGACTACAGCATCCCCATCGGCTGGGTATCGGGATCGGGAA
>JAPKXR010000263.1 GCA_026394715.1 Methanomicrobiales archaeon | reverse complement strand
AAACCCATGAACGGTGAACCAAGACAGAACACCCGATAGGAAACCATGGCATGGCAAACAACTTAGAACCCTCCGGATACAATGTGTTCGTTGATCTAAATATCCACGAATTTTTGGTCTAAATAAATTTTCCTTCAGATTTAGGGATTATTCTAGCTCTCCGGTTACATTAATGTTATATACTTACATAGCAAAATCCCGATGCTTACAACATTTTCGATCAAGGTGGCAACGGTGAAGAAAACAGTATCGGTATGGGTAATTATCATAGCGGTGCTGGTATTCACGGCAGTCACCGGCCCGGCCATGGCGGCTCGTACTGTACCGGCTGGGAATGAAAATTCTCATATTACTACGACGACTTCAGCAAGTGTTATTGGAATATTCCAGTCACAGTCTGAACTCGTTCTTCAGCAGGGCACCGGTAGCGGGCAGGTTAATACGATTGCATATTCTGATAACACGATCGCAATGAATGGTGAGACAAATTACACGAAGACTACGCAGATTAGTACCGTTAACGTGGTCAACGGGCAGGAAAATCTCCAGACTGACAGGATTATCACGTTCGAAGCAGGAGACGGGGGCCGCATGGTATCGAATGAAAACGTCCTTGTCCAAACAGTGGCAGCAGAGGATACCAGTTCAACGGGTTGCTGCCCATGGGGGGCCACGACCGATGCGACATTACCCGCTGGGATTGAGACGGTCCAGGCAGGTAGCAAACTGGACGTCACAGAGGTCTCTGCAAGTTCCAGCAGCGGTGTACGGGCCATTTCAGATTCTCCCGGTACAACGGTATCACTTGATTATTCGATCGATGCCCACGGCATTAACCAGACAGCGGGTACAATAGATAATCAGGCAATTGGTAGCGCTAAGGCGTACGTTGATGGAAATCTCCAGGCAAGTACCGGCAACGGAACCCAGGCAGGCACCAACATGGAGTACCATGACGTGACATCGGTAGACGGGCTGTTTGACATGTCGAAAGAAGTGAGTTACACATCGGCTCCCAATTAACCGAGAAATAACCTCAAACGAGGTAATGGGAAGACCAGTCAACATCACCCCATATTTTTCAACGTATTATCAGGATCGTCACGTTCTCCCGGCTCACGCCCCTGGGTTCATACTACCCCCCACACTACAATAATGTCTGAATCCGGAAAAGGCCCAATCCCACGTTGTCCATGTTGTAAGAGGCCTTGGCATCAATCGTCCCCAACATTCCCTGCCCGCCAATAGAGCGTCCGGCTCACCGGGTTACACGATGGAGCAACAACAATCCGTGTGGCAGTCCATGATGTTCGTGAAAAAGGATGGATCCCCACGTTGCAGTGTTTTCGAGCCATGCACATTGTTCGCGACACCTGAAGAAACGGTGGAAAGGGTATCCCAGGCCTCCCTCTGCCTGGTGATTCGCACTACCGTTGATGACGATCACCTGGTGGTAAAAAAAGGAAATACCCCGTACCCGGGGACCGGTTTTCATGACTTATAGACGGTGCCGGCTTTCATGACGAAGTTAACCTTCTCCATCACTGAAATATTCTCGAACGGATTGCCCGGAACTGCAATGATATCAGCAGTCTTACCGGGTGCGAGTGTTCCGAGTTCAGGCCGCATCAACATCTCGGCAGCTACACTTGTTGCGGCACGGAGAGCACGCAGGGCCGGGATCCCATTTGCCACCATCTCGCTAAACTCGACAGCACCATTGAGGCTGAAGGGAAACAGGCCAAGATCAGTGCCAAACGCGATCTTTATCCTGCTTTCTGCGAGATTGCGTGCATTTTCAAGGAGGACATCCTTGTACATCCGGATCTTCATTCTCATAAATGGATTGTTTCCAAGCGATTTCCAGTATTCATCGCTCTCCGCAAACCGGGCTGATCTCACACCCGCATACTGGGTCGGGACGAGGAAGACCCCCCGCTCTTCTATTAACCGGAGAACCTTTTCCGATGCCATGCACCCGTGCTCAACCGACCGTACACCGGCAAGAACCGCCAGCCGGACCGCTTCATCACCGTGAAGATGGGCGGCTACCGGCCGGTGGTATTGTGTGGCAGTTGCGACAAGACACTCCATCTCTTCCGGGGTATACCCCACATCAACAGGATCGTCTGCAGGAGTCGAAAAGCCACCAGATGCCGCAAACTTGATCCATTCGGCACCCCACTTGATCTCTTCCCGGACTACCCTCTGGATTTCAAGAGGTCCATCGGCAAGATTGTTCTGCCAGCAATTACAATCAGGAGAGAGAGCAGAGGTGGCATCCATATGACCATTCCTGGCAGAGATAATGTGACCCGAGTTGATCAGCCGTGAACCGGGAAAGAGCCCCTGGTCAACGGCCCGCTTCACGTCACGGACGGTGTACCCATGGACATCTGCATCACCGCAGTCCCGGACCGTTGTAAACCCGTTCATCAGGAGGTCATTCAGCGCTCGTGCACCGAGGAGTGCTTTGTAACCTGCTGAATAAGCCCAGAAATTCGTAAACATTTCAGGCCGTAAGGTGATATGGACATGACAGTCAATGAGGCCCGGCATCACCATTCGGTCCGGCAGGTCGATCACCTCTGCACCAGCGGGTGCCCGGACACACTTACCTATTCCCGTGATAATCCCATTTTCTATGAGGATTTCCCCAGGGCCGAGCGGTACATCGGCAATACCATCCCAGGTATTTCCCGCACGGATGATGGTTACCGTCATGGGATTGCCCACCCTTGCGTGGATGCGTCTCTCGTACCAGGCAGAGGGCATGACTTTTTTGTCGGTTTGAATTGTTCACTCATACGTCATCCTCTTGTATTTATTGCTCTTTTTTATTTTTCATCCTTTTTCCGGCCCCTGATGAACACATGAGCCTCTGTTGGCCCGGTTTTTTCGTAGACCTTAATTTTCATGAGGATTCCACCAATGTTACGAGAACATTTACTTTCCGGTGCCTACTTCTCCTTACCTGCGAGCAGTTTTATGTCCCCTGCAAACTCTTCCGCATGCCTAAAATCATCTGCACCGGGTCTGCCCTTGTTCAGTCCCCCGAAATACGTAAGAAAACTGTTCGTGTTGAACCCTGCACAGGCGAATTCATCGATGACCGAATAACCCCTGGACTGCAGTTTTTCCCTGAGGGCCCCGTGGTTGTTGTGAACAAATTCCGTGAGCCGTTCTCCCTTAAACAAGGCGAACGGGGCCCCGAATGTAGAGAATATGAAGGCTTTCCTGCCATTGGCCTGCGGCAGGTTACCGGCAAGGTCAAGGAGGGATTCATGGTGTTGCGCTGAATATATCCCTGATCCGAAACCTATCAAACCATACTCTAAAAGCTCTTCAGGGTTAACCTGCTGTGGTGTTTTTACCGGCGCATCAAGGACTTTTGCGATGACATGAGCGATCTTCTCCGTATTCTTATGATGATAGGAGAACACAACTACCAGTGATTTTACCGGCAGCGTCTCCTCGAACTTATTTCCTTTCCTTTCCATTTTTTTAACATTCCCTGGTTTTTTCATATGCTAGGGTTTATTTCCCGCTGGTGCAGGCATATCGGCAAGGGTGACATCCCGGGGGTGGTAGCGTGGTTTTCCGGCAGCAGAATCGTTTCAGTACCGGTAAAAACCTCAATTCTATTGTTTGTCATATTCAATCCACACGTTATGAATATTTTCAAATCCCAAAATACTTTGGTATATTATTTTTCCGGCAGCGTCTGAAATATGAATCTTGCAGATTCATTCGGGCCCATCGGTAACCCCAATACAAAAATATTTGTTAAATGGTGAAATTAGTGCTTTAATTTCAGTAAAAACGCCCCATAATCACTAAAATAGTGATCTAAGCCTCAGCCGTGATTTGAACACGGGACCTGCTGATTACAAGTCAGCCGCTCTGCCAACTAAGCCACTGAGGCGCCATATTAAATTGTCATTTGTCGGTAAAAAAGATGGTGCCTTAAAACACGAAGGTGACACAGAATTCACGGGTTTTTCAGCGGGCCCATACCGTTTCACCATCATACAGGACCCGGGTAATCCGGTGATAGGGAATGGGCGTTCTCCCAAACGGGGACTCCCGCTCGAAGTAATACGCATCAAGGTGCACAATCCGGTCCCCGGTAACACATGATCGGTCATTGGGTGCCCCGCGGTCAATATAAGAGACTTCAATACGGGAAAACGAGTACCGCGGATCATGGAAATACTTCAGGAGCAGCATATGACTCGTCCTCATCATCTCACATCACCTGGCAGATGTACCCTACCCTCCACGTATTGGTACATAAGGTAATGGGTGATGTCCCAGGCGGGAAAAAAAGATGAGACCGGCCCTGCCTTTCGGGAAATACCTTTTTTTGAAGGCATGACAAATCACCTGATCATGAGAACCTTCATCGCCCTCACAGGACTGGTACTCATTGTCGCAATCCTGTTCACCGGCTGCACATCCGAAAAACCAGGCGGATTACCGTTACCTACGCCAATCGACACGTTTCCCATCACCACTCCGGTAACCACCATAGGAACATCACCAGTACCTGCTACCGCTGTTCCACTCACAACGCCTGGACAGGTGGACCTTTCAATCCGGGCTTCACCCGAAAAATACAGCCCCCTCATGTCGTCCACAGTCGGGATTGGACTCACCCCACAATATTCGGGATCCGCCGCCGCGGTATACAGCTGGAACACCAGTTATGGATATTTTATCAGTTGGAATGCAACAGACAGCAAAGTAACCCCTTATAACAGCAGTATCGACACATCCGACCCAACGATATACTGGTCATATTCACCCGATGACATGGGGAAAGAAAAACCACCGGTTACCGTCCGTCTCATCGTAAAAACACCCCCGCGGACCCATGGCGGTGGCGGTACCTTCGCATGGAAAGACCTGCAGATCAGCTGGGAAAATACCGATACTGCGGTGATCACGGAGGCAGCATGCGGTATACAAAATTGTCATGGCATGGAGATCAGCTGTGGCAAAAACATTGCAGAGATGTGCACGATGGAATACCAGCTGGGGGACAAGTGCCGGAGCCTCGCATCATGCCAGAATGTCAACGGGTCCTGCTCCGTGGTGAAACAGGAAGGATATACCGTTTGCATGTCGTGCGTGGAAGAGTGCAACAAAACATCCGGGGGAGACCCTGCAAAAGCATTCGCCTGCGAAAGCCGGTGCTGAAAATTGGGCGTCCTGGAAAATCCAGTAGAGGGAACCAGCGCACCCCTGTTCTTTCCACTCATACCCCATTATGATGCCGAATGGTAATCATGGGTGAACGGTTGAGCTGGGACACCAGGGTTCTTTTTTGGTAACCCGGAATTTATCGGGAGGAACGAGTATCTCAAACCTGGCCCCGCGCCCGGGCGTCCCGTTTTCCGTAATCGTGATCCCGGTTATTGAGAGGATCTCCCGGGTGAGAAACAGGCCAAGACCGGAATTTTTCCCATAGCCCTTGGAGAACAGCCTTTTTTTATCCCCGGCACTGATACCAACGCCATCATCCCCGAAGATCACCAGGAGTGCGCCGTCCTGTTCCTCTGCGTCAAGGCTGATCATCGTCATCGTATCCCCGCCATACCGGAGGGAATTGTCGATGAGATTGTAGAACACTTTCACCAGCAGGGGGTCAGCAAAGACCACCAGGTCAGCAGGTCTGACCTCGATGAGGACATCGTTTAACGGTAACTCCCGCGAAGCGGAGGCAATGATCGCATTTACATTCTGCCATGCAGGGGCATTGATACCCATCTCCTCGTAGTCCTTTGTAAAATTGATCTGGCGTTCGATAGAATCGGCAATCCTCAGTTCTTTCGACAAAAAATCTGCGAGCTGTTCCCGGTTATCCAGGGCATCCCCACTCAGCTCAAGAAAACCTTTCAGTGCCATCAGCTGGTTCTTGATATCATGCCGGGTGATCCCCGAAAGCAGGTTGAGCTTTTTATTTGCCACCCGGAGGGCTTCCTCGCTGCACCTGAGTTCCCCGGCTTTTTCCACCAGTTCCCGTTTTCGTACCAGCTGGTAATACCGGACCAGGAACACAGAATCCGCAATAATTAAGACCAGAAGAAACGTCGTGGCAGTAAAGGTAAACTGGGGTTCGGGGGATTTCAGTATATCCCCGGACCATTGCACGGCAAGCCACCAGTATGGCAGCATGATAACCGCCAGCAGGAATGAGACGAACAACGCCCCGGGCAGGGGCTGCCCTGACCATTTCCTGATTATCGACATGCTGGCGAAATTACGTGGCACTTCCATTTATTGAGATTGTAGGGGGGATGATCTCATATAGTATTTGTATGGAATATGTTACCGGGAGAACCAGGTGGGACCGGATATCGTTGCTTTACCGGAACAGACAAGGCAGGACAAGGTCCCGATCCCTCTGTACATCGCACTTTTTTTCCTGCTGGTCTGCATTAATGCCCTGGTTGCAAAATTCGTAGTCTTCTCCTTCGAGATGGCCCCGGGGGTTTCCTCGTTTTATTTCGTTGTTGCCCTGATGGTTGTCTTTGCCCTGTGGTTTGGCATGTACGGTGCTGTTGCGGCGTACCTGGGATGTTATATCGGGGCGGGTCTTCTCGGGGGAATCCCCCCTGACGTCAACCTGTACTGGTCCCTGGCCGATTTCTGGCAGGTCATCATCCCGCTCATGGCATTCCGTTATTTTGCCTGCGACCCGGGCCAGAGGAGCAGGCGTGACCTGGGGGTCCTCGTGATTTTCGGAGTCGTTATCAATAATGTGGTGGGTGCGACCTGGGGTTCGGTAACCCTTGCCCTTGGAGGTGTAGTCCCATGGAGCGAGGTCATGCCGGTTTTTTATAGCTGGCTGGCAGGAAACGTGGTCGTCAGTATCGTGTTCGTTCCTGCAATCCTCTATCTCTTAACGCCGGTAATACGTGACCACGAGCTCTACATCAGAAACTACTGGCATTAGGTACCCGATCATCCGGGGACGAACCAATGAGAAATTTTATCTGTTTCATGATTCGAAATAGACAATTGACAATGGTAAAATATTTCGAAGCCGGTATATTAATTGGAATATTCTTCGTGGCCATCTGCCTGGCACTCTGCTTAAAAGACGCGGGCCCCACCGAGACAACAGCCGGGAAACTGCCCCCGACAATCCGGCAGGTCGATCACCTCATGGTCCAGGTACCTGACCCCGGGCGGGTACACCAGCTCTTCAATGGAGAACTAGGACTTCCTGTGGCGTGGCCGATGGTCAATTATGGTCCTTTTTCTACCGGCGGGGTATCCTTTGGGAATGTGAACATGGAGCTCCTGAACAGTTCGCAGGAGATGAGACAACAGGGCCTGGTCCCGGAGGGGAACGGGATCGTCGGGGTCGCGTTCCAGTCGCTTACCCCCCTTGAATCAACAGTAAAGGTCCTCGATGCAAACCGGGCCCCCCACGGCGCTATTATTCCGTTTAACATCACGCAGAACGGGTCGCCTTCAACCCTCTGGTACAACCTCGAACTCAGTGAAATGATGCCAGGTTCGATGATTTTTTATTGTGAATATACCTTCAACCAGACCGGGTTCCGCCAGCGGATGGAACATTCGCTTGCCTCAGCAAACGGAGGGCCCCTTGGTATACTCAGGATGAAGGAGATCACCATAGACTATGCAGACCCGTCCGTATTGGAGAAATGGCAGGCACTGTTGCCCGGGGCCGAAGGAGGGGTACCTGAACGCCGGGACGGGGGAAACGGGGTCACGGTCCACCTGAAAAAATCCGACCGGAATGCAGTCTCATCCATCACGCTGCAGGTGAAATCCCTGGAACAGGCAAGGGCAGTCCTTTTAGAAAAAGGGTTGCTGGGACCGGTATCAGAGGGGCGGATTTCCATCAATCCCGATGCAATAGCAGGGCTCCAGGTGTATGTAATCCAATAGGAAACATCCACCCTGCTGGCATGCGGGGAAGTGTAATTGGGTTTATCCGTATTTGTTCCGGGTGCGCCCGGGAACAATCAGCACCCTGGTAACCCCTCTATCCATTCGTCGGTCTTCTGTACCCGCGAGAACCGCATCTGCTGGGTAACAAGAATCGCACGGTGGAGATCGGCATCAAGGATCGTCCCGGCATCGTTGGTCACCGACAGGGTACCAGTGGCATCGGAAAGGAAGTTCACGGCATAACCAAGGTGGAATGCCTGCCGTGCGGTCGTGTCACAGCACATCTGGGTCATGTAGCCTGCGATGGTCACAGTCGTTACGTTCTGATCCTTCAGCCACGGCTCAAGGAAGGTCCCGGTGAAGCTCCCGGGCAGGATCTTTTCAACCAGGATATCATATGGGCGGGACTTAATTTCATGATGGAGTTCCCAGCCGGGCGTACCTTTCCGGAATGTCGCTGCCTCCGGTGCGGGGCTTGCATGCTGGATCACGACGATCGGCACGTGGGACTCATATGCCTGGTCCATGGCTTTTTTAATGTTTTCAAGACTACCCTGCGGGTACGTAACCGGCAGTTTCCCGGTGAAATACTCGTTCTGGACGTCAATAACCAGTAATACCTGTTTCATCCCCCGTTCACCTTTCAGTCCCTCTTCATGGCTTCTGCTTTTTTGTCCTTTGGCATCAGTTCAATGGCATACCGGAGTGCTGTCCTGGGCATGACCTTCCGGTTCTTCATCACGTAATCAAACACCGCACCCTGGTGCTTCCGGCTCGCTTCCTTGAGCAGCCACCCGTAGCCTTTCTGTACGAGGTCATCGTTGTCGGTCAGCAGCAGGTCTGCAATCCCGATTGCATCATCCAGGAATTTCCCGTGCTTTGCCGGAACGATCAGCGAGACCGCTGCTGCCCGCCGCATCCAGCGGTTACTGGACCCGGTCCAGCGTTTCAGTTCCTCAACATATTCGGGCAATTGTTCGATAAAGTTGCCCATGGCGTGATTGCAAAAACCGTCACAGGATGCCCAGTTGGTGATATAGGTATCAATCCAGTGCCGAAATACGGCAATGTCCTCCCGCTCGTACCGACTGGAGAGCGCATAGGCCCAGTTCGAAACGATGAATGACTCCTCCAGGTATCCGGATTTATACAATTCCTCGCACAGGCCGAATATTTCCACTTTGGGACGCCCTTTCACCTCTTTCCAGTACTTTTTCGCAATTACCATCACGGTGGAGGACTTCATCCCGTAGCACGTGATCTGCTCCTTAAAAAAACGGAGCGAGCTTTTCCGAATTTCGGGGTCTGCATGTCCTTCCAGTTCTTTCCTGATCTGAACGATGACCGTGTCCATGGTGCAAGGTTAGAATGGATAACGGATAAGGATGTAGCGTGTGGGAGGTGAACATGATGATGACGGGTCAAATGGTAAAATATAACGCCAGATTTCTATCCAGGGAATCGTTTTGTCTTGCGTGGGATCAATCTCCCGTAAGAGTACCCGCTTGAACATGCACGAGATCTGTCCGCACTGTGGTAAGGAGTCAAACGAGGAGTCCCCGGCCTCATCGTGTGGCTCATGCAATGTACGATGCATATAACGTGGCGGTAAAGATGAATCCAGGGGAGATTCGCGTTCTGCGAGATCCGGATGCTCCCCGTAGTCCTGTTCATTCTATTCGCCGTGGCCCTGATCGTTATCACACTCGTGATAATCCTCGTGGTGGTGATAGTGGCCCTGGTGCTACAGCTTGATCAACTGGATATCACGGATATCAACCAGGTACTTGATACGGGCGGATTGGCCTGGTCTGCCTGAAAAAGTGCAACACCAGCCAGGGTAAAATTACGGCCTTTTTTTCCACACATAGGGAAACAATATCATGATTGTGAACCGATCATGTCCCTATGCATCTCCCCAGCAAAAAATGGCTTTGTATCATTGGATTGATAATTATTATCGGCCTCGTTTTGTTGTGCGGAACGATGTTGTCAAAAGAGAGGTCTGTCTCAAATCTCTACATTATTCCTGCGGGCGTTTTTAGTCCACCATCGTTATCGTATCCGGCACCTCCATCAACGATCGCGACACCTGCCGGGATAGTAACAACGACGACACCCCCGGTAAACGCGTCCTCTCCGGTGCCAGGGATCGGTGTCCCGGTGATGACCGCAAATACTCCCGCATCCGGGCCTGATACCCGGTCATCCCTGGACGTGTTACGCGGAGCGCCGTTTACCATCAACGGGACGGTGGACAACCTCTCAATAACAAAGGTGCAGGTCTGGGTACTGAATGGCACTATCACAACAACAAGTATCCCCGTCATGCCGGACAGGACATTCCAGGTTACCTTTGATTCCCGTGAAACTGACGCACTGTCACGGACCTACGCCTCGGCGGTCCTCGTGCAGTACCCTCTTCCCCCGGATCATTTTGCGATTAGTTGGGACTCGAACAGAAGTGAAGCGATCGAGACGAAAAGCGGAAATACAACCCCACTCCTGGCTCACTTAAAAGATCCGGGAATGTATCCCACCACCCAGGTAGACTACCTCGAACAGGGCATCAGGGCAGCCGGAGATTCCGCCAAAATATATTTCCTCAACGGGGTAGACGGCTGGATTACGATCGATCCCATCAGTCCCGTCAAGCCGGGAACGCTGGTCGTCCGTGGCAACACGAGCCTGTCGGTAGGGACTCCGCTTGCGATCTCGGTTGGAACGGTGAATATGCATCCGACACCAAAAATTTATGATTGGTCTCATGAGATAGCGGACGAGGGGACCACCCTCGTGGATCACGGTCCCTTTGGTGTCAACCGGTACTCCGTCATTATCGATACGTCACACCTCAATACAGGCAAATACCTGGTCAGTGTCGAATCACGCGACGAAAACCTCCAGGCAGATGCCGATAGTATTGTCGAACTGATCGCGGAAATTCCCGCCAACCCGGCACAAGGGAATTACATCAACTGGTCCCGCCTTGCATTGCCGGATCTTGTGGTAAACAAATCTCTCACCCCGGTCATGCTGGAGGGGGAATTGCGGATTGTTCCGCACGGGACCCCGGCAGGCAATAACGAGCTGCCATACGGCTCGATCATCGTGTGTGCTCCCGACGCAGTCTGCAGGATCTTTGACCCGTCCGGGGTCCAGACCCTGGCCGTCTACAATTCGAACGAAGCCCGCATCATGGAAGTCCCGAACGGTGCAATGATAGACTCAGGAACCGTAGGAAACGTCACATTCATCAGATTAAATGGCGACGTGATCCTGACAAAAATCGATGAATACCCACGGAGTCCCTGATCTACCCCGTTTGTTTCCGATATGATCAATGGATGGGGGACTCCTTACCGGACCCGTTTTATTTCTCCGCCCGGGTAACGATGATATCAATCCTCCATCCTGGCTGTAACCAGTAAGAAAGCAGGTCCGGCAAATAAAAATATCCAGCCGAAATCATACCCAAAAAGATAATTGACGACCACAGATACCTTCGGCAGAATTTCAGATAAGAGCACAAGGCCTGCTTCCACAATAATGAGTGTTGTCAGAACGACAGACAAAGATACCAATCCACTGACGTATAACATGGTATATTCTTCAAATGCTATTGCCGTTATCGATAATATGCCCATTGCAATGAGGATAATGGCAATGGGCCTCCCCATCACGGGGATATCAACAAGCGAAACGGGTATCTGGCCAAGAAAAAACAGGTTTATTTAGTAGATTGGAAGGAAAGCCCCAAAAATGATGAAGATGGAGCCAATAAATCCTGTTACCTGTTTACGATCAACCCAATAATCCCGCACCTGTAATCAACCCGGTACTATTTTCACTCCCCTGATAATGAAGGTGATAGATTGTATTCTCAAATCGGCCAAGAAAAAAAACATGGGGCCGGGTTTCCAGCCCGGAGATCTAGGTAGACCAACCTTATCCGGACAACGTTTCCTGATGATGATATGCACGTTATCATTTTTCGGTTCATGCACCTTCCGCATTGGTAACAGTGTTAACAATTCGTGAGGGTATAGAAGACCGTCCCGTTCCGGTACCCCGCGATCTCATGATCTCCAGTGAGCGCGGTACATGATTATCCGCGGGAACGGGATATTTTTCATTGGGGACAAGGAGGTTACGGTTGCGCCCGGCCCCGATGTAGGTGACGAGTTTTGTTCCAGCGCTCATTTGAACCCGGGTTACCCATTACCGTACCGGGGATCAAGTTCAGCGGCTCTCCTGTTGCATTCCGCTGCTTCCTCATTCTTTCCCCAGTCACGGAACGCCATTCCCTTCAGGTGCCAGGTCCCGGCATTACCAGGACTGATCTCCAGTGCATTGTTATAGCAGGTAATCGCCTCATCGTAACGTTTCAGGTTGTGAAGGGCGACACCCTTTGCTATCCAGGCTTCGGTAAAATCCGGGTCGATGGCGATGGCCGCATCAAAGTAGTGCAGGGACTCGTTATACTTGCCATATTGTGTTAGGTTTGCCAGTCCCCTGGTGAACAGTTCCTTCGCTTCCGGGGAGGATGTTGAGATCTCGTCATTTCTAAATGATATGGCAATCGCCGAACCACCATAATCTGTA
>JAPKXR010000225.1 GCA_026394715.1 Methanomicrobiales archaeon | reverse complement strand
TCTGTTTTCTTCCGGGAAGCAAAAGGAGGTTCTAATATCCCTTTTCCTTTGCGATGTCCTGTACCCGTTTTATTATTCGGGTCACGATACCCCACCAGGATTTCATTCCCGGGGATGTTTCACCTAATTTACACAGCAGGTACTCGCCAGCGTTCAGTTCCGGGCGTAGATATACCGGAGCTGATGAATGTGCCTGCCTTCACCCCCATGATCTTCGGGGTCCTCCATTATGCCTGTCTCTAACACCTCGAAGTCCCGGAACTCCGAGACCAGGTCCTCTGCCGAATAATAGTGGACCTCGCGTCCTGGCTTACTCTCGAAGGTGTTCTCCTCTACCTTTTTGCCCATACCATAACTGGGCTCCCGGTCGGAGAACACGATAAAAAACATTACCCCTCCCTCCTTTAGTTGCTCCCGGCATCGTGCAAGGAATGCAGCCCGGTCATTTTTCCGGAAGAGGTGAAGGACATTGAAACAGTAGATGCCATCATACATCGAATCGTCGAAGGGCATCTCAAGTACCGACCCCAGGTGGTACCGTACTCCTTCTGAGTTTTGTAGCGCAAGGGTCACTGCCGTTGCTGAGTTCTCGATGCCGGTGACGGAGAACCCTGCCCGGGCAAAAGCGGCAGCATTACGGCCATAACCGGAACCCGGGACAAGGACCCGTTGCACCCCGGCGTTATTAAAAAGTCCAATCGCATAGTCCACGGTCCTGCTGGGTGTATCGCCCCATATCCTGCCTTCTTCACAGAAACGCTCCTCCCAGAAGGTGTTCATATCCACTGTTTTGTCTTTACCGGAAATGTACCTGCCGGAAAAGGTCCCGGGGAAGGAAAGTGATGACCTGCCAGGAAGCAGGGAGAAACCGGCAGACTATGTTAACCCTTGAAATGGGATGGTTGCAAAAATCCAACGGGTAATTACCATCTGAACAAGGTTTGTGACTGCACATCGTATACGGGTATGGGGTAATGACCCCTGTTGCTGCCCCTGTCTTTTAAACAACCGATGTATCTTTTAAGGTTATATGATACATGCACCAATCATACGTGGACTTTTTTCGTGATACCCGGCAACGTCGGTATTAAAGAGTCACGTTCCTTGAATGGAAATACGATGAAGCTCGAATGATGGACTGTGAAAGATTTGGTGGATATTTTTTGGTGCAGAGACAAGCGGGAATTTTTATGATTGATTCCCGGATTTTGCAACAACAGAGAAAGGGTTTATACCTACACGCTATAGTGTAAGTATCTCTGGATGTGTATACAAAAAAAATAGTATACACAGTAAAAAAATAATATACACAATAAAAATTTAAAAAAATATCAGGGTAAAAGGAGCTGAAAATAAAAATAACTAATTCGTAACAAGCAAAGGCTTGCAACGCAGTCGATGATGTCTGCTTAGATGCACATGCGGCCTGGAATGACATGCTGGTCGCCGTACAGGACACCCTTAATGGAAAATTGACCCTACAGAATGCATCAAATAATGCCAAAATCGCGGTAAACCCGCGAGATCAGAACTGAAATAACACGAGGTATTACAATGAAAATGAGTACAGGGGCCAGTATTGGCCTTATATTTGGTATCCTCATCCTTTTAGGATTTGCAGCCATACCCGTATCCGCAAGTAATGATAATTCCTGGTTCGGAGCCAGTATAGACCCATGGGCACAAATACCGTCACAACCGACAAATGACGGGCATTCTGGCAGTTATTGGGGGTCCACTGGAACCGTACCCTGGTATACACCAACGAATAATGGGGACTGGTTCGGAGCCAGTATAGACCCATGGGCACACATAACGCCGCAGCCGACAAATGACGGGCATTCTGGCAGTTATTGGGGGTCCACCGGAACCGTACCCTGGTATACACCAACGAATAATGCAAATTGGGTTACGGTCGATTCACTGGACCAGGTTATCGCATGGGGGAAGACGACTACATCGCGTTATAATACCAATGGCTATGTGCCGGTCAACCCGGGGGTAATGGTGACACCGATTCCGACGATACCGCCTGTATTCCCATACAGTACCTACTTTACCAACATTAAGCCGACCCCCATCCCGTCCACACCCTATAGTACACCTTCACTACCGGTGACAGCAGTCCCTACCTACACCCCCACACCCGGAAGTGTAGTACCAAATCAGAAGACGGGAATCTCTCTGGCAGAACTCAACCTGCAGGGTAAGTACGTGAGGATTACAAATACAGGAATTACTCCGGTTGTCATGACAGGATGGAAGATAACGAACAAACAGGGAAATTCCCTTACCTTTATCGACTACCCAATGGGCGGCGGGTCAACCTTCACCTACGTGCTCAACCCGTATTCAACCCTGACGGTCTACTTCGGAAAGGAAGGTACGATCTCGAGCACTGAGTTGTATTATCCGTGGGGCACTGATTTCTGGAATCACAGGGGAGATACTGCGTTCCTCTATAACCCACAGGGGGAACTCGTGGGAAAGATCAGTGCATAGAGAACAATCATATCCCCCTTTTTTTGCCAGGGGTCCATGTCCTAAAAATTTAACCGCCTTCACTGCCCACAAATTGGAATTATTGTAGACGTATGCGTTGTTCTTTACGGTGGTGTGTGACCTTTGGGCCTCATGCCGGTTTTGTTATAGAATCAACTCGGTATCCCTTGTTTTTCAGCACCGCCGCACGGTTCAGGAAGAACCACCGCTTCCCGACCTGCAGGAACCCGGCCTTCCCGGCCAGAGTAAGGTTTTCCTGGAATTCCTTCCCGGAGACGATGAACGGGGGCTCTGTATAAAAGAGCAGGCCGCCAGGCTTGAGAAGGGTTGCGATCTCCCGGAACAGATTTGCGGGGTTGGGTACCTCATGGACCACAAAGATGGTGAAGGCAACATCAAAGGTCCCGTTGAGGTCCGTTGGGAGGTTGATTGAGTCAGGCCCGCACCGGTGCGTCGTGACCCTTGGTAGGAGACCTTCGGGCTCAAGTTTCCCCCGCAGGACTTCTAACATCCCCTCCTGCAGGTCTACGGAATAGACCTTCCCGCTATCCCCTACCCGCTTTGCAAACTCGCGGGTGAAGAAACCCGGCCCGCAGCCGAAGTCGAGTACCCGGTTGCCAGGCTTCACATACTGCTCCGCGAGCCGGTCGGGGCGATAGAGGAACCGGCGCAGGCGGGTATCGAGATGTCCTGCCTTTTCAGCAGAGAAGACCGTGTGGTGGTGGGATTTTTTTGGGATATCGCTGGAACTCATACAAAATGATGGGATTACTGCTGGGATAACGGTTCTGAACCGTTTGGTCCTCCTGGCTCTTAATCAGTTCTCTCTGCATAGATCTGTTTTCCCTGCCGGGCAATTTTTTTTTAAAACTCCAAACCTTACGTGTAACTTCGCTCTTGGTGCCTTTTTCGTAACAGGCCTCAAAACCTGCCTGTGCCGTTCGTGTTTGTCTGGCCCATTTTACTCGATGGATTCATGATCGGTGCCAGGCCTTTACCGTATCTTTCCCGGGCTGGTACCGAAAGATATTTCTCTAATTTTCAGTAGAATGGGAACAATACGATGTTCCCCGTGAATACGGATCCAAACGTATGATCCCAATTCTGTACGTTTTATGGTAGAATCTGCTTGAATTTGGCAGCGGAACCTGCAACGTAACAAGGATGCGGGGCGGTGAAACGAGCGGGCGACCCATGGTGCACCGCCGGTCCTTTCCGGTAGCTGATCGGCCCATCATCAGAATGTCTGCACAAATTCATTTGTCTCTGGCCCGGATATTGGTGGAAATTCCCGGGAATTTCGTCGTGCGTCTCCCTCTGGCACAATGCGAAACCATCAGAACGGATAACTCCTGGGCAGAGTGACAGGACCAGAGGGTTCCCAGGCACCAAAAAGCGTCCATTTTCGTCCATACGGGTCGCAATCATTTTTGCATGAAACTATTTTGAAGGAACGGGAGGAAAGAACGGTTTAACCCTGTACCGCAGGATCGAGAGGATACGTGATCTGATAACGCCCTCGCTTATCCTTTTTTCAACGTAAAACGGATCGCTGCGCCCTGCTCCGGATGACCCTGGACCCGGTCATCCGCCCAGATCCTGCCACCGTATGCCTCGATAAGCATCTTAACGATGTGCAGCCCCAGCCCGTAACTGCTGCGCTTGTGCGAGTCCTGCATAAAACGATCAAAAATACCCGGCTTCATCTCGTCAGGGATCCCCCTGCCGGTATCGCTTACCGATACCTGGAGTATCCCCTCCGGCTGCTCGTCCACGCTTACCTCAATAATGACTTCAACGCCACCGTATTTTATACTGTTCGAGAAGAGGTTCTGGAAAACTACCTGGAGCATCCCATCAGCAAGGACCACAACATCACAATTCATGCACCGGATGGTAGTTCCCGTGGTGGCCGTGACCTCCCTGGTGACCAGATCTTTAAGGTTCACCGGTTTTTGTTCCGGCGGGTGCTTGTAGACGGCAGAGATGGTCTCGATATTGTGGATAACATTCTGGCTCTTTTTGAGGATCTCAATCATCCGCAGGGTATAACCCTTCTCTTTCTCTCCTACGCCATCCTTTAAGATATCTGCATACCCGTTCAGGGAAAAGAACGCATTCATGATCTCGTACGTCAGGACATCAAGATAGATGTCAAGGTACAGGTTGGCCTTACGGTTTGCCTCTGCCAGCTGCACACCCTGTTGAGTTAACTGGGCCTGGCTATTTTGTAATTCCTGAAGCATCGTATTGAACGAACGTTTCAGCGATGCAATTTCATCATCACCGTTGACCGGCAACCGTTCTGAAAGGTCGCGTTTCTGCCCGATCACCTTCATCGCAGCGTCCAGATCTGCCAGGGGGTTAACGATATACCTGCGCATAAGCAGTTCGGTAACAGCACCGAAGATGACGGCGATAATCAGGAATGCCACGAGAAAAAACGAAACCGTGTCAATGGCCTGTTGGTACACGCTCCGGGAGGTTGTCACTTTCAGGAGGACAATGGGTTTGTCCTCGATATCGTTGATCAGAGTAGTACTGAGCAGCGTTGACGAATTGTGGACCCGGCTAATAATGTCCGGTGCACCCGGAGCAGTCAGTTGCAGTACTACCGGGTCCGTACTCAGCCATTGACTATCGAGCAGGACCATTTTCACCGGTATATGTGCCCGGTCCTGCAACGCGGTGACCCGGGGTCCATCATAGGAACGGAGCAGGATAATTGTTCCCCGGCGGGGCCCTTCTCCGTTGCTCTTAAGAATCGGGTGCATGGAAACCTGGTATAGCCCTTCTGGCTGCAGGATAAACCCCTGCATCCCCCCCTCACTGGATAAGTTCTTCAGCAACCCGGGATGGCCCGAATAATAATCGGGTATCCCCTGCGGAACATCGGTCTCGGTCTTCTTCTCCAGGTCATACCATCGCCCGTACACGTAATCTGCGGAATTATTATAGTACAGGACGCCATTGACCCGAATATTTTCAAATGACTCCCCATAGTTGAGATTACTGCTTATATAAGCAGGATTCTGGTCTTCTACGAATGCATAGGTATCATCCCACACGGCCCAGTCGCGGGTGCTTTCCCCCAGTTTTTCTTTCTCAAAATCAATCTGGCTGGTCACCCGCTTCACGTTGACAAAAGACTCCTTCTGCTCAATCTGGACATATGACTGGAGAATATAGAACTGGGCTAGAAACAGCATCGCGATGATTAAAATCAACACCGTCGAGGCGATGATGACCAGGGTACGGGTATGGATCTTCACGAGTGTCCTATCGGTAATAGCCACATCACGATATTAAAACGTTGTTAATTGTTCCTGTTTGATATCCTGTGGCACCTACCGGTAGCCCATCCAACGATGAATATACCATGTTACCAGTCCCACAAGTTACCTCGCCCGGCATTCGGGGTATAGACCCCGAAAAATTTACAGCTAGCACAAGGGACGTCCGGTGCAAATTCCGATGGTTAAAATTCCATTGACACGTGGAAATTTCCATCACCTCATCTCCCCTTGTCATATATCCGCTCGTCTGGTCTTTTCAGATCCCGGCCAACCGTTCTCGATCGTGCCGGGATATTCTATACGGTCGCCAGGACTTGACATAAGATTCCTTTCGAATGAGACCTGTGGATAAAACGGTGAAACCCATTTAACCCGCTTCGGTACATTAATTAGTACTGCACAAAAATTGTCCCGTTGCAGGAGGAGCCATACATGGATATAATGCTAGCTGTGGTCATCGTTATATCCCTCGCGATCTTCCTTCTCTACCTTGGGAACCGCTTCAAAATACCAAGTATCGTAAGTTTTCTCCTTATCGGTATCCTGCTTGGGCCTTTTGGTTTTGCCGTGATACAGGATGAGGCGAACATTGAGATGTTCGGCCAGCTTGGAATTATTCCCCTCCTCTTCACCATCGGGCTTGAATTTTCTTTCCGAAAACTTCCCGGAGCCTGGAAAACAATTAATCATCGGCGGTATTATCCAGGTCTGCACGACTATTGCAGCAATCGCCGCAATTACCTACTGGTTAGGCTGGGAGTTTAACGTAGCAGTGTTTTTTGGTTTCCTGGTCTCGCTTTCCAGCACCGCAATCGTGATGAAAGTGCTCCAGGAACGTGGGGAGATCGAGACCCTGTCCGGCAGGACCATGCTTGGGATACTGATCTTCCAGGACCTTGCTATCATACCGATGATCCTGATCACCCCGTTGCTCATCGGGACAGGCAGCCCACCTGTTAGTTCCCTGCCCCTGCAGGTCCTGAAAGTGGCGGTAATACTTCTTATTATCGTGGTCTCTGCACACTGGCTGGTGCCGGCATTCCTGTACAGGGTCGCAAAACAGCGGAGCAGGGAACTTTTTTTGTGACAATCACGGGGATCTGCCTGATTGTTGCATGGCTCACCAGCGCTGCCGGACTTTCCGTGACACTTGGAGCGTTTGTTGCCGGCCTTATTATCGGCGAATCTGATTACCGTATTGACGCCCTGTCGAATATCATGCCGTTTCGTGATGTCTTTGCGGCGATCTTCTTCATCTCGGTCGGGATGCTCCTCGATACACGGGTGGTTGCAGCCAATATCCCCATCGTCACGATTGTAGTCCTGACCATTATCGGGGTAAAATTTCTCACGGGGGCGTTATCAACCCTTGCACTCGGCCTCCCGGCCCGCGTGACAATATTTACAGGCCTGGCGCTCTTCCAAATCGGTGAGTTCTCATTTATTCTTGCAGAAACAGGACGGAGTTCCTCGCTTATCCCGGAAATAACATACCAGTTATTTCTTGCCGGGGCCATCATCACCATGGCGCTTACCCCGTTTTCTATCCGTGGCGCACCCGGGATTATGGATACACTGTACCGGTTATCCCCACACCGGTTATCCTCATTGAAAATGCCTGATCCCGACAGGGCCGGAGACAAAAATAACCGCTCGGACCATATTATCATTGCCGGGTTTCGGGGTCACCGGAAAAGGTCTGGCACGGGCAGCCGAGATTGCAGGCATTCCCTATACCATCATTGAGTTGAACCCGGACATTGTCCGGAAGGAACGGAATACGCACAATAAGACTATCATTTTTGGAGATGCAACAAACCCTGAAGTGCTCAGGCATGCCGGGGTCCATCGTGCACGGGCCCTTGTTATTGCCATTCCAGGGAGAGGTGCGGTGCCGAGGATTGTTCATACAGCCCGCGATCTATCACCCATGCTCTACATTATCACCCGGTCCCGCCACCTGGACGAGGTTGATGACCTATTGGACCTTGGGGCAAACGAGGTGGTATCCGAAGAATTTGAGACATCAACCGGTCTCTTTTCAAGAGTACTCGCAATGTACGGGATCGACGATACCGAGATCGAGAAAGTCAGCCAGCGTATCAGGAGCAGGGGTTATCACCTTTTCCGCAGGGTCGCGGAACCTGAACCGTCGTTATCAGACCAGAAATTGAAATATGAAGATACCCGGGTCCATACCCTCAAAGTTGGCCAGAATTCAGGTGTCCTTGGGAAAACATTAGCTGAACTGGATAGAGACAACAGGTTCGGCGTTGTGTTACTTGCGTTCAGGCACAGCCAGATAACAACGACAATCCCGCCGGCAAACACAACGATTAGCCCCGGGGATGAGTTGATCATTTTTGCGTCGGATGAACAT
>JAPKXR010000223.1 GCA_026394715.1 Methanomicrobiales archaeon | reverse complement strand
GTGTAGCCGCCTGCCTTGTAGGCCCTCTGGCCTTCAGCGCCGACATATCCTGTTGCCCAACCGAGGTTCTGACCGTCGAGCGGAATCTTGTTCCAGTAATATGGCATGGCATTTGGTGCCTGACCTGTCAGAGGTTGTTTGACAGTGGCGCTCTGAATGAGCTCGGTATACACAGTCCCATCAGAGGTCTTGACCTTGATGATCATGAATCCTGTCGCTCCGGAACCACGTTCTCCCGGAATCACGTTAAGATTTGTTTCCATACGGAAGACAAGGAAATCTCCACCCGGAACGCTCTTCCCGGTAACATCTTTCAGGGTCTTCTGGTCGTACACCATAATGTTCTGCGAGGGGTCATTTACAACAATCCCTACTACAGTCGAGGTACCAACGTACCAGTTTCCAGTTCGCCCAACGAAATCAGTCGGTGATACGTAGAAGCTGTTTGGGTTTCCAACGGTTACGGTTGCTGCGGGGGCACTCTGTCCCACAACCTGGGTACCTGTGTACCAGGAGAGCTGGGTCCCTGCGGTCACGTTAATTAACGTAAGATTCTGTTCACCGATGAATACGTCCTTACCAGGATAAATGGTCTGCAGAGGCGTTGCTGCCAGCGCCGGTACAACCAGAAGGGTAAGAGCTATGCACATCATCAGTGCAATGCTTAATCGCTTAGTCATATATTTTCCTCCTTACTCAATGTCCAAATAATTTCTGTTACGTTCAATCCAATGCACCCAGACCGGATCAGGTTCGACACCTGTCGATTAACGGTTCACAGTGCTCCATACTCCGAATTACGGAATATGAATCAATATTAGTGGAACACTTAATATATCCTTTTTGGTTGATCGCAGGGATTATTATGCGGATGTACGGGGTGCTGGGCCAAATCAGGGTGTATTGCTCCCCTGATTTCATCTTCCCGGGGGTCCGGCACACGCCCCGGAGTAATCCTGATGTACCTAAATACCGTTGCCGTTACGCGCACCATGGCACACACGGGTCAAGAATTAGTATCTCAGGAAAACGTCCTGTTATAATAATGACCTCCCGGGGACTTATTACTCACAGGTCGTACCCTATATAGAACTGTACCCAACATCTGAAGTATGAGGATTATCAGGGCACCAAGCATCTCCCGTGCTCACGAGCTGGTGATAAAAATGATACTCGAGAAGGGTTACCCTCTCATCACCGAGGAGAATGAGGCAACAATAGAATTTGAGGAGGTTGCAATGAAAGTTGATAACCCCCTTGCCGGACCACTGGTAAGCCCTGCATCAAAATTTCAGCAGAGATTCATGGAGAAATATGCACAGGACCTGATCGAAGGGTCGGAGTCGGTATTTGAGTATGATTACCATGGCCGGCTTTTTCAATGGGGGGAGCCGCTCTCATACAAGGGGTCACCCGTCGAGATAGACCAGGTATCATATATAACCCGCAAGCTTTCATCCTCTTCCCGGAGCAGGAGGGCTCTTGCAATAACATGGAACCCGGTTTCCGATGAGAAACTTGCGAATTGCCCCTGCCTGCAACTTGTCCAGTGCATTATCAGGGACAACAAACTCCAGATGAAGGTTGTCTTCCGGAGTAACGATATGCTGACTGCAGCCGGGGCTAATATGTATGCCCTGGTCCACCTCCAGGATTCCATGGCACGGCAGCTGGAGGTAACACCCGGGTCCTACACCCATATCGCGCTCGTCCCCCACATATACTATAAGCGGGACATCGATGACATTGAACCGTTCTGCCGCAGGGGGGAACATATCCGCCCGATACGTGAAGTCTGTGATGCTTGCGGAAAATGCCCGGGATCGCTTATCTGAAGGGAAGAATCAGTCAGGTTAATTAGTCTTGGGCGGCAACAAAATAGGAGAACACAGCCCGGTAGTGTAGCGGTCAATCATCCGAGACTCTGGATCTCGGGACAGCAGTTCGAATCTGCTCCGGGCTATTCTGTATTATGGTTGGCTTTTTTAAGATCAGAAGAGATTTCATCGAGATTTGACACGTGCGTGTTACCCTTGTATATTTGGTGTAAATGCACTTCTTAAGAGTCAACCTTGAACATTATCCACCCCTATTCCAGCCCCGCTATTCCAAAAATAAGCAGGTTGTCCGTCTTGCCCCACCCTTTACTAACCCCCTTCCTGCCGGGGACCTGATTTTGAGTTATTAGGTCTGTTATTTTTGCCATCTTCTGAAAATAACCAATTAACGGCTTTATTTTAAAACAACCCCGATACCACCTTGTTTTACCAGGATCCACGGCCTTAATGGACATGGATTAACTACACCCTGACGTTACCTGGCACGTGGTATGACCGGAAATGAATGCGTCAGCCAGCCTGGAATTCCCACCCCTGCGCCCTTCTGCAGATTATTTAAGGATTCATACGAGACACAATAAATGCCGGTGTCCTTTTTACGAGAATTTCATGGAATCGGAATAACAAAATTTACCGCTTTAAAAAAGAGGTGCGGTTTCCCCTTTGCCTAAAAATATTTCCGTTAACCCGGGCCCAGGCCGCTTGAGCATAGCATCGCGGCATGGTCCTTGTGATACGGGTCGAGCCATTTCGTGTCCAGTACCGTGATCCGGGCCGCTTCAAGTGCAGCCACCGAACGTTCAAGTACCACACCGGGCACCTCGGCGGTATCGATACTCCTCGTTTTCAGCATGATCAGCATCCGGCCGCCTTCCCTGAGGAACACGCGGTTCCGTATTGCAATCGTTACCTGTTCCGGCTGGGCGATATCCTGGTAGATTAGGTCTGCCATCTCGAGAAGCGGGGCATAACGCTCCGGCTGAGCTGCGTCTGCCATCAGCGGGACGACGTTGTTTCTCCGGCGTGCAACCGCGACCATGTCCTGCATCGGCCGTGGTGCGAATTCGATGGCATATACAGTCCCCGCATAATCTGCAACATGAGATACTGTGGTACCATTTGCCGCACCAAGGTACAGGACGACCATATCCGGGGTAAGTTCGAACTCCCCGCCAAGGTAATAGTACGCCGCAAGTTTGCTCCGGTAGGGGTCCCAGACACGGTATTCCTTAAGCATCCGCTCACCGTATACGCCACCTTCACCCGGTGAGACCAGCACGTTTTCAACCCAGATCATGTGGCACACCCCGCATTGTCAATCATGGCCTGTGCCGTTTCAATGAACTCCGGCGCCAGCTCCTGCCGGTACTGGTCAAGACGTGCCGCTATTGCGAGCTTTGCCGCAAGCACCCGTGCCACTTTACCCCTGACTTCTTTCGGCGCGTTGTGGACTCTCCGGTGCTGAAAAATGATCCCGTGTTTTGGTGGCGGCGTACCACCCCTCATATGCGAGAACAATGCCGTGCGAGCCCCAAGGACCTGTATTGAACTCCCGGGAAGCCGTGACAGCGTTTGGAGACTCCCCGCCTGGGAGACCAGGCGGGCGGCAACAAGTCCACCGAGGAGAGCACTGCAGTTCGGCACTACCTCATCCGCACGCCATGACACTTCCTTCATGAGTGCAGTCCGTGCAGACGCGAGGTTTTCAATTTCATTAATAATCTGGCGGAATGCCGGACTCCCACCCCGTTTCATCATCGGGAGCAGTTTCTGCTTCGGAAGGCGCATATATTTCCTGGAAAAACCCGGGTTATTAATCCGGTGCCACTCGAGTGCCCGCTCGGTCAGTACATTTGAGACTTCGTCCAGCTGGTCAAGTGTCCGCACCATCTGCAGCAACTCTGCGTCCCTGCTTTCGTACTGCCGGGTAATCCCCGCTTCGGCCAGGTAAAAACAGAGATCCCGTAATTTCCGGATGTATTCCTCACGATCGGGTGTAAAACTGCATTTCACTGAATCATTCCAGTCAAACGGGACGAATGAACCAGGAAATATTCTGATGGTTTCAAGCCGTTTTGCCAGGGCCGCCGGCCCACCCCGGTATGGTGTACATCCGTTTTCATCTACATCGCCAAACCAGTACGACTGCATGGGAATAACTTGGGTTATTCCCAACTATTATACTAGTGTACCTCATCCACCCGGAACCAATGGGTACCCAAGGGATCCGTCGCTGGTATCTTCCATTTAGAACCCACCAATTCCAAATGAATAGAGAATTACCGGTACCATTATCGCCCCCATGCAAAACACCCGGGAAATATTGACCATCCCGGGGATGAGTCCCACAATAGCGGCAAGTGCAAGGATGAAAAGACCGAATGGCCCGGCAATAAAGAAACTTATCAGGATAATGAGCCCAATGGCAGTGTAATTCAACACCTTCCCATCGATGCCGTTCAGACGATCCGCATACCCTGACAGCCATATGGTCACCGGGTATGCCAGGCAGGCGGCAAGGGCCCCTGATACCAGCAGGGATGCCATAGAAGGTGCACCTATCGATGAAATGGCAACCATAACGCCGTTGCGTTCTCTGCCGATTGCAAACAGGGCTGCAAGCCCGATAATTGCATTTGCCGTGTTTGCTGCACTCGTGGAAAATATATACGCCCTCCTGTCGCGCCGGTAGTCCGTCTTCGAACAGAGTACCGCATTTGCGGTCGCGTTCGAGAGCCCGGGAAGCCAGCCAACGATAGTACCGGCAATAGTTCCGATAACGGTCCCTTTCCCGATCTCGCTCCAGGTCATCCCTATCCCGCTGAACCGTTGTTCCGGCACAGGCCCCCGTGATGAGAACAGGAGTACTGATATCCCAAACATACCCGTGAGAAGGGGCATCAATACCCCTGATTCACCCAGCGTGTGCCACCCGAGAAATGCGTACCGGAAGGTGAACATCCCGAGAAGGCCGGAGATCCCGAATATTATCACTGCCCAGCCCGGGGATTCACACTCTACCACGAGGTACCCGATAACGGCAATCAGTACGATACCCATCCACCAGTCAAAGTAAGGCTGGAGTGGAGGGAGAATAAAGAACAGGAGGACCGAGAGGGGTATCGACAGTATGACCGCAAAGGCACTGCCAAGTGCCGCAATCCTCACCGCTTCCTGCCCTTTCCCTTCAAGACAAAGCATATGGGAAGGGAGTACTGAAAGAGCGGTGTCCGGGTCCGGGATACCGAGGAAGGTACTGGGGATACTGTCAAGGAACGTATGGGTGATCAACGCAGCAAACATTGTCGCAGCAAGCGCTTCAACACCAATAACCGGAAGGAGGAACGTCTGCATACCGAGCAGGGAGGCCGCAAGGGTATTTGAGTGGACTCCGGGAAAAAGCCCGCTGATTATCCCAAGGAACACCCCTGCAAACGTACCGGCGATGATCCCGATCACAGGGTATGCTTAGGAAGGCCGGGGATAAAGGAATCGAAATGCATACTGTGATATATGAGAGGGGTGATGATATGGCAATGAAGATCGCAATCACCCGGCTGAAGGGCAAGGAGGAAAAGGACAAGGAGTATTGTGCCAGTTATGGTCACGAATGCTTCATCGTCTCCCCCCTGACCGCGAAGGTACACAATGAACGGGTTTCATCCTTTGTAAAAGCTGTTGAACGGGAGGATTTTGATTGCATTTTCTTCACGAGCGCGCTCCCGGCACAGATTATCGCGCCGCTCATTACCCGGCGACCACGGGTGATTGCAATCGGCCCACAGACCGCGAGGGTTCTGAAATCCCACGGTGTTGATTGCGAAACACTCCCTACATATTATTCCAGAGACTTTGTCCCCTACCTCGGGAACTGGATTTGCGGGAAGAGAATAGGCATACCAAGGGCTGACGTCCCTAATCCCGACCTTATCGGGGCAATTTTAAAAGCAGGGGGAATTGCAACAGAGATCAGGTGTTACTCGCTCGTGCCGACAGGGCAGGTACTGGACCTTAAAAGTGCAGAAGCAATTCTTTTCACCAGCGCGATGTCATTTAAACAAGCTAAATGGAGACGTAGCCCTGAACTACTGGTTATTGCAATCGGTGATGTGACCGCGTCTGTAATGGTGGCCGATGGCATACGCCCCGATGTGATCGGCGATGGGTCTCTTGAAGGGACACTCCAGAAGCTGAATGAATACCAAAAATATGCAGGATAATCTAGGGGTGGGCAATTGCAGACCAAATCTCCAAAACGGGTAGAACTGAACCAGCAGAACCCAAGTGTAGCGGTGCCGGAGGCAGTAATACCATCTGGTATCCTTGTTATCGACAAAACCCGGGGACCCTCAAGTCACCAGGTAACGGCATGGGTGGGGAAAATGCTCGGAGTACATGTCGGACACAGCGGGACCCTCGACCCCCAGGTTTCCGGGGTCCTGCTGGTCATGCTCGGCAGGGCAGTCCGGCTCGCACCCCTCCTTCTCCAGCACCGGAAAGAATATGTCTGCCTGATGAGGCTCCACGGGGATACAACACGTAAGCGGCTGGAAGAAGTAATGGCGGAGTTCACCGGGAGAATATACCAGAGGCCCCCACGGAGAAGTGCCGTTGCTCGGAACCTGAGGATCCGGACCATCCACACCCTTACTATCCTTGATATCGAAGATCGGCTCGTCCTGTTCAGGGTCACATGCGATGCAGGGACCTATATCCGTTCCCTCTGCCACCATGTCGGCCTCGCCCTTGGGACCGGGGCACATATGCAGGAACTCAGGCGGACGAAGTCCGGTGCATTCGATGAAAGCAACGCGTATACCCTCCATGACCTCGCGGACGCCATATCAGCCTTATCGACGGGAGACGGTTCACTGCTTGGGCAGATGATTCAGCCGATCGAAGCGGGGGTACGTGATCACCCCGGCATTACAATCCGCGGGTCTGCAGTCGATGCCGTGGTGAGGGGGGCTGCACTCGCCGGGGTGGGAGTGATACAGTCAGACCAGTTTAAGAAAAAGGAATTAATCGCAATTAAAACTGAAGCAGGGGAATTTGTCGGTATCGGAGAGGCCCTGCTTGATTCAGCCCACATTGTCCCGGGGAAACCCGGGCTCGTTGTCGCACCGAGAATTGTATTTATGCTTCCCGGGACCTATCCGAAAGGGTGGAAGACACATACGCCTGTAGCCAGGCCGTAAGGTTCACGAGTCCCGCCACCAGGTGACGGTCCTGTTGGCCGTATCGCTGTTGGCGCGAACATCCCGTGAACCGTTTTATCGCTTGTTGTCCATCGCCCCCTGGGAGGCCTGATGGGATAGCATTAAAAAAATACCGATGTAATACTAGGGATACACTTCTGCTGAGGTTGTCTAGTCCGGTAAGGCGCAGGCCTGGAAAGCCTGTGGGGCGTCCAGCCCCGCGGGAGTTCAAATCTCCCCCTCAGCGTCCATTTTTTAACAGTCCACCTGATTTGGTTAAACCGGATACGGTAGGTTCAAACGACCCTGAACCAATCATCCATTGCCCAAGGTATGAATACAGAACAGTTTCGGAAGAGGGGTTCATTTGCAAACGACAGGTATTCCCAGACAGCCCAAAGCCAGATAAAATGCAATTCTCATCTCTTTTGCGGTGACAACAACAGGCCAAACGCAGGAGGAAGAGGCCGGGTAAGAGATACCCCACAAGATACTCGGAAAACAAAGAATTTCCGGGACGATCCCAGGGGACCCGTTTCAACAGGAACTGCCGGCCACTCTTCCCAGTTCGAACGCCTTCAGATTGGCCTCCAGTGTTTTCGGTGGCACGAGACGGCTGACAGACTGGACAAGGGATTCCGTTTTTAGCGGGATGAACTGTGATGCGGCCCCCATCATCACAATGTTCTGGGTAAGCAGACTGCCTGCCTCCTTCGCGAGACCTTCTGCATCGATCACGCAAAGTTCGTAACCCGAAAGTCGTCCCAGGATCTCCCTATCAGTCGGGACTGGAAGACCCTGCATAAATACTGACGTCGGAACAACCAGGCGACGGTTCGTGATAATTTTCCCACCTGGCCTGAGGTAATACGAATAGCGGAATGCCTCCAGCATATCGAACGCAATAATAATATCTGCCGTACCTGGTGCAATAAGCGGACCAAAACGCCCGTCAATCCTGATATGGCTCTCAACCGAACCCCCCCGTTGTGCCATGCCATGAGTCTCGGCCCCTTTTACCGGGCGGTTTTCGATCATGCAGGCTTCACCAAGAATATTCGATGCAAGGATCGTCCCCTGCCCACCGATACCGACAACCAAGATATCGTAACTCTCCTTCATTTCCGCACCCCCGGCGTAATAGCCCCGGATGGACAAATTTGTGCGCAAAGGGAGCACCCACTGCACCCGTCCGTAATGACAGCTTTTTCGCCTCCCATTTCAATCGCCGGACATCCAAACCTGACACAAGTCCCGCAGGCAGTACACTTTTCACTATCGACATCATAGGGCCGCCTCGATATCCCGGCCCTTCTTGCAGAGATCACACAGGGATGCCGTGCGATCACAACTTTCACACCGGGGCGCGCTTTTGCTTCTTTTAACGCATTCACCATGAGAGTCAGGTTATAGGGATCGACCGTCTCAACATACAATACACCACATGAGCGGCAGATCGCTTCAAGTGAAACCGGGGGAACAGGGACCCCGCAGGCGGTAATCCCTGTCGATGGATTGGGCTGGTGGCCTGTCATTGCCGTAATCCGGTTATCAAGGATCACGACCGTGATGGCAGCATTACTATACACCGCATTCATGAGGCCCTGGATCCCGGTATGGAGAAATGTTGAGTCCCCGATCGTGCAGACCACGTCCCGTTTCTCACCGGAATGGGCAATACCGCTTGCAACAGTGATGGAAGCACCCATGCAGATGGTGGTATCAACACCCCCCAGTTGAAGACCAAGGGTATAGCACCCGATATCACTTGGGAATATACCCTCCCGGAAGACCTTTTTAATCGCGTAAAATGCTGCCCTGTGCATGCACCCGGCACAGAGGATCGGGGGGCGCGGTGGAGCATCAGGTGGATAATTTGCCACAGGGAAATCATAATTCGTCGCGAATCCGGCAGATTTCATAATCCTGCCAACAGCAGCCGGGGAAAGTTCTCCTTCATATGGTGCATTTCCGCTTTTCTTCCCGAATACCGGTATCGTCCCAGCAACCTGCAATACTTCTTCCTCCACGAACGGGGACAACTCCTCTATCACAAGCACCCGTTCGTGACGGCTGACGAACTCCTTCAGCCACGCTTCGTCGATGGGGTATGCCCCGATTTTTGCAAAGGAAGTCGAATGGGGAATAATTTCCGAGACATACGACACAGCGATACCACTTGCGATTACCGCATCCCGGCCCCGCACTTCTGCCTTGTTATAGCCGAGTTCGACAAGGCGTTCTTTAATAGAGGCCTGTTTTCCATTCAACTTTTTATGCAGGACGCGGGTATGGGCGGGGATTACAACATACTGCGCCGGGTCCCTGTTGAATTGCCCCGTGCGCCCTGATACCCGCAAATCTCCGAGGGTAACATCCCCTTTTGAATGACAGATCCGGGTAGTTGGGCGGAATAACACGGGAAGACCGATATCTTCAGAGAACAAAAAGGCATCCCGGACCATATCATGGGCCTCCTGTATGCTACCCGGGTCAAAGCAGGGAACCTTTGCGAACTTTGCATACATCCGACTGTCCTGTTCATTCTGGGAACTGTGCGCGAACGGGTCATCCGCACTCATGATCACGAGCCCGCCTGTCACACCGGTGTAGCTGCTTGTCATTAACGGGTCTGCGGCCACGTTCAGACCGACATGTTTCATCGTGCACAATGCACGGATTCCGCACCACGCCGCTCCAAGGGCATTTTCAAGGGCAACTTTTTCGTTCACGGACCACTCAATATAAAAATTGCGTTCCGGTTGCATCCGCAGGATATCCACGACCTCCGATGAAGGGGTCCCGGGATATCCGCAGATAAAATCCACGGGTGATTCAAGACAGGCATGAGCTATAGCCTCATTTCCTAGAAGATAACGTCGTTCCATGATCCCATTTCCGCTTGTACTTTCAAGAGTACCACGATCATGGGGTTTTAATGTACCGTTTTCACCCTCGATTCACAACCTATAAAAGCTCCTGTATACTAATTTAATAGTCAACTCTTAAGGGGCCCGTAGCATAGCCCGGTGGTGCGCCCGGCTGATAACCGGGAGGTCATGTGTTCGAATCACATCGGGCCCATTTATCACATTTTGGATTCTTGATTTTTTATGAAACGTAGTCAGCTCGCAATCATCGTGGCAGGACTGGTGATAAGCGCCCTGCTGGTAGTAATCAGCATCTACCTGACAGGGATTGCAATTATTCTCGTCATTGTCCTCGCAATGTCCTTCCAGATCTTCCAGGACTCATACCTGCTTACGGACCTCGCGGTAGTCCTTTCTGAAAACGCAAAAGTCATTACCGTTGTAAACAGGGGGAACACGACGATACGGAATATAAGGGTCTCACTCATCCCACTTGACATCGAAATTGCAGTTCCGGATCTTGGTGTGGACGGAAAATTCACGTATGTACTACCGCAGATGATCAATGAAGCAAAGGCCGTTGTGGAATTTGAAGATAAAAACAACACGAAATTCCAAAAGACCTTCGATCTCTCTGCACTTCACAACAGCGATGACATGCTGAAGCCAATGTTCCCAATATTTGGATGGAAACAAAAATAATCAGGGACCAGGTGTTATATCCCACATGACCCAAAATACCATTCAAAAAAAAAGAGTGAATTATATAATTATTCTTCTTTTACGAAAATAAAATTAATCGTCTTTTCAAGGGCTTCGAGAAGTGCATCCTGGTTTTTCAGATAGTCATGCAGTGCCCGGTAGAGCATGAACATGATTTCGTACCCGTAGAGTTCAAGGACTTCACGCGAGGTCAGCGAGTGAAGATAAGAGTCCACCAAAAACCCATCTGAACTATACATAATCTCATAAAATTTCCCATCCTCCGAAAGGAGGCAGAACTGGTCATCCACTTTTTTACTGATATCATCAAGCCTGAAATGGACCGGGTCGGTTTTCCCAAGGACAATCATCTTCTGCGGGTAAAAGGACGTATCATATAATTCACCACCGCTCTCCTGTTTCCCTTTGCCCAACATGTTAAGACCGATGGACTGGATGACCGGCAGCGCCATACCTGCCATTTTCTCCATCAATACAACGTCGTTTTCTTTAATTTTCTTTGCTGCATCGTCCGTACTTTTCGTCATCTCGTTGATTTTTTCGGTTAACTTTGTAAACCCTGCCTCTATTTCATCCATGGTAGTATCCCCATTCGTCATCTTAATCGTTATAATTTCATTGGCGAAGGCAGATGATGAAATTGTAGGTTCCGAAATCCTTGTAATTTTTCATATTCCTTTCACGTAAACCATATGATGCAATATGAAAGTTTGAATCTGTAAGGAGGAATTGGGATGTTTTCTCTACAGGGGAATTATCAGGATAGAGCCAAAAGAAAGTGGATAGTATGTGCCATGGAGCCCCCCAGATATGGGAGACTAATAAATTTTGGGCCCTGAAGACAGCCAGGACTAAAGAGGGCTCATACCTTTGAGCCAATAAAATAATACATCCTTTCTTCGGTAAGAATGGCATCCCCGGTGGTACCCAGTGGAAGGTCTTCCATAAGGACGACACCCTGGTACAAAGGGGTCCGGGCAACCACAGAACCTTCCCTGATTTTCTCCGTGACGATAAATGGTACTTTTCTACCTATCCATGAAGCATTCATCGCATGATACAATTCTTCAGAACAGGCATTCATCATTCTCGACCGCTTTTTCTTGATATAATCCGTAAAATCATACACACCTGACATATCAGTGCCCGGGCGTTTTGAAAACCGGGTAATATTCACCTTGTTCGGCCGGATTTTCTTAACAAGATCGAGCGATTGCAAAAAGTCCACCTCTGATTCACCGGGAAACCCGACAATCATGTCAGTCATAATGGTGATATCCGGGAACCTCACCCTGAAAGCATCAATAAGCGTAATACAATCTGCAGAGGTGTACCCCCTCCGCATCCGTTCCAGTACCGTATCCGAACCGGACTGGATCGGCATATGAATGAACTGAAATATCTTTTCGCTTTCGAAGGCCCGTAAGAGGTCTGGCATTATACGCCTGATGGTCACCGGGTTCATCATCCCAATGCGGACCCGGAATTCCCCCTCGAGTAGAGAGATAGTTTCAAGAAGGTGGGGCAGTGATTCCCGGGTATCATATCCCCATGCACTGATGTCCTGTGCGGTAAGTTGGATTTCCACCGCTCCGAGTTCAATGTGCTTGCGGACCTGGCTGATAATTTCATCGCCTGGAAAACTTACCAGCGGGCCCCGGGCATTCTTCGTGATGCAATAGGAGCAGTTCCCAAGGCACCCCTGGGCGATCTGCACAATCCCGGGCGTTAACTTTTGTACAACCGGGTGTAACCGGTAGGCCGCCTGGATGCACTCGGGGGGAATAAAGGCAGGCTTACAGATAGCAAGAATTCGGTCCGCTTCCACAGCAGGCATGCAACCAGTAATATAAAGCCGTGAATCGCTGTATGCCCCTATCGTGCGGAGGACCTTTCGCGCAGTGCTCTCTACCACGGTGCAACTATTAATGATAATTACATCCGCACCCGTGGGTGACCCGGATATCGTGCACCCCTGGTGCCTGAGGACCTCAATAAGTTTCCTCGTGTCCCCATGGTTATACGTACATCCGAATGTACGGATATACACCATCGAATTTCTAATCTCCCTGATAGCCTTGCACCCATCATCAGTCCCTTCAGGTATAGACACACTATGCTCCAAAGCCTGGCTCCTTTCCATTCACACATTTCCTATACTAGGTTTCATTCCAGGGAAGTTATGGGTTCTCACGTTTCCCATGGAAGCAGATGGTCCAGGCAGTTCACCCCCTATTCGACCAGAAATCCTGAAATATCCAGCTGGAACTGCGACCACCTCACCCGGGTCATTCCCTCCAACGAACAGAATGATAATTAATTTCCATGATTTCAAGCAGAATAATTAACAAATGGAATCCACTATGTGTGTACAATGATCAGGATCGGGTTAATCGGCTGCGGAAATATCGGGCATATTATTGCAAAATACCAGGATAAATTTGAGATCCTTGCATTATTTGATATAGTCCCCGAAAAATCCCGTGAACTGGCTGAAATATGCGGAGGGATCGCATACGAAGATTTTGGGGCATTTATCTCAAGCGAGTTTGATATTGTCGTAGAAGCGGCATCAGTAAAGGCAGTCCGGCTCTTCGGGGAGCAGGCCCTCCAGAATAACAAAGACCTGATAATCATGAGCGTGGGAGCACTGGCAGACAAATCATTTCTCGCATCGCTCACTGGTACAGCAAAGAAAAACCACAGGAAGGTCTATATCCCGAGCGGTGCGATAATGGGACTTGATAACATTAAGACGGGACAGATCTCAGGGATTAACAGGTTACTACTCCGGACAACAAAGAGCCCGGCGTCGCTTGGTTTGAAGGCCACTGAACGAAAACTTCTGTTCTCGGGGAAATCAAATGAATGTATCAAAGAATTTCCAAAAAATGTCAATGTTTCAGTCGCCCTTGGCCTCGCAGCAGGGACTGATGCAGATGTTGAACTCTGGGTAGACCCTGATGTAGACCGTAATATCCATGAAATTTTTGTAGAGGGAAAATTCGGGGATGCCTACATAAAAGTCAGGAATGTTCCAAGCCCTGACAATGCAGCAACCAGCTATCTAGCAGCCCTTTCAATCCTGACACTGCTCCGAAACCTGGAGAATCCGCTTGTTATCGGGACCTGACTGAAAAACGCAAGTATGAGCAATAATACCATGGCCGAAGTAACATTGGAATACCTCCTTTCTTTTGTTGAAGAAGATGCGCCATCCGGCGATATCACTTCAAATGCAATAATACCGCCAGGCACCAGTTGCACTGCGGTGATCATCACAAAGGAAGAAGGAATTATTTGTGGTCTTTTTGAGGCAGGACGCCTGTTCGAGCATTTCGGGGTTCAGGTCACACGGACATGTACTGATGGAGCACCTGTACAACGGGGCGAGGTCGTCCTCTCGCTGAAGGGAGACGCCTCCTGCATCCTACTTCTTGAAAGGACCACGTTAAACATCATCGGCAGGATGAGCGGCATCTCTACAAAAACTAAATCCTACGTGGATCTTATCAAGTCACTTGGTAGTAACTGCCGCGTAGCGGCGACCAGGAAAACCGCCCCGGGTATGAGGGTTCTTGATAAGAAAGCAGTTCTGCTTGGTGGGGGGGACCCCCACCGGAATTCCCTTTCAGACGGGGTACTCATCAAAGACAACCACCTTTCCCTGGTGCCGCTTACTGGTGCGATCGCATCGGCAAAAGCACAGTCAATCTACAGGAAAATCGAGGTGGAGGTCGAGGACCCGGGTTCGGCCGTCATGGCCGCGGAGGCGGGCGCGGATATTATCCTGCTTGATAACATAACACCAGAGATGGTTGTACAGACTCTGAATGAGCTAAATTCCAGAAACTTGCGGCTTGGCAGGATTATAGAGGTTTCAGGGACGATTAATGAGGATTCAATCAAGAATTACGCAGTCACGTGTGTGGACGTGATCAGTATCGGCGCCCTCACGCATTCGGTTCGGAATTTTGATGTAAGCCTCGAGATCAAACGCCCCTGATGCCAAATTACCGCATCATTATACCGTTTTCATGGTTATTTATCGGGGAACGGGCGTTATCCTTTTGGTGCCGGTTTCCGGAATACCAGGCATCCACATTCAATAAAATGGCATTATCGAGCCCCCATAGCGAAACCGCCGCAAGAGCACCAATTACACCACGCCCACCGTGGAGGATGACATCGTTATTACTAGCTACAAGGTCGGCAAATTCCCGACTGACTACCCCGGTGCGCACCAGCCTTCCATACTCCCGAAGCTCAGGAGAGATACGAAACCCGGTCCTTATCGCGGTACCCCATTCCTGGGAAAGGGCCTCATCACTGACAAATTTATATACCCGGTTTTTTACCAGGTCGATCACCCCGGGTTCAGCCGCAACATCAATGAAACTACACGAGTTGCCTGCGGTCTTACCAGGAAGCGCCGGGTAGAGCATCGCAACATGGTGGCCAATGGGGATCACCCCCTCCATACCAGCAATATGCTGGAGGAGCGCCAGTGCCAGTGCAAAGGTTGCGCCCCCTTTTGGGCTGTCAGTATCGTCAATCCCGATGATCACATGGGTCAGGACCCGCGTATAGACTTCCCCTTCTACAACACCCCCTTTTTTTCGGACGTTCACCCGTGTAACACCTTTTGCACCGGACATCATATCGGTCAACGAATAGGCAGGGCCGCCAATGCATCGGATCTCCTGTACGACCATGTCGCCATCCCGGCGTACCCCGGTAACCCCAACCGCAGGTGATGGATACGCCCCGATGGATACTGCACTACGACCAAGTTTTGCGCATTCCCTGAGTAATGTACCGTCCCTCTGGACGAAGTTGAGCGCACCACCTGCCATCCGGTGATGATACCCACAAAATGCAGCACAGGCTCCACTCATGCAATCATGGTAGATCTCTACCCATTCGCCGTCAACTGTAGTAAAAATCATCCGGCATGCAGAGGAAGGTACCACGCTGAACGCTGCATACCGGGCAGGGGTACGGCCCTGCTTCCGTTCTTTCACCAGGACACACCCTTCAGAAACAAGACGATTGACCCAGTCCTGGGCCGTACTTCTCGGCACTTCCGCCGCCTTCTGTATAGTATTTACCGTAAAGAAGCCCTGTTCAATGGTGACCTGCCGCATTAGGTGCAGGTACTGCCTGCGCCGCTCAATTACGCCGTACATGGGACGAAATAAACAAAATATCCCCAATTATTGCACTTGCAGTCTCTATTGAGCCGGCCCCTTTCCCGATCAGGGTAATCTCCCCTGCCATGTCAGTCTCAAGAGTAATCGCATTTAAGGTACCTTCGAATACCAACGGATGGTCTTTCCTGATGATCCTTGGTGAAACGCGAAGTACTTCTCTTTCTGGAAATGCCTCAGCAATCAGCCGTATCGTGCAGCCTTTCTCTTCCGCGAGTAGCAGCGCATCAGTGGTAAGAAGGTCAATCCCGGTGATATCCACGCGGTCAAGAGAGGCACCATTATCCCATATGGTATTCGCGAGAATAACCAGTTTGATCGCGGCATCAATCCCTTTCACATCATAGGTGGGGTCGGCCTCGGCGTAACCTAGCTCCCGTGCCTCGGCAAGGGCCTGCTCGTAGGTAAGCCCTTCTGCGGCCATCCGCGTGAGAATATAGTTACAGGTTCCATTCAATACGCCATATAATGCCAGGAATTTGTTTCCGGCAAGTCCGTTACCAAGCGTGTGATGGGCCCTTTATTGGATGTGACAATATGCTTACCCCGTTCTATTGCCAGTTTCATGTACGAAAGGGCAGGTTCACCATTCCCGGCATCGGTAGGGGTCACCTCAACAAGGATATCATATTCTGCACGCGAGACCACCTCATTCGCAGAGATGGACGGATTTCCACAAAGCCCTGTCTTTTTTGCCAGGAGCACCGCCCCGATGTCCAGGCCGAACGGATCAATCAGTCCGCTTTTCGAGTCAGCCACACCTGTCACAATAATATCGAGGTCCTTCCTGGCTATCATCCCGAGGACCCCTTTTCCCACTGAGCCAAGACCGAGAACTGCGACCCTGATTGTCATACGAGCTCCCCCTCAAGCGGCTCAATAATAAGCAATTTTTTTGTTTTCGCAACCTCGCGAAGGATATCAAGTGCAGAGTCCATATCCTTTTTTGAGACAGATTTGATGGTCAGACGGGCAGAAGAGGGTTCATGAATCGCAGGCATCGCAAGGTCAAGGGCCGTTACTTCCGCAAACCCGGTGCAATCTATACGATCAACGGTATCTGACAGGTCGGTATGCATGAGATGGCCAATCATAATCACCGTCTGTTTGTACAGGAGGCGGTCCTTTCCAATACGGAGGATATTCACACCCCGCCCTTTTATCATTGAGACCAGATCAGTCAGCCGGGATTCGGCGATCTCCAGTACAATCTGCACCCCCAACGTATCTTCACGGGATGAAAGGTCACGCTGGTGGATGACCGCGATGATGTTCCCCCCTACCTCAGAAATAGGCTGCAGCGCCGAGACGAGCTGTCCAGGCGAGTCCTTCATCTCAAGCTTCATCGATACCTGCACTAAAGCACCTGATAATACGTAGAACGGCACCAAAGATAAGTCTTTTACCTGTGATTCGTGTAACCGGCGAGGAGCCGTTGAAATCAGCAGGATCTCCCGGAAGGTTCCATAACAAAATGGAAGACAGGTTAATTTCCGGCTTTACATTGAGGACGACCGGATCTGGACGGAGTAGGAAATATCAACGGAAGACGCACCCCTTGATTCCTATGCCCCACATGTACCGGGGAAACAGCACGGACCCCCTTTACCACACCCCGGGAGTACCGGTAGGAAAGTCCGCATCGGCAGGGTTTGCGATCACGTAATGCTCAATAAAAAACCGAAATGACTGGTTCTTTTCAACAGCAACACTCAGTGAGAAATGTTTCAGAACTTCGATCATAAATGCGATTTTTGACGGGTAATAACGTGGGATCCACCCGACGAAGTGCTCCTTTGTCACAAAGTCAGTACGCGCAGGGACATGGATCCCAAGTGCTTTCGCCCCGGGCTCATCAATACCAGCGAGGTACCAGCTCTCAATCTCCTGGATTATCACCATTACATGCGAGTAATCGGCCTCATCAAACCTGGATAGGATGATATTTTTTTTGGCAGGAATACTCTTTTCAAAGTCAATGTCGGTGACAATGATGTAACTATGCCCCATTGCGTTAATACCCCGTATGAACCTGTCTACTTTTACAGATTTTGTACAGGCGAACGTAATCAACTCAACCGACTCAAATACATGCTCAAACCGGGGTTTTATGATAGTTTCAAAGAACCGCACATCGTCGCTTCCTTCAACAAAAATAAACAAGCGCCTTGCAGCCATTGCAACCTCATTCAAGGCCCAGCAGGTCCTGGATAAAAAGTTCATCGATGCCTATCTCATGCGCAAGGAATGTCCTGACCTCCTGTTTGTCAACAGGCCTCAACAAATGGGAAAAACCATCCGGGTCTCTTGTAATGAGGGTAATATCTTCGAGGTTCACGTGTTTTACCATCTCAGGGTTATGGGTGGTCACAATAATCTGTTTCCTTTGTGAGGCGTCCTTGAGCATGGCGACGAGTTTTGAAATCAGGGCCGGGTGAATATTTCTTTCTGGTTCCTCAATAATTGTCACTGGCCGCTCTTCGAAGAAAAGCGCAACAATCAGTGCGGCAATATTTATTGTTCCATCAGAAATCATCGAGGCAGGAATATACTTCCCGCTGTATATTTCCTTAACCTTCATAAAAAGAGACATGTCAAGAAACTTTTCAACCGCGATATCCTCCACAAACGGCAACATATCCCGTACCAGATTGAGGAACGCCTTTTTTCGTTCAGGGTCTTCGGTTATGCCTTTAACAACGATGGCAAGGTTACTCCCGTCCTTCTCGAGCTCTGTTTTGCCGAGCATCGGGGCAGCTTTCTTGAGCAGCCGGGGATCGAAGTCATATATTTTGATCCCGCGAAAAATCCATTCGAGGGGAGGTATACCCGGAACATTCATGGGAATATTGGCGATCAGACGAGTGAAGGCGTTTCCCTGCTTCTGGAAGAGATGGGGGAACAGGTCCTCAGCACGAACGACAAATTCAGGCGGGAGGACAAGACTATACCGAATCTCCCCCTCAACGAGGGATAATTTCATACAACCGGGCCCGATCTTCTGCCCCGGAGTATCAGGTCCGAAAAAATCCCCGGTAATTTCAAGCTGGTCAGTCGGGACTTCGTATCCCACTTGGGTATCCGTGAACCTGATGGAGAACTCGTACAGCAGGTGATTAGGTTCAAAGTATATCGGAGAATGTTCTCTTACCCCTATGAACTCCCTTTTTTTCTCCTCAAGTGTGTATTCAATCTTGAACGATAACTCCTCGGCAGGACCGATGACGGTATTTCGCAGGTAATCAACACCCCCCTGTAGTGAGATGGCATTGCCAATGCCATATTTCGCAATATCACGAAGGAAAATAAATACCTGGATCAGGTTGGATTTTCCCGAGGCATTTGAACCAATGAGAATATTGAAGGCAGCTGGATGAAACGACATATCGCGGAAACTCTTAAAGTTGGTTACAGAGATGCAGGTGATAGGCATACGACAGAGTCTAATGCCGTGGGAGATAAGGACTTCGTTTGAAAGGTTCAGCACCCGACAGGTAACGGGGTGAAGACCATCCCCGTCTTTCCGACATACATAAATAATGATTAGGAGATCTACAGTTCTATTATGACGATATGGCCTGTCCCGGGGAGTGAAGCCGCGGTGGTCCCGGGGGAGGGTAAACCCGGTTCTTTCTGGGAGGACAGAGGTGACCGGTATCATTGTGGCGTAGATATTTACGCGCCAGCCATGAGCCAGGTACTGGCATGTGAAACCGGGGAAGTGATAGATATTGGTATCGCAACTTCACCAGACCAGGTCAGTTACTGGGACACCACGCGGTATATTCTGGTTAAAACACGCTCAAACCTTTATTGCAGGTATGCTGAGTTTGCGGACGTTTTAGTACATATCGGCGACCGGGTGCTTGAGGGGCAGATAATCGGATACATCGGAACCGTGATCAGGCCGCACATCGTGGACGGTTGTTCCCCCATTTATATTCAGCGCCTTAAACTTGACGGCCATTTATCTATGCTGCATTTTGAAGTGTACCGGTTGAGGCCAGGCTACATGCGGACCTATCTTGGCGGTAACTGGTTTGGGGCCGGGCGTCCCGAAGGGCTCCTTGACCCGGGACCATACCTGCGGGATGCAATCCACGGCATAGAAAAATACTGACCAGCAACGATAGTTTTGTGGATGGTCAACCCCGCTTTTCGCAAATATCAGAAGAGGAATTATCAGGCAGGTCCCGTTGAGCTTGATTTACAGCTAGGCACTACGGAAGCAGGACACCTGCAATAATAGACATAGATACAGACAACGTCAATTTTATTTTGGGTGGTAAGAATGAAGTTGATCCGGACAGAGCAATAACGAAAAATGTCATGTGCTACAGTCCCTTTTTCATTGAGGATAATCGGGAGGTATTGAGTTCATGGAATTTGCCTTCTTAATGAGGTAATAGGCAATGCCAAGGCCGATTATAATGACACCCATCCCGGCCATCAATATTCCATCTGCAAATTCAGGGTCGAGAATAATAACTTTCCTGGCAATTGCAATAACCGCAACGAGGATCACAATCTCCACATGGATTACATTCTCGCGGAGGTATGCCTTAAGGGTATCAAGGAGTTCAATTCCAATCACCACAAGGAGGAAAAAACCGAATATATTTAGCAGTTCATGGTTATCAAGGCGGTACACCGTTATCTGGAACAAACCCTCATAGAGGAGCCATCCAAGTTCGGTAATCGAAAACACGATTACCCCACCAAGAAGGACAATGAGGATAATATACATTATTTTCTCGAATTTCCTGATGTAATCGAGCATAGTAAATATCCTGATTAATACTATTTCGTTGATCATAAGAGCGTATCGCTTCCTGCATCTCTTCCAACAGGGAACCGCATGGTGTGACAAAAGTGTCTCTGGCACTTAGTCTATCATTCTGGATAGCAGTTGGTCCACAACCGGTATTCTATACCGTCAACAGGAGAATATGTTGGAGAAGTATTGTTTCAGGGGGCACCAAAAGGTCCTGACTATATTGTTCATAAACAGAGTATTTCTCAATAGTAATTTCGGATGATTAATAATGATAAATATCGAATGAGCTATGAGAGGGATTTTGGGTGGACCTGTTATTTTTCCTTATTCTATTCCCCTTTATCGCGGCGATTGTCCTCCTTATTATCAAATCTGATAATGTGAGGGGTGCAGTGGTGGGGGTATCAGCACTGCTTATTGCAGCTGTATCAGTATGGCTGCTTGCAGCGTATGCAACCAGTGGAACGGTGTTTTTCCCCGTTTCACCTGAACCGATGGGCGAAATGATGTTCCTGATAGGAATGGGAATTGCGCTCTTCATCCTGTATATGGGTGTCAGGTACAAGAATTATATCGCAATTGCCCTGACAATCATTCAGTCGGCACTGATGGTGTACTTTGAGTTTGGCATCAGTCATGGTGTTGTCCCGGAGAACAATTTCTTTGTGGATCAGTTCACGATTATCATGGCCCTGATAATAGGGGTTATCGGGAGCCTCATCTGCGTATACGCCGTCAGTTACATGAAGGACTTCCATAAGCATCACCCCGAACTAAAGGACCGGAGGCGGACGTTTTTCTTTATCATGTTCATCTTCCTCACCGCAATGTTCGGCCTGGTGTTTGCGAATAATCTTGCTTGGCTCTTCTTCTTCTGGGAGATCACGACACTGTCGTCATTCCTCCTGATCGGCTATACCCAGACCGATGAGGCGATGAAGAACTCATTCCTCGCCCTGAACATGAACCTCCTAGGGGGACTGGCATTTGCAGGCGCACTCATCTGGCTCGCATCAACCGGTGGCGGCATGGAGCTGGACAAGCTGATCGCAACCGGTGGGATTATTGCCCTGGTTCCGGCAGTCCTTATCAGTTTCGCCGGAATTACCAAATCTGCACAATTCCCGTTCTCATCATGGCTGGTTGGCGCGATGATTGCCCCTACCCCGGTATCGGCCCTCCTGCATTCAAGTACAATGGTGAAAGCAGGGGTGTACGTGATGGTACGGTTCGCACCCGTCCTCCAGGGAACAACACCGGGATATATGATTGCCCTTGTCGGGGGTTTCACATTTCTTCTCGCTTCAGCAATTGCGATATCCCAGAGCAATGCAAAGAAAGTCCTCGCATATTCGACGATCGCGAACCTGGGCCTTATCGTCGCCTGCGCCGGTATCGGGACATACGAGGCGATATGGGCGGCCATACTCCTGATCGTCTTCCATGCCGTATCAAAGTCACTCCTATTCCTCTGTGTGGGAACAGTCGAACACCAGATTGGTAGCCGCGACATCGAGGACATGAACGGCCTGATCACCAGGATGCCAAAAGTTGCTGTAATGATGCTCATCGGGATGGCAGGGATGTTCCTGGCGCCGTTTGGTATGTTAATATCCAAGTGGGCAGCGATAAGGGCCTTCATAGATGCGCCATACGGCGTCATATTTGTCGTGATCCTGGCTTTTGGCAGTGCTCTGACCGTATTTTTCTGGGCAAAATGGATGGGGCGGCTGATATCGGTCCCCCCGCCTGCAGAGGACGCAGAACGCAGGGTCAGCCCCACGGAGTGGCTCGTACTTTCGTTCCTGGCAGGATTAATGGTCCTTACGACCGTGTTATTCCCACTGATATCATCATACCTGGTCGAGCCCTGGCTGCTTACAATCTATGGACATGTTACCCTTCTAGCCCAGGAAAACGTGGTGATTATGTTGATCATGCTGTTCCTGCTAATGGTGCTACCCATCTCCATGCTCTACTATCGGAAGGATCACCGGCAGGTCAAACCATACATGGGAGGCATGACCACGACGAGCCGGATGCATTTCACAGGTTCCATCGGAATTGACCGTGAAGTTACCCTTGGAAACTATTATTTGGAAAGTTACTTCGGGGAGCAGAAAATGTCTAAAATTGGAATTCCCCTTTGTGTAGTACTCCTTGCAATCATGTTTGCAGGGGTTGCCGTTGCGGGGTTGATGCACTGATGTCAATCATTTACGCATTGCTGTTCCTGCTCCTTGCTCCAGTCGCCGGGGGCCTGATCGCCGGGATCGACCGAAGGATTACCGCACGGATGCAGGGACGTGTAGGGCCACCGATACTTCAGGCGTTCTATGATTTAGGCAAGCTGTTCGAGAAAGAAAAGGTCGTGGTAACAAATTCACAGAATTTCTACGTGTTGTGTTACCTGGTATTTATCGCTCTATCAGGGGCGCTGTTTTTCGGCGGCGGAGACATTCTTCTGGTAATCTTCGCGTTTACCCTGGCACATGTGTTCCTTGTACTTGGAGCCTACGCATCCAACTCCCCGTACAGCCATGTAGGTGCTGAAAGGGAGCTAATCCAGCTGATGGCCTGTGAGCCGATTATCATACTTGCTGCGGTAGGCATGTACATGGTCACGAAAAGTTTCTATGTTGCAGATATCGCAGCTTCGAACATCCCGCTCATCGTCTTCCTCCCGGGGCTCTTTGCAGGGTTTCTCTATATACTCACCATGAAACTCCGCAAGTCCCCCTTTGACCTCTCAACATCACACCATGCCCACCAGGAGCTGGTGAAAGGAGTCACTACAGAGTTTTCAGGACCAACCCTTGGGTGTATTGAGATTGCACACTGGTACGAGGCAATATTCCTCCTCGGGTTTGTGTACCTGTTTTTCTCGTGGAGCCCGGTGATTGCCGTCATAGCGATAATAATCATCTACGTGTTCGAGATCTTAATTGACAATACCTTTGCGCGTGTGAAATGGCCACTTGCCCTGAAGAGCAGCTGGTTAGTCACCGCAGTACTTGGAATCCTGAATCTGGCTGCACTCTATATTATCGGAGGGTTTCTGAAATGACCTATTTATCAAAATCACCCTGGCTCCTGCACTACAATGCAAGCAGTTGTAATGGCTGTGATATTGAGATCCTCGCCTGCCTTACCCCGATGTACGATGTTGAGCGGTTTGGGATCATCAATACAGGAAACCCAAAACATGCCGATATTTTTGTCGTAACCGGCTCCATCAACGAGGAGAATAAGGATGTACTGGTGAACCTTTATGAGCAGATCCCAGACCCGAAAGTGGTCGTGGCAATAGGGATCTGCGCGGCATCGGGCGGTGTGTTCCGAGAGTGCTACAATGTCATGGGAGGTATCGATAAGCTGATCCCGGTCGATGTCTATGTGCCGGGCTGCGCTGCAAGGCCTGAATCAATTATTGACGGAATTGTGAAGTCGCTGGGGATACTCGAAGAGAAACGTACCGCCATGGTAAAGGGAATCCCGGTTAAACCAGAGATGAATACGGCAGTCAGAGAGGCTGGTACAGAATGAAATACGAAGAACAACCGATCACCGTGATCACCATCGATGAACTCCTGGCCAGGACAACCCGGTTCTTTCAAGACGGGTACCGTCTTGTCCAGATCGGGTGCACAAAGGTAGACGGAAAATTTGAGATCAATTATAGCTTCGATAAAGATTACAGGTTTGAAAACCTGAGGGTCGAACTCCAGGAGGGCGGGACCCTGCCAAGTATCTCGGCAGTTTATTTCGGGGCCTTCATCTACGAGAATGAAATTCATGACCTCTATGGGATCAGTGTCATGGGAATGAACATTGATTTCAAAGGGACCCTGTACCGGACGACGGTGCAGTATCCTTTCAGTACTGATACAAAAAAGGAGGATGACTCATGTCCAGGCAGATAATTATCCCGTTCGGGCCCCAGCACCCTGTCCTTCCCGAGCCGATCCACCTGGACCTCGTGCTCGAAGACGAGATTGTCGTCGATGTAATACCGTCCATCGGCTATGTCCACCGGGGACTTGAGAAGCTGGTTGAGCGCAGGGAGTATACCGAATACGTCTACGTGGCAGAACGGATCTGTGGTATCTGTTCATTTGTCCACGGCTTGGCCTATTGCCAGGGCGTTGAAGGGATGATGAAAATCGAGGTGCCTGAGCGTGCGTTATACCTCAGGACAATCTGGAGCGAGTACTCGAGGCTCCATTCCCATCTCCTGACATTGGGGTTGTTTGCCGATGTACTCGGTTTCGAAAACCTCTTTATGAATGCATGGAGACTCCGCGAGCATATCCTCGATGATATGGAGGCGACCACGGGTGGCCGGGTTATCCAGGGCTCTTGCAAGGTCGGCGGGGTAAGGCGGGACATTAGCAGCGAAAAACTTGACCAGATGGTCTCAGGTCTCAATGAACTTGAAAAAGAGATGAAAGAACTGACAGAGGTGTTCCTCAGGGACAGTTCAATCAAATCCCGACTTTGCGGGGTTGGTGTCCTGCCAAAGAAAGAAGCGTACGAGTATGGTGCGGCGGGTCCGACACTCCGGGGAAGCGGGTGGTCAATCGATGCGAGGAAACTGGGTTATGCCGCGTTTTCCAAACTGAACTTTGAACCTGTTGTCGAGACACAGGGAGATTGTTATGCCCGTTGTGCAGTGCGGGCAAAGGAGATGTTTGTATCAATTGACCTGATACGGCAGGCCGTGCAGAAGATCCCTGACGGGCCGGTTGAAGTAAAAGTGACCGGGGCACCGGATGGTGAATACTTCACACGGGTTGAGCAGCCACGGGGAGAACTGGTCCATTACCTGAAAGGCAACGGGACAAAGAACCTTGTCAGGTCCCGTGTCAGGACACCGACCTTCACGAATATCCCCCCGCTCGTTGCGATGCTGAAAGGTTGCGAGCTTGCAGACGTACCGGTAATTGTTCACTCAATAGACCCGTGTATCGGGTGTGCGGAGAGGTGAACGGGAATGGGAGTTTTTGAGATGGTTGGAACTGTTGTAAGGAGCGTCTTCCGAAAGCCTGCAACCCTGATGTATCCCGTGAAAACCGCAAAAATAACACCCCTGTCACGGGGACATGTGGTAATCGATGTGAGCAGGTGCATCTCGTGCAGGATATGCCAGAAAAAGTGCCCGAGCCAGGCAATATGGGTGGAGCCAAAAGAGAAGACCTGGCAGATTAACCGCCTCCGTTGCAACGTATGCAATTCATGCGTGGAGACATGCCCGGTAAAATGCCTCACTATGGACACCCATTATATCCCCTCCGTAACAGTGAGACCAGGGGCTGAACTCTTCCATATCACCTATGTGAAACCACCAAAACCAGAGATTACAGCGGAAAGCAAGGATTAAATTAGATTATCCCGGCTTTTCGGGAAATCTTTTTTTCAACTCATACCTTCACGTAGTATATCCAATAGAGCGCCACGGTTGTTTTCTGGGAAATCTGGCAGAAAGCCATGAACAAGTGGCTGGTTGCGAAGATGGGGGCACCCGGAACCGGGACCGCTCTTCCGCGGCCGGGCACCCCGTTTTGAGGATAGGTCTTCTTGCTTACGTTGCTTTCTTTGCTTACCGATCTTTTCAGTGTGAGATGAGCGGTGTGGTCAGACTGGCGTTTCCTGGTTTACACCGGGCACTGGACGATAGAATTGCCAGCTGGGACGGGCAGGTGAGGCGCGATCAGCATCTTGCTCGCCGAATTCGATCTCCATCAGGGCGATCCTCATTTTGAGCAGCCATATGAAATCATCTGCCTTGCTCATGGTAATCGTCCCCGACGTGGCGAGATCATGCAGGAGGTTGCTGATATCCGAGATGTCGGTCTCTGTCATCTCTTCATTCTCCCAATCCTGGCCTTTTGATCTTTTTCTTCTTCTTCTTCTTCTTCGTCCACTGTCCCGTACAGGTCATTGTACATGCTCATGATCACATCGGAGAAAGTCATCTTTCCCCGTTTTATGGATACAAGCGCATCGTACGCCGCTTCTGTCACCGAGACAGTCTTTGCCACAAAATTATATTTTATATTTTATGTAATAAATGTATCTATTATAAAATATCTATCTTTTATTGAAATTACTAAAAATTTTATAATTATTAACTATACTATTTCTATAGAAATTATAATAAATATAAATAATATCGTTTAGATATTTCAATGAGAACCCTTTATTTTTGTATAATACCAGTTTATTGAAGCAATAATGGAACAAGACGATGCGATCAGGGGTCCAATTTTTTATAGAACTTCCCGGTGTTTTCTCGTTTATCTCCAAATAATTGCTTCATTTGGCAAAAAATGCACGCGCGTATACCGTTTAAAAAAACCGACCGATATCTCCCGGTTCATGATACAACGAAACCTTCAACCCTGACAGGCCGCGGGAGTACCAAGGTTACACTACCGTTATGCACGGTTTTTTTTAACATCCGGGATCACTTGTATGGATTATTGTGCTGGCAGCGCTATTGATATCCACTCAATATCCCAATAAGATGGGTTTACATTGACATGAGGCGGTTTAACCCCGTTTTCAGTCCAACCCCGGCAAAGATATTCTCAGGGCTGGAGTCACATGAAGTTTCAGAGATTACAGAAAACAGGCTCTTATCCAAACCAGGGCCGCCGCAACAGCAGAGCTGAGCACTGGAAGAAGCCGGGGTAATGTTCTGGCACACCTGCAAACCTATACGAGGGATTTTAAATTACATCGATAAACACCGGGTAACGATCTTTTTTCCCTGAGTTTTACCAGGAACTTTTACACAGGGTCCATATCACCCGAAAGAGATTGCAGTAATTTATTAATCCATGAAACGAAGTCCGTGGTACAGGTGAGATGTACCGATGCAGTCCGGATCTAAAACTCTTTTACGGCTATTTTTTATAGCAGGTATCTTTTTTTTCAGCCAGGCGGGAGTAATTGCGGACGTGTTAGGGCAGGTTCCCGAGCAGCCTTCCGGGGACTATGGTTACTACCAGGTTGGTTCCAGTCCTAACGGGGCTGACGTCGTATTTGATGGAAGATTTGTCGGCGAAACTCCCATAACGGTCCCGGTATTCAGTTCAGGCACACCTGGCCACACCATCAGCGTTTCGAAGATCGGGTATGTTACCTGGACTCAGTCGTACTCCCAAAACCCTGTTGCCGGCCAGAGAATTCCTGTTTTTGCACCACTGCAACCTACAGTGGCAACAGGATCGATACACGTCATATCCAGCCCGTCAGGGGCCCTTGTGAATCTAGATGGGACCATGGGACAGATGTCCCCCTGGATCTATACCAGCGTCCCTGTAGGAGGACATGTTATCCAGGCATTTCTTTCGGGATTCACCCCTTACTCAGGGCCGATGGAGGTTGTTGCAGGCCAGACCACCGAGGTTACTGCATACCTGTATCCACTGACGAGTACCGGTGCATTACAGGTAGTGACCACCCCGGGAGGCGCCGATCTCTATATCGACGACATCTACAAGGGTAAAACCTCAACCGTTGTAGGGAGTATCGCCACGGGAACCCACGTCGTCGTCCTGAAACATTATGGATACCAGGACATCAACGGGAAAGTGATAATTGAAGAGGGAAGAACTACCTACCTCTCCTTCACCCTCGTCCCCTTTACAGAGCCTACAACGGGAAACCTCCGTATTTCTTCAGATCCTGCCGGGGGGGGTATTTATATTGACGGTACCTACAACGGAGTTACCCATGCAGGCGAGCTGACCACCTTTACTGGGATAGCCCCCGGGCCTCATTCAGTCGAGCTGAAACTTTCCAACTACCAGGGATATTCTGAAACGGTGGAAATTGTAGCAGGTATGACGTCAACGATATCAGCAAATCTTGTCGGGAGTCCAAACCCGGCCCCCTACGCATCGGTAGAGATAAACTCGGTCCCATCCGGTGCGTCCGTGTTTCTTGATAATGCACTGCAGGGAATTACCCCACTCACGCTTCCTTCAGTCCCTGCAGGAAAACACACGCTTTCTATCCGGATGGCCGGATATTCTGACTATTCTACCATGGTTCAACTTTCACCCGGCCAGAGTGCCCTTATATCCGCAGCACTTGCACCTGTCCCGGCACC
>JAPKXR010000134.1 GCA_026394715.1 Methanomicrobiales archaeon | reverse complement strand
TTTTGAAAATTCGAGCTGTAATACTAAGGCAAGTTGGAATTATGATGTAATCCTTAAGCTAACTCCTATGGAAGAAATCCATATGATGCTGCTGTATGAACCATCATTATCTTTCAAAGAGAATTATTCTAATTTGAATATACCAAAAGAAATTCGAAACCTCATTTTTATATAATGGTCATTTATCATCCCTACGAAGAGGAACAGTGAATTTTACAAATCTCCAACCACGATGCCAACTCATTTTTTTTATCATGATCGAGTAATCAAAACAGGCAAGCAGATATGCAAGATTTCTTCTGTTACAGATTCGAAGATTCTGATCTGAAGATCGACGAAGAACGGTCGAGATACAAACAATTTGATGAAGGGAAATTATCAATCAAAAAAATGAAAGATTCCCTTGAAAAAGCAGGAAATATACTGATGGCTTCAAATTTAGATACTGATCCCAAGGAAATATTTCTTCTTTATAAAAGAAGGGATATAGTAGAGAAACACTACGATTCCTTAAAAAATTCATTGGAGGCAGATAGAATTTATTTACAGAGCGACGATACAGTTTTTGGTCATGTTTTCATTTCATTCCTTGCATTATATGGGTATACTAAAATCCAAAATACTTTGAAAAAAAACGGGCTAATCAATCGTTACTCCCCAAAGGATATTTTTGCATTATACGCAAAAGTAAAAATTGTTGATTTCGATGGTAAGATGGTAGTATTAGAAATCCCAAAGAAGATTGCAGACTTAACCAAAAAGATGAACCTTGACTTATTCCCTAAACAGCCGAGTTAAGGATTTATATTTACCAATATTCATCAAATTGTAGAATGAGAGCCATTTAGCTGGAAGCCTCATAAAAGAAAGGCATTCATATTTTTGACAAAGATGGAAGTGTTAGGATACAGAAACTGGAAAACCAAAACAGATCTAACCATTATAAAATCCTATATCCCGTGAGACAGGCAATCAAACGAGCCCGAAAAGAAAAGAGGTCAGTTAAATATAAACATATCATCCAAAAAATAGAAAAATCATTGCTATAAATTACTTTCTTATAGCCAAAAGAAAGAAAGGCATCAGAAAAAAGGAACAATCTATTCAGGCGAAGTCCTTTCAGACAATAAAAAAACCAGAATACGTTTGAAAAAATAATTTCTCGATGCGCGGTACTGGTTTTTCCACTGTTCAGAAAAAGCGAACAAAAAGAGAAGGAAACAGAAAAAACATTAAAATATTAATCTTTCCAGTAGAAACAAAGGGGTCAATCCCAATAAGAAAAACGATTAGATTTTATGCACGGATATCTTAGGTATAATTCCACTGGAAACCATGCCTGAAGACCACGACACATCAGTAGGACTTTTTAAAAAATTCCTCGGAAACAATAAAATTTTCAAGAACCGGGAGGTTCTCAGGCATTCCTACAGGCCGAATATTTTACCTCACAGGAAATTACAGATTGATCAGATCGCCTCAATTCTTGCACCTGCATTGAAAAATGAAACCCCCTCAAATATTCTCATTTATGGGAAAACCGGGACAGGAAAGACTGCCTGTGTCCGGTATGTCGGTTCAGAACTTGAAAGTGCAGGTTCTCAGATGGGAGTGGTATGCCGGGTTGTACACCTTAACTGTGAAGTTATTGATACACAATATCGGATTCTTGCACAGATTTCAAAATATATCCTTGGACCCGATGAGACAGCAAGCGATAAACTACGTGCGCATATCCCAATGACCGGTTGGCCAACAGACCAGGTATACCAGGAACTGAAAAACCAGCTGGAGTCAAATGGCGGAGTCCTCATCATTATCCTGGATGAAATTGATAAGTTGGTTAAAAAAAGTGGGGATGAGACACTCTACAATCTCACAAGGATCAACACAGACTTAAAACAGTCCAAAGTCAGTATGATCGGCATCTCGAATGATTTAAGTTTCAAAGATTTTCTTGATCCCCGTGTCCTGTCCTCACTCAGCGATGAGGAACTGGTCTTCCCACCTTATAATGCACCCCAACTCTGTGATATCCTTTTACAGCGGGCCGAAACCTCCTTTGTAGAGAATGCACTGGATGAAGGTGTGATACCACTCTGTTCCGCCCTCGCTGCCCAGGAACACGGGGATGCCCGCCGCGCTCTCGATCTCCTGCGGGTATCTGGAGAACTCGCAGACAGAGCAGATACAGACAGGGTCACCGAAGAACATGTGAAAACGGCCCAGGCCAAGATTGAGAATGACAGCATGATCGAGTGTGTCTCAACGTTGCCCACCCAGAGTAAAGTAATCCTCTACTGTATGTTGCTCCTTGACCAGACAGGCCAGAATATTTTTACAAGTGGGGAAGTGTCCCGGATCTACCAGGATATTGCTCCGAAAATTGATATTGACGTCCTTACCTACAGGAGGATTACAGACCTGATCAGCGAACTCAATATGCTTGGTGTTATCAATACCCGGGTTGTAAGTCGCGGACGTTATGGGAGGACAAAAGAGATGTGGTTTGACGCGAATACCTATAAAATACGGGATGTAATTATGAACGATCCCAGGTTAAATCAGCAGGGTCTCGCCCAGATTGATCCCCACTGGGTCAAGAGTCTGCTCAGGTGAGAAAAATGGACGAAAAAGATCTGCTCATCCTCCAGTTGCTTGAGGAAAATAGTAGTGTATCGGTTGATGAACTCTCGGTGATGGTAGAAATTCCTGCCAGGGATGTTGAGTGCAGGATCGGAGACCTGGAAGGGGCACAGGTAATTAGAAAATATTCGGCTGTCATCGACTGGGAACGGGCAGGGAAAGGTGAGGTCTGGGCCATTATTGAACTGAAGGTCAATCCCGAGCGGGACTTCGGGTATGACCGGATAGCCGAAAGGATATCGAAATTCAAACAGGTGCGCTCGCTCCGGTTAATTACCGGGACATATGATTTCCAACTGCTTGTTACGGGAAAAAATATGCAGGAGGTCGCCAGGTTCGTTTCTGAACATATTGCACCAATGGACAGGATCCGGGAAACTGCAACCCATATCATCATGAAAAATTATAAAGAGAATGGAAATACTCTTTGTGGGCATGAAGGGACCGAACGTATTCCATATTCGTTCTAAAGGTGGGTAGAATGAGAAATTTTATCTCGAAAAATGCGGAGGCAATACCCCCTTCAGGGATCCGAAAATTCTTTGATCTCGCTCTGACCATGGCCGATGTGATCTCCCTTGGTGTGGGGGAACCCGATTTCACCACTCCATGGAACGTGTGCGAAGCGGGAATCTATTCTATTGAACAAGGTACCACATCATATACGTCAAACCGGGGACTACAGGAGCTCCGGGACTCGCTGTCGGAATACTTAAAAAACCATTATGCGCTCCGTTACGATGCCAACAGGGAGATGATCATCACCAGCGGGGTTTCGGAAGCCCTGGATATTGCAATACGGGCAGTAATTGACCCTGGTGACGAAGCCCTCGTTACTGAACCAATTTACGTCTCCTATGCACCGTGCGTGACTCTTGCCGGCGGTATACCGGTCCCGGTACCCTGCCATGAGAAAGACCATTTCAGGCTCACGCCGGATGCACTGATGGAAAAGGTTTCCAAACGAAGCAAAGTTTTGATCCTGAATTTCCCGAATAATCCTACGGGTGCCGTAATGAAACGGGATGATCTGAAAGCAATTGCGGATATTGTTATCGATCATGACCTGCTGGTTATCAGTGATGAGGTGTACGCTGAACTGACGTACGAGGGGTCCCATGTAGCACCTGCAACCATTGATGGCTTATGGGAGAGGACTATTACCCTGAATGGGTTTTCAAAGGCCTACGCAATGACCGGATGGCGGATCGGATATCTCTGTGCACCCGAGCCGATCTGTGATGCCGCACTGAAAATTCACCAGTATGTCATGCTCTGTGCCCCCGTCATGGGACAGATTGCCGCGAACTCGGCGATACGGAACGGAGAGGATGAAAAGGATAAGATGGTGACAGAATACCGCGTACGGAGAAACCTGTTTGTCCACGATCTGAACCGGATCGGGCTCCCCTGTCATGTGCCGGAAGGTGCGTTTTATGCATTCCCATCGGTGACATCGACAGGGTTGTCCGATTTCGAATTCGCGGAACAACTCCTGAAAGAAGAACGGGTCGCGGTTGTCCCGGGAACCGTGTTCGGGGATGCGGCAAAAGGCCATCTCCGGTGTGCCTACGCCGTCTCAAGAAAGGATTTAAAAGAGGCTGTAACCAGGATAGAGCGCTTTATGTCAGGTCTTCGTACATAATCCGGGTAGATACTTCCCAAACAGGGTTACCCGGGACCAAAACATTCTTTCTCTTTATTTTTAACGATTTTTCAAAAAAGGCGTCCCCAGAGAACCCAGAGAACCCCCGTCAAAATAATAATAATCTTGCAGGGACGGTTGGGGGTTGCAGGATATAGGTTTATTTCGTTTATCATCCCATACTACATGATAGAACTTATGAGCTGCACGATTATTGTCGGTGGATTTTTTGGTGATGAGGGAAAGGGCAAGATAGTAGCGCATATTGCCTACCACGATAAACCAACCATTATTTCAAGAGGTGGCGTCGGGCCGAATGCTGGCCACACGGTAAAAATGGGTGAAAAGGAATACGGGGTCCGGATGGTCCCGTGTGGATTTATTTATCCCGATGCCCGTCTTTTTATTGGCACTGGTGTCCTTGTAGACCCCCGGGTTTTCAAAAAAGAAGTTGACATGCTCAATGTCAGGGGGCGGATTTTTGTAGATTCCCGGTGTGGGATTATCGAGGAAGACCACATCCAAAGGGACAAGGCCAGTGACCACCTCGCAAAGACCATCGGGAGCACGGGGAGCGGGTGCGGACCGGCCAATTCTGACCGGGTAATGAGATCGGCGAGACTTGCACGAGACGTTCCTGAGCTGTCAGAATACCTCATTGATGTGCCGATGGAACTGAATAGTGCATTAGACCGTGGCGAAAGCGTCCTCCTGGAAGGGACACAGGGTTTTGGGATCTCGCTCTATTATGGGACATACCCGTTTGTCACCAGCAAGGACACCTCAGCCTCCCAGATCGCAGCCGATAACGGGGTCGGTCCGACCCGGATAGACGACGTAATCGTCGTGTTCAAGGCGTACCCGACACGGGTTGGTGAAGGTCCTTTCTCCACGGAGATGACGCGGGAAGAGTCGGATGAGATGGGCATCCAGGAGTTTGGGACTGTAACTCACCGGCAGCGCCGCATTGGTGAGTGGGACGGGAAGATGGCACGGTATTCCGCGATGATCAACGGTTGTACCCAGGCGGCAATCACCGGTATCGACAGGATTGACGAGGCTTGTTTCGGAGCGACCCGTTACGATCAGCTCACCGAAAAAGCGATCGCCTTCCTCAAAAAAGCGGAAGCTGATATCGGTGCACCAATAACCCTGATCTCCACCGGACCCGATGTCTCACAGATCATTGACCTCCGAGATGAGCTATGAAGAGAAGCCTGCTTGATATTCTCTGCTGCCCTGTCTGCAAGGGAGACCTGGCCCTTGATGTTCTGAAGGAAGATGAAACCGGGATTATTGAAGGGACGCTGACATGTACCAGGTGCAGCGTGGCATATCCGATCAGTGATGGAATTCCCGACCTGCTTCCGAGAACTGAGTCCCACCATTGAGTCTGATGCATACAGGGACCATGGACCGTAACACCTGCTATGCAGCGCGGTGTCTCGTGCTATGACCCGTCGTTTTTTTTCCGGCAGTGATGGGGGGTGGGTATGTATCCCGCGGTAGTCCTTCCACTGGCCCTGCTTATTGACCGGTTGGCAGGGGATCCAGATTCCGGCATTCACCCTGTTGCACTCCTGGGCAGGTTGATCAACTGGTGGGGCAAACCGGAAAAATGGCCTGTTCGGACAAGGAAATTTGCCGGTGCCGTGATGTGGGTACTGACGGTATTCATTTTTGCGGTACCGTTTTTCCTGGTAAGCATCGTTCTTCCCTGGTACCTGTACCTGGTCTGTGCACCTTTTCTCCTGAAAATCTGCTTTGCCTGGCGGGCCCTGGAGGAACATACCAACCGCGTGGTCAGCGCCGCCCGGTATGACCTGACTCTTGCAAGGGCACAGGTGGGGATGATGGTATCCCGGGATAGTGGGAGCCTTACAAAC
>JAPKXR010000283.1 GCA_026394715.1 Methanomicrobiales archaeon | reverse complement strand
TAGACATGATACGACAACATCTCCTAGACCACATCAGCCGTTGGGAAGAGTTACTGTTTACCTGCATGCCCGAACATTCCTTCCGGAGGATACGTGATTTTCGCGGCTGGCACGTGATCGGGTACCAGCCGGTAACGGTTCAGACAGCACGCAGGATTACGATAAAGACCGGGCTTGGTTTCCGGATCACCTTACCTGATGCACCGATACGCGAGCACTGGATTTTCCAGATCTACCCGACATTCGGTAATAAATTTCAAGAAATATTTGCTCGTGTAAGAACATTGGCTGAAATTGTATCGAGGATTTCGAATAACTGGCATTAATGAAGAAATGACTCAAACACACACGACGGTGAAAATAATACAAAATTCTGAAAAGCAGAGGTTTTTCGAAATCCTCTATCGTATTATTTTACCTTGTTTGCGATGGTTAGCCGGTTAAATGCTACAAACAGAGTTCTGGGGGTCTTTTTTTATTTTCAGGCATCCGGATTATGAAGAAGTGCTAAAAAAATATTTGTATCGACAAGAAACATCAGTTCCATTACCCGGCAACTGTTTTCGAGGGTGTTGGAAAAAAATGGGAAAAAGATGATGGACAAATCTCACGTGATCAATTCACAGAGAAATTATTTTCTGCTTTCACCAGCTGTTGTAAGAATCATCTGCTGCAGAGATTTACTGATCCAGAAATTTCCTGTTCTCTGCAATCGATCCATCTCCACTCGCATCGACCTGATTTTTCCGTCTGCCTTTGCCTGTAAAAGGATGCCGATGATCCCAATCACAAGTAACCCATGCTGCTCTGCAATACGTCGTACTTCTGTTTCATCGAGAATAATCACACCAGCAGATAACTCAATAGCAAGAGCGATGCTCTCCGCTTCACCTTCATGGAGATCCTGCAAAAGGGCTTTAATCCGTGCAGCATTCTTTGGCGACGCAACAGTAATCCATCCCTCGGCACTGGCAGTTTGGATCTCCTTTACCCCTTCCCGGTCTCCACCCTACTCCACTACTTCCCGCCAGACTGCGGTCGGTATAATGTTGGAATGATAATACTCTCGTAAAAGAGAGAGGCGCCCGATAGCCGCCAGGTGAATCAAAGGGGAGGAGTCACTGACAACGTTTGACATGGGCACGGTCCTTCTCAAGGTCGCCGGCAGTGTAGTGACGGGGGACCTTCCTTTGCCCTAATAATTCTATCCATTCCCATCTGGAAAGATTGGCAAGAGCACAGGCTTTGCCGGATGATAAAATCCCGCGTTTATAGAGGGCAAGTGCCAGCTCTTTCTGCAACTCGGCATGGATATCATCCGGTGGAAGACGGATCGCATCCACAATATCATTGGGGACTCTAAGTATAACCTCGGGCATGGTGATCTCCTTTGGTGTAATAAGTGATTAACGCAATAATACTATTGATGGGTAATAATTAAAAGAATCCACTACTGCATCTACCTGCACCCCCTGCACTTCAATCACACATGGTATCGTAATCCGGTACTCCAACAGTTCGTGATGAGACAGGAAGAACATCCTGGAACCCCACTGCCTTTTCGGCAGCTATCCGCTCACTCGCATTTTTCATGCAGATCAAGAGTCCGGCCGGACAGTTACATTAAATTTTTGGTTGTGTAAAAAGATCGGCTGAAATTGTATCGTATTATTTTACCGTGTTTGCGATGGTTAGCCGGTTAAATGCTACGAACAGAGTTCAGGGTGTCAGATATTCTTATGGATCCCATGTGAGGAAAAAACATTTGTTGATGTATACTGTATACATATGACTATGCAAGCCACAAAGATGAAAAAGAAACATGAGGAT
>JAPKXR010000056.1 GCA_026394715.1 Methanomicrobiales archaeon | reverse complement strand
CGGGAAGAATACTGCTCCCCATCCGATATACGACTCAAGGATAAATCCACAGATATCGGTTTCCGGATTGATCCCTTTCTGTTTCAGTTGTTCGATGTGGGTGGAGAACAGCGCCTCGCCGGAAACCTGTCGACCATTCTCATCTTTCAGCTTCCATGGATAGGGAAACGGGAGGCGGTAGATGTTCGGGTCCTCGTATCCGATCCACTCCCGAGCCGCAGGTGTACCCCCCATCATCTGTGCCCCGAGCGTTCTTCCGTGCATACTCTCTTCAAAAGAGACGATGCCGGGTTTCCGCTTCCCGCTAGCCTTCCCCTGCATCCGCATCAGCTTGAGGGCACATTCCGTTGCCTCCGTACCGGAGGAGAGCAGAAATGCCTTCTCGAACTGCGACGGTGTGAACTCGATGAGTTTTTTGATATAGTCCCTCCGGATTTCCGTGTAGTATGTGTAGCTGTGAAGGAGTTTCTGGTCGATTGTTCTTTTTAATGCCTCCCGGATCTTCGGGTTGGCGTGCCCGGCATTGGCAACAAAGATCGTTGACGTAAAATCTATCCAGGTATTCCCGTATTTGTCGCCGATCTGGAAATCCTCCGCATGGTCCCAGACGATGGGCATCTGACCGTGCATCGATCGGGATTCGTACTTGTCGAGGTCATTAAGGATCTGAAGAGATTCCGGCACGGGAAGTGCCGTGGAAATTTTTCGGTATTTCGTTTGAATTTTTGGAACATGTACCGGTATTCGTGAAAAGGAAAAACCTGACATAGTGATTCTCCAGATTGTAGGTTAGTGTGGGTGATATTGGTTAATAATTTTGAGTCAGGTATTCATACAGCGGGTGTGATCCCGTATCAAGGCTATACTCCAAGTGGCTGAAATCATCGGGGTTGTCAATCTCAATGGTAAACGGTGTGACAAAGCCGATAATCTGTGGCCCATGTAGGGTATTGGTTTTTGTTACGTACCCGGTCCGGATAATATCCACGTACCCGTTCGGGTGGTATGCTTTTGGGAATACCTGCCGGGGGAGGTTATAATATTCCGGAAGGGTCTCATGGGGGAAGAGCCCGGTGAGGTATCCGTTTTCGATGCCAAACATCTTCTGGGGGGGTTCCGCCAATTCATGGACCGATCTCAATGCCGTTGCTTCGTTGTTACTTACAATATCCCCGATCGCCTTGTCAATAAGTGCAGGATCCCTCAGGGGGGTTGTGGGCCTCAGGTGCACGAGCAGTTCCGGTTGATCACACTCATTTTTTGCAAACCAGTCGATTGCATGCCGGACAAAATCGATATCCGGTGACCGATCCTGGGCATACTCGGCGGGACGCAGGAAGGGAACTTCTGCACCATATTCCTGTGCGATCTCTGCAATCTCATAAGATTCCGTTGAAACGATGACGCGATCGGTCATCTTCGACAATTTTGCAGCAGCAATGGAATACGCAATCAGGGGAAAACCTTTCAGGAGCTTGATATTCTTCCGTGGCACACCTTTGGAGCCTCCCCGGGCCGGAATGATTGCATACGTTAATTGGGATTTCATGAAAAATTCCTCATCGGGTAAACCAGATTTGTATTGGTAAGTTGTATGCTCTCAGATCGGAATAATGTTGTTTTCGACGGATCGGTCTATCTCGACGGTTTCCGGCAGACCGCCAAAAGCATGACCTCCTTTGAGAACCGGATCAGTTTGTTGAAGGAATCCGGCCAGTTTGCGTTTTCGTATGGGCGATAGGAAAGTGGCAGTACAGAAAAAAGCCGCACCATCGGTACCAGGGACGGATGTT
>JAPKXR010000102.1 GCA_026394715.1 Methanomicrobiales archaeon | reverse complement strand
CCAGTTTCCCGATCACGATACCCCTGTGAAAAGTGGAAGTCGTGTAGTGGTTGCCGGCGGGGGGAATGTCGCCATGGACGCAGCACGGGTGGCTAGGCGCCTTGGTGCGAAGGTAACGCTGGTATACCGCCGTCGCGAGGAGGACCTCCCGGCAAGGATGAACGAAGTCATTCATGCCAAGGAAGAAGGCGTTGAAATCCTGCCCTGTGCAAATCCCATTCGTATTACAGGGGACTCATGTGTCACCGGGGTTGAATGTATACAGATGGAGATGTGCGCGTTGGATGAAACGGGGAGGCCAACCAGCCGTCCCGTAGATGGGGCGACCTTCACCATTGATGCAGACATGTTCATCGAAGCTATCGGCCAGGGACCAAACCCGCTCCTAATATCTGAAATTAAGGGGTTGGAACGGGCGAAGAAGGGAAATGTCGTGGTGGACGGAGAAGGAAAGACCCGGCTTCCACGTATCTTCGCAGCCGGCGATGTGGCAACAGGTGCTGCAACAGTGATTCTGGCGATGGGTCATGCAAAAACAGCTGCCAGGGCAATTGACCGGATGTTGAGGGAAGATTATTAAAAGTATTGTTAATTCAGACCATATTATTTTTTTACGAAAATTTCCGCGGTAGAACCCGGAGGGGTTGAGACCGTTACGTTTTCATCCTCACTCCCCACTAAATTAGGCTGCCAAGATTAGATTTTTGATATTTGGATTTGAATTTTAAAAAGGAGTCCAGAAAGGTATACATAGTAGACCGCCTAATTATACTGTTATATGAAAACGGTGATCAGGACCAAAAAGATCAAAGGAATTGATTATCTGTATGAGATCACCTACTACTACGATAAAGCTTCAAAAAGAACACGACAGCATAGCAAATACTTGGGAAAATCTGTGGATGGAAAACCAGTCAAAGTGAGAGAAATTTCCGGAGTGCCCAAGATGGCATTGAATTATGGGGAGTTTCTTCCCTGCTTTGCAACAGCAGAAGCATACAATCTCAAAAATCAACTTGGTCATTCCCTTACTGAAAAAGAAGTTAATGCGGTTTTAACCCTGGCCTTTAACAGGGTGCTCCGACCTTTAGCGATGAATCAGATTGGATCATGGTATGAAGGAACTATCCTCTCTGCCAAATACCCAGACACACCCCTATCATCGCAATATCTTAGTAACTTGCTCGTAAAAATTGGGCAAGAAGGTATACCCTTCAAATTTTTTCAGGATTTGATCACGGATCTCTCTCCTCTCAACACACTCTATTATGATATCACATCGATCTCCTCTTACACTTCTGCAATATCATTCTTTGAATATGGTCACAACCGGGATGGTGTCCGTTTACCCCAAGTCAATGTATCGCTTGTTGTGGATAAAGAACGAGGAATTCCAATTTTTTATGACATGTATCCGGGAAGCATTGTGGATGTATCAACCTTGAAAAATACTCTCACAAAAATCGAAACACTGGGGATAAGTGGATCGACATTGATCATGGACAGAGGGTTCTGTTCAGGAGCAAACCTGAAGGCACTGACCAAACATCAGCTCCCGTTCATCATGCCTGTATCACGTACATTCAAAGTGGTGAAGCAGACACTATCAGCGATACAGAGCACTATTAAGCGGATAAATAATCTCCAGAGTTTCAATGACAAGGCCTTATTTGTCGAGCCATTATCCCTAACCATTGAGGGCATACAGTTCAAGGGCTATGGGTATTACAGCCCCTCACGAGAACAGGATGACCGGGAACGGTTCTACCAAAAACTACGGGAAGTGATTACTTCTCTTGAAAAAATTGAATTAAAGCCCAAGATGAAACCAGCATCAATTTTTTTGAAGCATGCTGATAAGTGTTCAACGTATCTTTCATGGGATGTTGTGGATGATCGTTTTGTCATTACTGTAAAGGAAGATGCAGTGTCGCAACGGGTGAATAGTATGGGACTATTTATTCTTATTTATAAGGGTGATTTCAGATGGGATGAGTGCATCTCCCTCTACCGTAGCCGGGAACTGGTTGAAATGGCATTTGACATTATCAAAAATGATCTTGAGATTATGCCCATCAATGTGAAGAAACGCGAGTCTCTCTTAGGGCTCCTGTTCATTTCATTCCTCAGTTTGCTTATCAGAATGCATATCCTGAGACAACTTCAGACTACTGGGTTATTGAAAAAGTGTTCGTTCTCTCGACTAATCTTGGAACTCGAGAAAATCAGATGGTTTGTTCTGCCAGATGGAAAATTTCTAATTACAGAAATCGGTAAGAAACAGCGAGGAATTCTCGACACCTTATCCCTGTCTCCTGATGTGAAAAATTTTGTGACTTCCTAATTTTTTGGCAGCCTAATTTCATCATCCATCGGTACCGCTTTTTAGCTGATACAACTGAAAAATGACCGGTTATCCCTGAAAGCCTGAAGGGAATTTTTGATGTTTTTTCATTGTCGTAAACATGAGCCTGTATCAGTTTTCAGGTGCACTAAAATCGCTGATAATCCCTTCGAAGACGGCAGTCGCTTTCCTGAGAGCCTCGATCGAAACCCTTTCGTTAACGGCATGGAGCGAAATAATTTCCCCGGGCCCGTATTCGACCACCCGGAACCCCTCGGCCCGGAGGTACCTTGCATCGCTTGCAGCCCACTGGACAATTGGCTGGGCTGGCAGTCCGTAAACCCGTGAGATAACATTGCAGGTAACGCCAACAAGCCGGCAATTCGGGGATGTCATCGAGGGCTCACTAATACTCACCTCCTGGATTGCCGCACCCGGTGAATGACGGGCAATATCTGCGATGAGGTCTGGTATAGAGCACCCCCACGGGACCCTGATATCAAGCTGGAGATCGCAATGCTGGGCGACAATGTTGGCTTTTTCCCCCCCTTCGATCCTGCCCGGGTTGAACATGACCCGCCGTAGTACGTGTTTTGCCTCATCAACGGCCAGGATATCCCGGAGGACTGCAGAAGACCGCTCAATAATCTCGTCCACTTCTCCTTCCACATGGTACTCATGCCGGTGTACTTTGCGCAAATAATCGAGGGTTCTATAGGCCTCCATCACGGCACTGACACCGCGGGTTGGGTATAATGAACCATGTCCAGGTTCTCCCCGGAAATGCAAATCGATCCTGCAGAGCCCTTTCTCGCCGATATTCGGGTGTAGCTCAGGGGATGGTTCTGCAATAATGACATCACAGGGGCGGAGGAGGTCCTTGGAGAGAACGCACCTGATCCCATATGTCCCGCTTGTCTCTTCATCGCACACGAAAAGAAAGTCTGCACCAGGTTCCACTCCCTTATCGAGAAGCTGTTTGTACGAGGACAGGAGTGCCGCACATCCACCTTTCATATCCGTAGAACCCCTCCCATAGAGGTGCCCGTCCTCGATCTCCCCCGAGAATGGTGGGTGCCGCCACCCATCTGCCATTGCCGGCACGACGTCCACATGCCCGCAGAGCAGCAGGTGATGGTTCAGGTGTGCACTGATAAGGTTGTCCCTTCCCCCCCTGTTCCTGATGATATCTGTCCGGACGCCAAGGCTGTCAAGAAATCCCTTGATATAATGAATGACCTCCTCGGTATTTCCGGGGGGATTTTCACTTTTAATCTTCACGAGTTCCCTGGTGAGGTGCACAACGTCCATATCATTTTCCTGTGGTGATTACGTCCCGTTTAAATTCTTCAAAGAGCATGCTGAGGGATGCGTCGCTGTAGAGGCTCTTTAAAAAGTCATTATTGAAAAACTCATCGATAGCCTTTGCAAAAAACGCAGCAGGAAGCGGGGTGGTCTGGTCAGGGTCAATAACAATCCGAAAACTCCGGTAATTTGCCCTGGTATTGCGGTCATAGATAACCTGCCAGAGAAAAGGAAGCCGATCAAACCTGTCTGGGTGGGTCTCTTTTAACCAGTTGATGAAACTGCTGAAACGAGCACGGTCACCTATTTTCTCTTCGTCTATTCTCCACCGGAGGTATTCACCGGACATGACATTCCTCGGGGATGTATAGGTATAGGTCAGGAGGCCGAGTGTATAGTCGATATGGGCCAGGGCATCAATAAAATAAAATTTAAGGACCGGGTGGAACATAGCGGTATCATGGAGGACCAGGTTCTTATTGTAGAGATACTCCATGACATTTGCATACTCTTTTTCATCACTCATACGCTTGCTATTAGCCTTTCGAATTGTATAAAAATTCCGGATATTTTCCCGGGAAACAATATGGCCAACCAGGGCCTTCCAGGTCGAAGAATCCCCTGCATGGATCCCTCATTCACTGGTAAAAAGGGGCACGCCGTTTAACCGCTTCAATGAAGGCATTCTCAAGGTCGATCCCAGATTTACCCCGGATATTGACATGGTTATCTGTCCGTAGGAGGCATGGCTTGAGTTTTCCATCCGACGTGACACGTAACCTGTTGCAGAATGCGCAGAATTCGGTATTGTGGAGTGGTCTGACCACCTCAATCTCAGCCCCGTCCAGGCAGTATTTTTTCCGGTGATGCATCCGGCGGGTAAGAATTACTGTAGACCTTCCGGCCAGGTCCTCTTCGAGGGCCAGAAGATCAGAATGACATTCACACCCCCCCAGCCCCATCAGTTCTATTAACTGGAGGATAAGGTGCCGGTTATCCCTGATATACGCGTAAAAATCCTCCAGTTCGTGATCATTGATCCCCCGGAGCATTACCATGTTCAGTTTGATCGGTGTGAGGCCTGCCTCGAGAGCCACATCGATACCATGGAGCACATCCGAGAGCCTGTCGCTGCCGGTGATTTTTTTATAGGTGTCCGGGTTGAGACTATCAAGCGAAATATTCACCCTTGAAAGGCCAGCTTCTTTTAATTCCCCGGCATAGTCAGCCAGGAGAATCCCGTTGGTTGTAATTGAACTCTCCATTGAATTCGGGACCAGGTCGACAATATCGACGAGGTCTTCCCGTAGCAACGGCTCCCCACCCGTGAACTTGACACTTTTGATATGAAATTTTGCAGCGGTTGAAAGGACATCCCCTATTTCAATTGTACTGAGCAAACCCTTTGGTGCGGTCTCTCCCTCACGGTGACAATAGATGCAGGAAAGGTTGCATTTCGGGGTCACACTTACGCGAAGGTTGCTGACCGGCCTGTTATATGGGTCCTTCAGTTTCATTTGTCCCGATATTTCCGGTTCCGCTGTTCCATTCGCGTCCGGTAAAATTTTTTGCAACGATGTAGATCTCGGTACTGCCCTTTCGTGAGGATTTCGGATGGAACGTTCTCACGGAGAGAAAATGGTCACGCACCTGGTAGAGGAGGGTATTGAAGTCCTGTCCCTGGAATGATTTAACAACAAAATTACCGCCCGGTTTTAAGATTTTTTCTGCAAATATAAGAGCGTTCTCACCGAGGTTAATTGCCCGGGCCTGGTCGTATGTCCTTTGTCCTGATAATTTTGGAGAGGCATCAGATACCACAACGCTGGTAGAAGGCAGGAGTGGCCGAACTTCTTCAAGCGTATGGGGATCCATAAAATCCCCGATAAAAGTAAAAACATTTTCTATTGGGGGAATATACGAAAGGTCAATACCAACCACAATCCCTGCAGTGAGTTCACGCTCTACCTGGAGCCAGCTTCCCGGTGATGCCCCAAGGTCTACGATATTGTCAGTTTCGCGGATAATGTTGTACCGCTCCTGTATCTCACGCAACTTATATGCTGCTCGCGAGCGGTAACCCTCTTTCAATGCCCGCACATAGACCTTATCCCTGCCCCATTGTGAACCCATTGTGTCCGTCCATGTCTGCCCTCTTTAAGGGCTTAAAGTTAAATCAGATATTATTAAAAATATGAGCGATAGTTTATATTAGTGATATTCGGGGTGCGTGATGTTAAAAGCAACGATTGATGCAGATATCCTTAAAGAATCTATAGATGCCATCTCGGCACTGGTTACCGAGTGCAGGCTCCATACCGATGAGAATGGGATCAGCACACGCGCGGTTGATACAGCAAACGTCGCGATGATCTCCTTACTTCTGAAAAAAGAGGCGTTTTCGTCTTTTGCCGCGACAAGAAGCGAGCTTGGGATTGATATTGCGAAGATGAAGAATATTTTCGGGATGATGGCGAAGAACGATATGATTACCCTCGAATTGACCGATGATATCCATAAGCTGCAGGTCAGTTTCCAGGGGTACAAATATTCAATTACCCTCCTCGATGAGAATACGATACGAAAAGACCCAAATCCACCCACGATAGAATTACCAGGAAAGGTAGCAATTCCCGGGGCCGAACTTAACTCTGCAATTAAGGCAGCAGCGGTTGTATCCGATAAGATAGCCCTTGGTATCGATGCCGCGAAGCAGATTTTCTTTATGGCCGCTGAGGGCGATACGGACCATATCAGGCGTGAATTTGGTAAGGATGAAGTCAGCTTTATCAACGGTGTGGAAGCCAAGTCTCTCTTCTCGCTGGATTATATGAAAGACATGGGTAAAGTAATGAGCCGTGCTGAAGAGGTGGAAATTCACCTTGGGATCGATCATCCGGCAAAGTTTTCATTCAATATTGCCGGGGGCAACGGGCATGTCGAGTACCTCCTCGCGCCACGGATTGAGGCCGATTAATGAGGGTTAGGATCGATGAAAAAGATTTTATTAACTATCCATTTTTAAAAGAGTCACAAAATTTTGTGAGTGGTTACGCGGGTTCGCCTGAGCGCTTCCTTTTAACATCAACGGGTAAAGCAGCCCTTGCCCATGCTAAAGATCGGATTTTGTCTTCGATTGCCGGAAAATCCGGACTGAAGGCGGCAGACCGCGCGGCAATTCCGACAGATAGTCAGGGTATCAAGGTGATTGTTTCCGGGTATGCCCTCGCCCGGGTGATTATTTCCTGCATGAAAGACCGGATGATTATTGATCGTTTCTCTCGTAGTGAGGCACAAAATGCGTACGAGTGCCTTATTGATGAGGAACCTGGAAAAAAAGTTTTTGTCGCAACCAGTCTTGGAATTGATATTGACGCGGATGTGGTGCCTCTTGTCTCCTACGTCGAACTATCGGCAGGGATGCGGGAAGAACGCTGGAGACTGGTGAACCGGGATATTGAACGCGGGATGGTGAAAGTGAAAAAAAATGAGACTGATGAGATATTGCGTGAGTCTATCAGGGTTACCATCAGCCGTAATCTCCCACTTCCTATTCCCCTGGGAATTTGTGAGGTACTTGCGCCTGTCGTGAAAGAAATCAGCGAAGCAGAGCAGCAGCACCTGCTTGAACAGTTCGGTTCCGTAGAAGAGTCAAGTTTCCCCCCGTGCATGCAGGCACTGATTCTGGCCCTTTCCGCCGGAACAAATATCTCGCATCCCGGGCGTTTCGCACTTACTGCATTTCTACACAATATCGGGATGAACTCTTCTGATATTATCGGGCTCTATTGCCGGGCCCCTGATTTTGATCTCAGCCGTACGATGTACCAGGTCCAGCATATATCCGGGCGAGGTGGAACCGAATATACAGCGCCATCGTGTGCAGCGATGAGGACAACTGCTGTCTGTGTGAAAAAAGACCAGCTGTGTGAACGTGTAAGTCACCCACTCAGCTACTACAAGCAAAAGAAAAGAAACGATAAAAAGAAATTCACTGCACAATCAGGTAATATGCTTGTTGATCGTAACGCCGGCGGCGCTCATGGCGAGAAGGAAGCATGCAATGGCGAAAATATACGCGATTCCCGCGGGCATCAGCAGGGGGAGCATAACCAGGAGAACAATAAAAAAAATCAGTCCTGATAAGCCTACGAGTATATCGAGAAGTCTTAAGTCCATATATGATATTCGACGGGGCGTCCTATATCTTTAACCATGGACTATTCACAAAAGAGCAGGATACCGCAATATCCTGCCATCTTCCAGAGTGTTCGGGGGTTCGGATGATTCAAAACGATGAAAAGGCCGCCTTACTTCAAAAATTGTCTGATGCTGCATCACACCTTACTGGTAAAATTCCCGAAAGCCTTATTCCATCCGGGGGTGCGCAGCTGGGGTATGCACGGAAAGGCGCAAGGGATGATACTGATATCGCCTGCGTGCGTGGAGGACTATGCCAACAATACAGGGATTTTGATACATGTACTGTCGAATTTGGCGGTGGAGGAATGATTGCGACGGTTCTTCTGACGGTAATGAAATTTGACCCCCGTATTCGGAGCGCAGCGATTGTTGCCTGTACACCGGCGGCGGTGAAAACGATGGATACCAGATTTTTTGAAACTTGTTCTTTTGATCCCCGGAAGGAACCCCCCGGACTAAAGACTATGGACTGGGGTGTTGCCCAGTGCTGCCGCAATGGTGTACCGGATGCGATTTACAGCCGGCGCACCGGAGATAACGAGGCAATAATCCGGCTTTTTGGAGAAGAACCTCAGGGAATCGCAAATAATATTCTTATGCTATCAATGTGAATAATATTAGCACAAACCAAAAGGTGTCAATATGGGAATCAAGCCATCGTATATCAAATCAACCGGTGCCGAGCTTATTACGAGATTCGGCGATAAAATGTCCAATAGTTTTGATGAGAACAAGCAGGTCGTCACTGATATGACTTCAATATCCAGTAAACGTGTAAGGAACCGGGTTGCCGGGTACATTACGCGGAAAATAAATACCGGAAGACACTCATAAAACTTATTATGTTTGAGGGAGTACTTCCTGCGATTATAACCCCTTTTAAAAGAAATTCTACGATGGATCTTGACCTTGAGGGCCTGAGATCGAACATCGCATTTCTCCTGGAACAGGGTGTGCATGGCATCGTACCTTGCGGTTCGACTGGTGAATCAGCCACGCTCAGCTTTGAAGAGCATGAGCTGGTAATCGAGGCCGCGGTGGATGAAGTAGGTGGCAGGGTCCCGGTACTTGCAGGTACCGGGTCGAATAACACTGCTGAAGCGATCCGGTTCACAGAAGCTGCCAAGGACCTCGGTGCGGATGGCGCGCTCGTCATAAGTCCGTATTACAACAAGCCGAACCGGTCAGGGTTGATCAAGCATTACACAAGGATAGCTGATATCGATATCCCGGTTGTCGTGTATAACGTTCCCGGTCGAACGGGACAGAATCTTCAGCCCGATCTTGTTATTGAACTTGCCCGCCACCCAAATATCGTGGGGATCAAGGAGGCTAGCGGGGATATTAGTCAGGTTTCCCGTATTATCGAAGGGACACTGGATGAGGATTTCATGGTGATATCCGGTGATGATGGTCTCACCATGCCAATCCTTTGCCTGGGCGGAAGTGGTGTAATATCGGTCGCTGCAAATATTGAACCGGCCCTGATGGTTAAAATGTTCGACCATTTCTGTGAGGGAGAGCTTGAGGAGGCACTTGACCTTCATTACACGTTATCCCCCTTGTTCCGAGGGCTTTTCACCGATACCAACCCTATCCCGGTCAAGAAGGCTGTTGCACTGCGCGGCATGGCGGGAGGCCCGGTAAGGTTGCCCCTCGATGACCTGGATGCTGAAAAGACAAAAAAACTCCAGGAGGTCCTTGATACCTATGCCTAGCGTTGTTGTGTGCGGGGCGCTTGGGCGAATGGGCATGACAATCGGAAGGATGGTAAACGAATCGGAAGATCTTGACCTTGTCGGGGGCATCGATATCAAACCCGGTTCATTTTTTGGTGTCGGGGTTGTTGAATCTTCGCAGTTACCAGGGTTGCTTGAAGAGAAGCGACCTGATATATTGATAGACTTTACCGTCGCAGATGCGGCAGTTCAGAATGTGAAGGCCGGTGCGAAAGCCGGCACTGCTCTTGTAATCGGTACTACCGGGTTCACACCAGCCCAGCGAGCTGAAATGGAGGTTGCGATAAAAGGGAATGTTCCGGCAGTCATCTCGAGCAACTATAGCATCGGGGTGAATATATTCTGGCAGCTTATCCGTGAAGCAGCCCCGTTGTTAGCTGATTATGATATTGAGGTTACCGAGGCGCACCACCGGTATAAGAAGGATGCCCCAAGTGGTACTGCCCGTACCATCCTGCAGATCCTTGATGAGGAACTCGGAGAGCGCAGGAAACAATATGGTCGTGAAGGAATGAAGGAGAGAGAAAAATCCGAGATTGGTGTCCATGTTATCAGGGGCGGAGATATTGTTGGAGACCACTCAGTAATGTTTTCCGGCAATTTTGAAACGATTACGCTGTCCCACCGTGCGTACGACAGGTCGGTATTTGCCCAGGGAGCGCTACGGGCGGCACGCTGGGTCATCTCCCGGGAACCGGGTATCTATGGGATGAACGAAGTTTTGGACCTTGCCGGAAAATCATCCCATTAATCGTATTATTCTGGTAGTACCGATACCTTATTTATATTTTTAAGCAATTTAGTACAGGAATTAGTGATTGTATTTATGACTGCAATTGTTGATGAAGAAAAATGCACGGCCTGTGAGACATGTGTCGATGAGTGCCCGGCCCAGGCAATTATGATGAATAACGAAAAGGCAAAGGTAGACAAAGAACTCTGCGTGGATTGTGGGTCTTGTGTCGATGTATGCCCGTCAGAGGCAATCCATCTCGAATAAAAATCAAACGATTTAATTACTTTACTGATGTAGCTATTTTCTATCTATGATCAATGTAGGTGTATTAGGCGCGACGGGCGCTGTAGGTCAGCGATTTGTACAACAACTCGCTGATCATCCCTGGTTTAATCTCAAAACTCTCACTGCCTCAGACAGGAGTGCAGGAAAGTTGTACCGGGATGTTGTAAACTGGCGGTTGGATGCGCCATTTCCTGAAACTTTTGGTGATATATGCATAAGCCCGACATCCACCGCGAGCCTGAAAGATGTTGACCTGGTCTTTTCTGCATTGCCTGCAGAGATTGCAGGCGATGTGGAGATGATGTGTGCTGATGCGGGTATCGCTGTCTGCAGCAATGCAAGTTCACACCGTATGGAGAAGGATATCCCGCTCGTCGTCCCCGAGGTAAACCCTGATCACCTGGGACTTATCGATGTGCAGCGGGACAATGGAAGAGATGGGTTTATCGTTACAAATCCAAACTGCTCGACAATTATGCTGGTAATGTCTCTTGCTCCCATCAGGTCCTATGCATTCTCAGATGTGAGAGTTGCAACGATGCAGGCCATTTCAGGTGCCGGTTTCCAGGGTGTAGCGGCCATGGCGATCTATGACAATATCATCCCATATATCGGGGGTGAAGAAGAGAAAATGGAGACCGAGTCCCTAAAGATTATGGGGACACTTGAAGGTTCTGAAGTGAAGAATGCCCCTTTTACGGTAAGCGCAAGCTGTCACCGGGTGCCTGTAATTGATGGTCATACCATGGCAGTATGGATTGATATCAGGGAAGAGGTTGAGAAAGTCATCGAATCATACCGATTCTATGTTCCCCCTATCAGTGGTCTTCCCACCCAGCCCAAGAAATCTGTTCACCTGTTTGATGAATCTGACCGCCCCCAGCCAAGGCTTGACCGGCTTCGCGGGGATGGGATGACCGTATCAGTAGGGAGGGTCCGAGAAGGGCTTCGGTATGTGACAATGGGGCATAATACAATCCGCGGGGCCGCTGGAGCATCAGTCCTTAATGCTGAACTAATATACACCAAAAAATACCTCTGATGGTGACCGAGGACATGATCAAAGACAATACTGTATTCGTGGGAAACAAACCCGTAATGAACTACGTTCTGGCAGTCGTAACCCAGTTCAACAACGGAGCACAGGAAGTTGCTATCAAGGCGAGGGGGAAGGCGATATCACGTGCGGTAGATACAGTGGAGATTTCATTAAACCGGTTCCTGGAAGGTGTCATTAAAAAAGAGATCATTACCTGCACGGAGGTGATTGATACCGATAGTGGAAAGACAAATGTCTCCAGCATCGAGATCATCCTCCGTGTACAGGGCAGCGAATTCACAGACCCATAATCAATTTTAACCCAGTATGACATTAATTCAGTATTAACCGATATATTGTCGTTATTATTGAAATTGTAAAGCAAATATTGGTTTTAGGTTTCAGAGATACCAGAAAGGATATAAGATTTGCATCGAAATATAGTAGTGATGAGAATAAGAGCCATCGCTGTACTATGCATATTTATTATCGGTATGGCGGTGCCAGTCCTGGCCGCGAATGATGAGCGTTATAGTTATATCACGATTAATGATATGACGATCAATCTCGAGAGGGATCAGGCAAATATCAAGGTTAACTATACTATTGATCCCGGTACCCAGCTTATCGTATACCTGCTCGGAAAACAGGACCTGAAAGTCAAATTATTAAAAGTGTTAAATTATGAAGATGCCACGGTAAAAAATGTGGAGATGAATAGTGCAGAGTTCCAGGTTAATGATATTTCGTATGATTATGGTAAAGGGATCTACTGGTTCCCGGAACACGAGTTTAATGTTGTAATCCCGAATCTGCGGGTTGTGTCGCCACAGGTCGCGCGGGAATACCGGAATACCAAAAATTTTTCTGATGGTATGGGTTTTTTTGACCGGTAACAATTACTGTCCGTTTTCTGGCTGACACAAGTATTTGTTATATCCGGTTGTAAAAAAGATAATTTTTTTTGGTTTCGTCACCGTCCGATAGTCAGGGAAAAACTAAAATTTGTGAGAATACGCCATATTCCTAATTTTCAACTGAAAATACCTGGTCAACGCAATCGTTTACCCTTTCGTGCACATGAGTTATCATTATGCACGTATTTTTCGTATCGTTTTTCTCTGTCACCTCGTATTCCTGTGCTGGAAGTGGGTAAAGAGGTTCCGAGGATTATTATGAGGGCCTATACGTGTGTCGTCAACCGAACCCCAAAAGAGGCGATGCAAAAATACGGGAAAAAGACTTTTTACATTCATTCTGCCTTGGGTTTTTGGGACATTTAAGCAACTTCGCTAAATTCTTCATCCGGTTGGTGACCTACCATCCACCTATTAATGTAACGCTGGATGCCTACACCGGCGAATACACAGGCAAACCCACCGATAATTCCGTAGAATATATACTGGAGTGCTGTGTCGGTTGAATAGGGGAACTCGGCCACTTTTAAAACTGACATGGCATAGATACTGGCGCCATAGGCGATCAAACCGATTGCGCTGATGAAGAAAGGAAACACAATGACCTTTGCCAGTCCTTCGCGTTCATAAAAGAAGTTATCTATGATAATCCCAATTGATGAAACAACACCCCCAAGGGTAAACCAGAGTACCGAGCCATAGATAAAGGTCATCAGGTACTGGAGTATTCCGAAGGACCCGTCTGAGGGATAATACTCGAGAATTCTCATCAGTCCCAGTACTATTCCAACGACGAAGAGCAGTATACCTACGATATAGGTAGCAAATGAAAACCTGTTCCGTTTTAATGATGTCTGGAGGGCTCTTACAAATCCCCTGAATGAATCATCAATACCAAACCCGCGGTACAGGAGATACATACCAATGACTCCGACGACAATGATGGTCGCAATTTGTGGATTGCCAAGTTGGTTTGCCCCCGCATACAGGAGCATCGCGAGTCCGAGCGGGACCAGGAAGATCCTTGAAAATTTCGGGTCATTCAGGAGTTTCTTGATGGTATAATAGGTGCCTTCAAGGTTTGCGATCTGCGATACAACAACACGACGGATGCTCGCTACCGGGAGTTTTGACTGGATAATCGGGATAACAAATTCATCTTCTGCGCCATCGGCAATCATGATGCAACTTGTTACACCGGTCTGCGAAACTACCATTTCCAGGTGATCTGCGATTCGGCGATCACCCTCGATCATATGCATGTGGTTACCTGAAATCAGTGCAACCTCGACGTCCTCGCCGGCGGCTTTTAGCTCGTCGTAGGTCTTTACCGCCTGAAATATTGCATTCACATCGGAATCTTCGGGATCGGCGAGGGCCAGGTTCACTGCAGCATTGAGGCATTCTTCACGACCGATTACCGGACTAACTATCCCTGCCTTGTATCCGATATCATCGTCACGGTCCACGGAGAGGACAAGTGTTCGCCCAAGCGCCATTTCAGTATACGAATTGGGCATGAATCTATTAAATAATTGCCCGTGCAGGGAAAAAAAAGAATAAATATTTTAGGATTAGAGCATTTTTGAACGCTGTAGAAGCAGGAGATCGTCTGTTGTAAGTTTCTCCCCGGCACGGAACATCTTGAAGATATGCTCAGCTTCTTTCCTGACGGCTTTCTGCTCCTTGGTAACTTTGACTTTCTTGGTCTTCTTGCGGAGCCCGGAAATAACTTTGTCGTAGTCACGAAGCTCTTTTTGGCATGCAATGAAGGATTTGTGTTCAGCATCGGCAGTTTCCTGAGCCTCAACAAAGAGCCTGTGCTGTGCATCAGCCTCTTCACGCGACTTGTCCGCTTTTCTGTAGAACTCCACCATCAGGTCGTGGTGTTTCTGGGCGAGCTCTGCCATCTCGGTGACTTTCGCATGAATGTCAGATGCTTCTTTTCTATTTTCGCGCGCAGAGGTGATCTTCGTCTTGATCTCCTTGTTCTGCTCTAATTCTGCCTCCTGTTCCCGAACTGAGGACTTCATCTGCTTGATCTTGTCGATCAGCTCGCGCTCTTTATCGGTGCTGATGACTTCGGTCTGCTGGCGGAATTCAAGGAGCTCAATTTGTTTCTGAAGCTCCTTGATGCCCCGGTTTTTTACGCCGCCATGCTCCTTTTTGAAGGACTCAATTTCATCGAAAAACTCGTTGGCTTTCTCATTTAAGTCATTTCGACGGTCCTTAAATGACTGGACCTCATTGTTTGATTTATCCCGGAGGTCCTTGTTGGTCTGCGCCTCTTCGACATACTCCCGCGTCTTGTTGTTTAAGGCGTTCCGCTCTTTAGCATACTTACTTGCAGCTGCATTTAGCTCATTTCTTCTGTTTTTATGCTGTTCAGACTCGGCGAGAATCTTTTTTCTCTTCTCAATTAATTCGTTCAACATGCACTACTCATCCTCGATAATCGATTTCGGTAATACCCTCGGAAAGGAAAGATAGGTTTGTGTAATAACGGCAAACAGGATGAGGGAGGATTAGGACAATAACAGCTTAATACCCGGCAGTTTCCCCAAAGATCTTCAAAAGAAGCTAACCTTGAAAAAACCCGTAGAAACGATAAATCTGTAGCGCAACCTGCGTTGCCCTTGTTCATCTGTCTGTTCATGATGTTCAACTCCCGATACCAATCTGACGTTTGAGCCTTCCGTGGTGGTTGACTCCAGTCAGATACCCAAGCATTCCAGATGAGGGATTATCTGAAAGACTTTCTATCATTTAAAAGACATCGGAACTATTAAGCGTTTCGTCGAAATTCGCCACGCCGGATGAGATGCAGGGAGCTATCTTTTTATGCCCACCTTGGTAGATGTCCTGCAGTCTGGAAATATAAAAAAGATGTCAACCGGGAAGAATATCGATGAATATTCTATTGGTTTACATTAACCCTGTCATTCAATTTACAATATTTGAAATTGTTATGTCAGTGCGACTGAGGTGAGATCACTACAATTTTTAGAAAATAGAGGCTGGACAGAACAAATTATTTCAAAATGGAAGTGTTGAGGTATAACCGATTATTTGATTACCCAACCCATTCCAGAAGACTTCCGCCACTTGTCATATCGCGGGATTTTCTGTTTTTTGTCATTTCTACCATCTTTGGGTTTGCTTTTTTCAGATCCATATCCTCGATCATAGACTTGTAGGTCTGGCGGTTTCCAAGAAGTGCGGCTTTTTCGACACCGGTCATGATTGCGAGAACCCTCACCTTGCCTTCCATATCGTTCCGTACACGGGCACCCCAGATAACATCTGCATGGGGATCGAGTTCGTACGTGAGCGAAGTGGCAATCTCCTCCGCATCCTGAAGAGTAAGGTCGCTTCCACCCGTGATGTGGATCAAGCTCCCCGTGGCGCCGCGGTAATCAATGTCGAGCATCGGGTTAGAAAGACATTCACGAACAACACTCTCTGATTTGTTCTGCTGTTTGCTTTCACCGACAAGCATCACGGCAACTCCGCCCTTGCTCATAATCGCGCGCACATCTGCGTAATCGATATTGATCAATGACGGTTCAGTGATCGTTTCGCTGATGCCTTTTACCGTCTCTCCGATTAACTGGTCCATTACCGAGAATGCCTGTCCGAGGGGCAGGTTCGGTACGAAATTTTTCAGCCTGTTGTTGTCAAGAACAATTACTGAGTCTGATGCGGCAGATAGTGCCTCAAGTCCTTCTTCTGCCCGGATCAGGCGCGCTTTTTCCACCTGGAACGGGTAACTTACCATTGCTACAACGATTGCGCCCTGTTCTTTTGCTATCTGGGCGACAACCGGCGCAGAACCAGTTCCAGTACCGCCTCCCATTCCTGCTGTAATGAAACAGAGGTCTGCGGATTCGAGGAGTGCTTCGAGTGTTGGCCTGGCCATCTCCGCTGCACGTTTACCCACATCAGGGTAACCGCCTGCACCAAGTCCCCGGGTCAGAGATTTTCCTATCAGGACTCTTTTATCTGCCTGGACCATGTCAAGGTGCTGTTTATCGGTATTGATCGCGATAGTTTCAGCACCGTTTACACCCATGTGGTGTAACCGGTTGACGGTGTTGTTTCCTGCACCACCACATCCGATAATTACAATACGTGGTTGCCCGACAAAATCATCATCAATTGCACCCCCGTTTTTCATCTCCTTTTCAATCTCTGAATTTTTTAATGCCTCGTTGATAATAGTCTGCATCTTTTCATACCCTCCTAAACCTTGAATGAAACCTGGTCGCTGTCTCTGATTATACGGCCTGATCGCCGTTCGATGAGTTGACGAACCGCATCCCGCACTGCTTCTGATACTGTCGGAAATTCTCCGGCATCTACCATCTGCTCTAGCAATTCGATCTGTTGTTCGGGTAACCGGAGTGTGATTCGTTTCATCATAACTCTCTCCTCAATCTGACAATTGTCTGACAATTGACAGACAAATGACAGACATTAAGATCATTATAGTCTGACAAAGCAGATATTCCACAATATTACGTTTATCTATTTATATCTTTTCATCCTCCTCTGCACCCCTACGAAGAGGGTGGACTCGTAACGAATTTAAGCCCCAATATTCAATATAAATCCATAAATGAGGACGAAATTGTGGGACCAGGACTTCCTGAGAAAGTGAGGCATGGGGGGAAGGTAAAACAACACCTCGAGAATACGGGGCAGACAGCTATTGATTTCAGTGCAAGCCTGAATCCTTTCCCCCCGGCAATGGAATGGCATTTTCCCCCTGACCTTCTGGATCATTACCCCGACGACGAGTATCTGCAGCTAAAAGAAGTAATCGGCCGGCAGTTCCACCGGGATGTTGAAGAAATTGCCGTAGGGAATGGGTCAATAGAATTAATTCGTTCATTTTGCCAGGCGATGTTCCGGAACAACGGAGCTGCAAAGATAGACCCTCCCACGTTTGGGGAATACCACCTTTCAGTGCAGCTCGCGGGTGGGCACCTGATGAAAGAAGGTGAAATTCCAATTGCCGCATTCCTGTGCAACCCTAATAATCCTACAGGGCAGTTATTAGGGAAAAAAGAGGTTACTACCCGTCTTAAATCGTACGCGGAACAGGGTACCTGCATGTTCCTCGATGAAGCATTTATTGAATTGTCAGACCCCGGGGAAAGTCTGATTGATAAACGGGAGACTAACCTTTGTCTCCTTCGTTCGTTGACCAAGTGTTTTTCAGTCCCCGGTCTCCGGTTTGGGTATGCGTTTGCGAACCCGGAACTTGTGCGCGCACTTGAGGTATTGCGTCCCCCCTGGAGTGTGAATGCCTTTGCAGAATGTTTTGCGATTCAGGCCTTTAAAAAATACCAGGAACTGGAAGAATCACGGAGGAAAATCAGGGCTGAATGCAATTTCCTTGTAAAATCTCTTCAGGACCTGGGATTTTTGGTTAGACCGCCATCTGCGAACTTTATCCTTGCCGACATTGGCAAGGACGCTGGTGCCCTTTGTAACTCCCTGGCCTGTCATGGAATCCTCGTCCGCGACTGCACATCGTTCGGTCTCCCCCATTCAATCCGGATATCTGTCAGGACCAGTTCCGAGAATAAAGTTCTCGCCGAGGCACTTCGTGTATGCGTGCAATGATTATGGCTGGCGGGGCCGGAACCCGCCTCGGCTTGGGTGAAAAACCACTGGTAACCGTAGGAGGGATTCCAATGATCTCTCTAGTGATTTCAGCATTCATAAAAAGCGGGTACGACGTCATTATCGTTGCTTCCCCGCAGACACCGTTCACCATGAACTGGGCGCGGGCGCATGGGTTTGAATGTGTAAGCGCATTGGGGCATGGATATATCCAGGACCTACAGGAGGCTGTGAAGACCATCGAAGAAACCGGTAGCTTTTTTTCCTGCGTAGCGGACCTTCCCTGTCTCACTGTGTCGCATATCCAGCAAATACGCGCTGCATACGAAATTTCGGGAAAGGAGGCCCTTTCAACCTGGGTACCTGCGCCATGCCGGAGTGAAGGGGTTGACGTGCTTTATGAGGAGTGCATCTGCGGGGTTGCGGCCTGCCCTGCAGGAATTAATATCCTTCGGGGGGATTTTATCGACCGGTCCCAGAAAGAAGAAAAATTTCTCATTATGGACCGGGATCTCGCCTATAATATCAATACCAGGGCGGATCTGGAAAAATTGCGGCGGTCCCTCTTCCTTTCACCCGAAAGGTAAGATTGTAGTTTTGGACCCCTCTCCGTCCAATCCCTGATTTTTTAGATCCGATGATAACCCCATGGTATGTATTGTGCTTCTGGTCGACGCTGTCGTGACAACATCACAATGGTAATTTTTCGTGAAACAAAATTTCTTTCGAGGCCTTATATGAATTCCCCGTTAACCGTATGTGTGGGCACCTGACCCTAGCTCCCCGGCCTGTCCCGAATTTCGCGGTTAAAAAATTACGGCCAGATTAAAGATAAAATAAAATAAAATAGCAGCAGAGCCCATATTCTATGATGGAAGCATCGCGGGAGATTGAGCTTGAAGGCCATATCATCGACTCGGGCATCATGACTCAGATCTTTGATAAAATTATGGATATGGGGGGCAATTTTGAGATCCTTGTATTTGATGTCGGGAAACAGAAGACCGACCCCAGTTATGCGCGCCTGAAAGTAAATGCGGCGAATGATGAAAGAGTCGATGCCATTATCTCTGAGATCCACCGTCATGGCGCCCGTCTTCTGGTAATTGCCGATGTCAGAATAATACCTGCCGAGGCGGACCGTGTTGTCCCTAAGGGTTTCTATTCAACGACCAACTATCCGACATCCGTTAAATACCTTGAGTCGTGGGTCCCTGTCCAGGCGATAGAGATGGACTGCCTGATCGTGCTTGATACAGAGGGGCTTGTTGCAAAAAGCACCCCCCTGTCTAAACTGAAGAAAGGCGACATGGTGGTGGTCGGTGAACAGGGTGTACGGATTGTTCCTCCCGAACGACCAAGAGAAGAGACCAACTTCGAATTCATGCACGGCACGGTATCTTCAGAACGTCCCAGTGAAACGATCATTGCAAGGGTTGCGAAAGAGATCCTCGAGGTTCACAGGGACGGAGGAAAAATTGCACTCGTGGGAGGGCCTGCAATCATTCACACCGGTGCGGACAAAGCACTGGCAAAAATTATCAGGAACGGTTATATTAATGTACTCTTTGCAGGGAATGCGCTTGCTACCCATGATATCGAATATAATCTTTTCGGGACCTCGTTAGGGATGGACCTGTCAACTGGTAAACCTGTTACTGGCGGGCACAAAAATCACCTGTACGCAATCAGTGAAGTTATGCGCGCCGGGTCAATTAAAAAGGCAGTTGACATGGGTATCATTACGGGGGGTATCATGTACGAGTGTGTGAAAAACGATGTACCATTCGTCCTGGCAGGTTCCATCAGGGATGATGGCCCCCTGCCGGATGTGATTACGGATGTTCTTGAGGCACAGGATCGGATGCGTGATTATACCCAGTCATGCAGCATGGTGCTGATGGTGGCAACGTTGCTCCATTCTATTGCAGTGGGTAACTGTCTTCCCTCGTATGTCAAGACCATTTGTGTTGATATTAATCCGTCATCCGTGACTAAATTAATGGATCGGGGGACGATGCAGGCAATCAGTGTGGTCAGCGATGCGGGTACATTCCTGCCACTCCTCGCAAAACAACTGGATCTCCAGAGTGGATTCAGCGAAATCTAATTGTTATCCTGTATCCTTTATTTTATTAATATTCCTCTGTGGATGTGTATTTTTTGGGGAGTTGTTTTTAACATTCCTACATGAATTACATCCATTGGCCTTCCGTATTAAATTCAGGGGGTTACTTATGTGATAATGTATAGGTTATCATTCTTTTATCTAATTCCTCTCCATCCATTAGGTATCCTGTTTAACTCCAATCGTGTTTCACCATCATATCATACAGAGGCGAAGCAAAAATCTAACCGCAAAATAAATATATCCCGTAAATAAATGAGGACATATGCGAAAATCGGTTCTATTGTTTGTCCTGATGCTTATAGTGATCGTCCTGACTGTTAGTCCGGCAGTTGCCGCAGCGAAAAGTTATACCATCACTGCAACAGCCGGGACAGGGGGGACAATCAGTCCATATGGGGCTGTGTCGGTCCCTTCAGGTGGAATTCAGCAATTTACCATTACACCGCAATCAGAATATATCGTCTCGAATGTAAAAGTGGATGGGTCTTCCAAAGGTGCCATAACGTCCTATACCTTCACAAATGTTCTGGCGGTCCATACGATTACGGTGACATTTGTAAGGTCCTATACTATCACTGCTACTGCAGGTACAGGAGGGACAATCAGTCCAACAGGAGCTGTCCCCGTTGCTTTATGGGGGAGCCAGAAATTTATCATCATGCCGGAACCCGGATTCAAGATCTCGGATGTGAAGGTGGATGGTGTCTCAAAAGGTGCAATAACGTCCTATACCTTCACGAATGTTCTGGCAACTCATACCATATCAGCGACATTCACGACATCTCCCGCAATTCTCTATATCATCACGTCTACTGCGGGGACAGGTGGGACAATCAGTCCATTAGGGTCCATATCGGTTTCTTCGGGAGCGAGCCAGAAATTTATCATTACGCCGGAACCCGGATTCAAGATCTCGGATGTGAAGGTAGATGGTGTCTCAAAAGGAGCAATGACTTCTTATATCTTCAAGAATGTGATTGCCCCCCATTTAATTTCAACGACATTCGCGGGGCTGCCGCCATTAAGCATCACTTCATTTACTCCCAAATCGGGTATGAGGGGAAATACGGTTATATTGCAGATTATTGGAACTGGGTTTTATGATGCAAAAAATACAGCCGTATGTCTGTCTCTTTCCGGGTACCCCAATCAGTCTGGTTCCATTACTTCGCTTACTGAAACAAAAATTGTATGCACCATACCACTCAGTAAAGAATTACCATCAGGTAAAACCTGGTCTGTTGTCGTCGCAGGGCCTGATGGAAAGACGGTAACAAAACCCGGCTTTACCATTAAATAGTTTTTTCATATCACTGATCCATACATTTTTAGAGAACCCAACTCTTCCCATTAGAAACAAGACCGTTTCTTTAAGATCGTCCTCATGTGTGGATGCGAATCAGCGGGGCCTGCCAAACGGGGACATACCATTTCCATCCGGAAGGTATAAATTACCTGATCTAATTTTTTTATGATTCCTGGCTAAATGGGTGAAGGAGAACCCTCGGGGAAGGCCAGGGGTCTGTCCCTACCGCGTAAGCGGCATGCACCAGGGCATTTCCTGCGACAGGACAAGTTCCCACTCATCCCTGCAGGGGCACTCCATGTTTGATACGGCTTTTATTACCGACCTGTCGCCAGACAGCGAGTAAAATTTTATCGCATCAATAATATCCCTGTCACATTCACCACAGTTATGTGCTCCTCGTGATTGTCCCCCTCCGAGTGGGTCGCACAGTACTTCCATTGGTGCGGTTGCCAGGACATCTGCGACACTCCAGAGATACGGCGGACGATAGGCACCTTGTTTCCAATACCGTTCCATATCCGTGCCCCGCTGGACCGTGCAGGTGTTCATCGAGATACTATCCGCAACACCGCAAAGGTCAGCCAGTGACTGCTTCATATCTGCCATTGCTTCTTTCTCAGTCAGGAAAAGAGGTTTCATCAGGAGATATGCTTTAATTCCCGTCCCGGTGTTCCTCGCTGCCCTTACTGCCCTGTTAAAATCTTCTGACGAAAAACCCTTGTCAATAGACTTCTCCCGGATCCGGTCGTTCGTTGTTTCAAGGCCGATAGCAACATAAAGGGGTTTTGCGTTTGTCCCATCATCGAATCTCGCGATGAAATCTTCGAGGACTTCGTCCTGTACGTATTCAGGCCGTGTTTCTGCGATGATAATTTTACCCCGGAATAAGGCGCCCGCTTCTTCAAGCACGGCATGCGGGACTTCGTCGGGATCAAAGAAGCTCCCGGAAGTATAAAGTTTGATGATTTCCACGTCTTTGATCGGGATTGCATTGGTGACAAACCTGAGCTGCCGGATGAGGCGGTCTGCCAGTTCTTTCTTTGAAAGTCCCATATACCGTTCATGCCGGTAACTGCACATCAGGCAACGATTCCAGGAACATCCACCGGACTTTAAAATTATCGTCAGTGTTTTTTGTTCCCGGCCTTCATGTCGATCGGTCCCCTGCCAGAAGGCAAGCGGCTTTTCCTCCTCATTAGTAAGCATTAACAGCGTACTAGTTGAACGTTATATGATGAAAAAGATCCTCATCTTCGCAATATTTTGCCTTCTCATTACCGGGGTTGTATCCGCGTATGAAATACGGATCGATGCACCCCAGTCCATTAAATTAGGTGAGACTATTGTGGTGAACGGGACCACGAGCCTTCCAGCCGGTGTTTCATTTGATATCATGCTCACCCGCTCAGAATATACGAGCGAGGTGAAGGCAACAAAGCACGTAATTGTCCAGGGAGACAAGAATTTCACCGTGGAGTTCCCCACTACCGGTTACACACGGGGCATCTATAAAGTTGAAATATTACCGACCGGGGAATTCCGGTATCTTGGAGATTCTATCACGATGAGGGTTGTGACTCTCGTTGACCGGTCTGACGAGGTAAAGATCACCTCATTACCAAGACAATATCTGAACGGTCAGCTCCATCTGACAGGGAATGCAAATAATGTCAGGAATGATGCTATCGAGATACAGGTTGATAATCCGGACGGGAGCCGGCTCTTCGGTCCTTCATTCGTCCCAACCAATATTGACGGCATCTTCTCAAAGGATTTTACAATAGGAAAGACCGGGGTCTACCAAGTTAAAATCAGTGACCGGAAAGGCTCTATTGGTACCTACAACATCAGCGTCCTTGATCAGGACATCAGTACAGTCCCTGTAGTGACGCCCCCCCCGACTACCCAGACTCCCGATACCTCGTCATCAACCCCGTCCGCGTCGATGTTATCGACCCGTGATCAACCCGCTTATTTTTCGGTTGCGACCAAAACGGGTCCTGGAAGAATTTATACTTCAACAGGTACTGACTGGGTCATCGAGTATACCGACCCGTTAGGGCAACGGGTGAAAATAAATACCAAGGGGCCCGGATTCCCAGAGGAGATCACAACATTTGGTAACGGAGAGACCCAATACTTCATGGTCTACCCGAATAAGTATTCAGATACGGCCAACGTCACCGTGTTTGCAGAGAATGCAAAAAGTATTGCCGCAAGCCTGATAGCGCCACCGGGTTTTATGGTGACTACTACGGTGCCTCAGGCCCCCACAACTCAGGCTATGTTCCCTGCAGTAATTGTTGTTATTTCCATCGGCCTGGTTGCCCTGTTCTGGCAAAGGAAATAATTCTTTATCCATTTATCAGGACCGAACCTGTGTTTTTTGTTACCCGGGTTCGCAAGAGGCATCGACCCCAGGTAATTCTTACCAGTAACCCCTGGTCATTTGGATACCTTTTTTATACCGAATCCACAATACTATAGAGCGGGCCGAGGTAGTCTAGTCCGGAAAGGCGGTGGCCTTGACAGCCACTGGTGCCTGGCACCTCAAGAGTTCAAATCTCTTCCTCGGCGTTCTAACATTTTGATCGATTGGGACCTTATTTTCTGGTTCTCTATGGACGTTAATCCTTTACCTTACACCTGCCAACCGGAGGTATGTGTATGAGGACGTTTTTTTTCGGTAATTAACATCGAAAGGGCAATACCTACATAGTTGTCCTGACAATTTTGTATCATGGTAATTTCGAGATCATCTGCTGTCTGCCTGTTATGCGCTCTCCTGGTGGTGCTTATTTTTTTATCCGGGTGTAGTGCACCGGGCCCCTTACAAAAATCCAGCGTTCATCCTCTGACCTATCTCACTGAGCAGTCACCGCCCTATAATTACCTGGAAAATGGTACTGCAAAGGGCTTTGCCGTAGATCTCATCCGTGAAACTGCAAGGAACGCAGGCCGGGACGCATCACCAGGGGATTTTTCGGTAATCCCATGGAACGAGGCGTACCAAAAAGCTCTCAACGAACCCGATGTCGTTTTGTTTTCTACATCCCGTTTACCTGAGCGGGAACAATTATTCCAGTGGGTCGGTCCATTTGAATCAGCTAATACCGTTCTTTTTGCAACAAGGGGGAGTGGTATTGAGGTGAAGATGCCAGACGACCTGGAACACTATAAAATTGCGGTGATCAAGGACGATATGGCCGGCATCCAGCTCCGTTCTCTCGGGGTAGCTGAATCCCGGATCGTCACGTATCCGGATACGGCCGGTGCAATACATGCACTTGAGAGCGGGGCCGTCGATCTATGGGCATATGAACAATTATCCGGCGATTACCTGTCCCGCCATGAAACGGGGCGGGCGGGCATTTTCATCCCGGTGTACACCTTGAACTCCACCGGGTTGTATTATGCATTCTCCAGGGGGACTTCTCCTGATACTGTCCGGTCATTCCAACTTTCATTAGACGACCTGCAAAAGAAGCCATTGAATGGTGGAATGAGCACGTATGAACGTATCAGGGCTGACTATTTTCCCTCACTCGGACTTTCCACCCTGCATTACTATACCGAGGAATTTCCACCGCTAAATTACCGGGACAATAATGAATTACATGGCATTTCAATCGAGATCCTCGATGCAGTCATGGCAGGTTACCGTACAAACCTGACACAAAACCCTGTCATTCTCCTCCCCTGGTCAGAAGGATATGAGATGGCAAAAAAAGGACCGAGGGCCGTACTGTTTTCGGTTGTCCGCACCCCGGACCGGGAAAAGATCTTCAAATGGGCAGGTCCTTTTGCAAGCAGCAGGAACGTGATATTTTCCACACGGAGTCGCAATCTCACCATTCAGAATTCGACTGCCATGCAATCCCTCCGGTTAGGCATTATTGAAAATACCAGTTCAATCACTTCCTTAAAAGATATCGGCATACCTGAAAGTTCACTGGTAACAGGTCATGATGGTGCGGCGATGGTCTCACTGCTAGAGTCCGGTACCATTGATGCCTGGGCGACTGGAGAAATGACAGGGGCACACTTCCTTGATATCTTTGCTGGTGATCCTGACCGGTATGAAGTAATATACCGCTTCCCGCCGGCTGACTTTTACTATGCATTCAGCCCTGATACCCCTGATACACTTGTGGAAGCGTTCCAGGATGGTATAACTGCGGTGCGTAGTGAAAAGAATGAAACCGGGGTGACGAAGTACGACGAGATAATGTACCGGAACCTCGGGATTTCGTGTGCAAAGGAAACAATACCGCCTGATCAGGTAATCGGGCTCGTTTCATACACGGCAACCCGTTTATCAGAAGATGCTAAGGGAACATTAAACCGTATCAATAAAGGGGAACACCCCTACTGGGACAAGGATAATCGAGCACTATATGTCTATGTTTATGATCGGAATGTAACACTTGTTGCTGAAGCGGACACATTATCCACTGTTGGTAGTAACCTTAAAGGCAAGACAGACGTTGCGGGAAATCCCTTCAGGGACCAGATGGTGAACCGGGCACTGGAAAACCGAACAGGCTGGGTAGATTATATCTATGCAAACCCGGCAGAGCCGGGAATATTTAAGAAATCCGCATATTTTCAGTATGCAAAGGGCAGTGACGGGAATGACTATATCGTTGGATCCGGGATGTATTCGTCCTGTTAGCCGGGAAAAACGGTAAGGGTTGAAGGGCACTCGCCCGCAATCCGGTAATGGGACCCTCCTTTTATTTTCTACGAACTTTTTTCGCAGGGTTGGTAACGCATGGATAAAATTGTCGAGCTATTCAGCAATAACTTCCCATTCTGCACCTTCTGTTTGTCTCAGGATGACCTGTGTATAGTATGGTGGATACCTTATGAGCCCTTCTACCCGTGAGGGGTCCTGGATAACAATATCCCCGTTCTCCAGGCAACTGGCAATCGTGAAGCATGAATGGTACCTGACTCTCCTGACCACAGGCATCGCAGAAATCCGATCTATCTCTTCATCGGAAACTCCACTGAATGCAGGCCAGCTCCGGTTACCTGACTCAGATCCGCTAAGGATGTTAACAAATTTTAATTTCCAGGTATTTTGAGCATTTTCAATTGCCAACCAGCGGAGCTGGTTCATTGTCGGGAGTACCATCCCGTGTATTTTCATTGCGGCAGCTATCCTGAAAGTTAAACTGATGGCGAGATAGACAAGGAAAAGGGCCCCATAGAATGTCAGATCTGAAACTTGTACGATACCGGCAATAAACAGGATAAGAAAAGTCCAGCTGATGAAAATCATGACGGCGCTCGGTCCTGCAAAGACCCCAAGTGTGTACTTGGTGTCTTTCCACGGCCAGAATAAAGGGATGCCGGGACTGGCAAGAAAATCAAGTGCTACATGCAGCATGGCTCCTGTAATTACCGCAGTGAGTGCGAAAATAGTAAAGGTGAAGGGGGGTGTGAGATGTAAAAAATCCTCTCCTGCGAGAGCGAGAAAGTACATTGCTCCATATGCTATTGCTGCCATGCAGGCAGCACCGGCAATACTGTGCGATGCGCCCCCGTGTATGAGCATGTACAACGGGGGCCTTTTCGAAGAGACCAGGTGAAAAAGGAGATCTGCATCAAGGACCACCGCACCAAGGATACCGAAAGGGATCAGTGCGGGTGCACCGATTGCCGTGAGCAGGGAGGCAATCAACAATGCATGGGTAATACTATCCACGGGTTATAGGTTATACCCCTGGTGTATTAATCCTGGCCTGGTACATCATGGCTTTATTTTATCCGAATACCCCGCAGCTTGCTGCGGGGATAAGGGAGGCAATCTAGTCTTAAGATGAACCATGACCTAACGTGGCGGAAGAACAACAAGGCGGAGGTGCGAATCATGCCCCGTTGCTTGCAGCGGGGTGCGCCGACGCATTTTGACTCGCAGAAAAAAATAAACAAACGCCTTGGCTTATGTAGGGATTCCATAACGAATCCGCCCAACGGTTATATCTTGAAACAAAAACCGGGGCCCCGGTCTCCCTTCACATCAAAAAAATCATGGTGTTCAGATCATGTGGTAATGCTTGGCTGAATTCATTTGATTTGTTTGTATATTGCGCCGTGCCACATAGTATACGATCATAATTTTTTTATTAACCCAAGTACAGATAGTAGGTAGATAAACGGAGTCCTATCGTGTGTATTGCAATTCCCGCTGAAGTAATTGAAATTAAGGAAGGAAATATTGGAGTCGTTGATTTTGGTGATTTAAAACAGGAGATACGCCTTGACCTTGTTGATGTTGAGGTAGGGGAATTTGTTCTGATTCACGTTGGTTTCGCCATACAAAAAATGTCTAGGGAAGAGGGACTTGAGACACGCAGCCTGTTCCGTGAAGTATATTCCGCCATGGACCAGAAACCCCCCGTCACACTATAAACCACCCATATTTTTTATTCACCAAATCCCTCATAGTACATTTTTTCGGAGTTCCTCCCGGAGTCCTGTCCAGGATGTGGATTGGCTTGTGAAAAGACCTGAATATTTTCATCCAGGAGCACCTGGCAGCAGTTGGATGAATAAATTCCAGTACCGGGTGACCGCTAGAATATTGTAGGGAAGCGGAAAATATAGGTACAGAATATCTGGGCCTCACCGTCAGTTATTGTTACCGTGCATCACGCTGGAATGAATTATTGTAGGGAAATTCAGTATCATACGTGAACTAGGCGAAACCGGCCTTCTCTTACCTGGAATGGTAAACGACGGGCTAACTGCGAATGACCAGGCAAAATATTTTTTCACCCTGCTCCAGGCGGCACAGGCACATGCAGATCTTCCAGACCTTAAAGACACTAATCTTTCGAGGGAACGTGAAGTTGCCGGCATCGGTTCTGACTGTTTCGATCGTGTGGTAGCAGGGTCAAAAAAGACCGGGCCTCAAATGTACCGGGTGCCGGAGCTCGATACTATACTCGGTGAGGTTAAACGTTGCTTCCTTGCGATGCAGCTCCCCATTGCCAAGGGTGGCCTACCTGAAGCGGAAGACTTCGATAAGAGGACGAAAAAGCTTCTGGATGAATTGCCCAACCCTCAGGGTGAGGAGATAAGCGGCAGTGCGATTGCGGATATCACCAGGGGTGACCCAGGTGGGCCGGACAGCCTCCATCTCCTCCTGATGGACATGCATAAGTCGTTGAACCGGCTCCAAAAATGATATCCACTGAAAATATTCCCGGTGCGATGACCTACAACCTCCAGGAGCTGGACAAACACCTATTCCTGGCTTTCATGTCGGGTCTGAACAGGACCGCTCCGTTGAAATTCGACCACCCCGGCCTTGGCACAACGGCCACGAGGTCAAATGGCCAGCTTGTCCTCCAGAATGATATCGGGTTAACTGATGCGCATGTCCTTGTCATCCATGCCGGGCCGACAGAGATCAATATCACGTATACCGATATCCATATGCCCCGCCTGCAGTTTTTCCAGGCCCTTTTTGATTCCTGGGATGTGACCTGGGAAGATACCCGCTCCAGGAAAGGGGATGAGAACTTCGAAAAGAGACTCTTTCACCTTTCGATCGGAAGTTACCATGCGAAGGACGAGGAAGAACAGAGGAAATTTCTAGAATTTCTTGGATCAAGGATCGTCTTTTTAATTGACTGGAACCGCGCAAGGAAACGGCTCATGAGTTTTCTGCCAAATAAAGACTGCGTTACGGTGCTCAGGTGGGCAGCGGAACATGAAGTCGGGCATGTCGGGTTCCTCCAGGTCGGTGGAGAAAAGCTGGTCTATGATGGTCTTGAAATGGCGGCCAGGATCCCCTTACGATATGGCGAACCCCTGTACCAGATACTTGGGAGGGAGAAGACCATTGAGTATTTCAGTTGGGTTTTTAATGCAGCGACGACCGGACTGCTTGCACATCACTCCCTGTTACTTATCCAGGATGAAATTAAAGCAGAATTGCTCAGGTATTTCCATTCGGCCCAAGAGAATTTGATGGAAATTTGCGAACAACACGCAACCCTGACGGTTGAAGTCGCCATGTCACTCCGGGATGCCTTACTCCATATACAGAGGAAGGAGATCAATCAATTCACAGAGAGGACGGCAAGACGTGCAAAAATATGGGAGCGTGAGGCCGACAGTCTCGTCTCAAAAGTACGGTCGCTTTCACTTCGCTTCGAAGCTGCCCGGCAATATACTGATTTAATAAACGTGGCAGATGATGCACTCGATTTTCTTGAAGAGGCATGTTTCTTTTCGACTCTGGTCCCAAAAAGTACCCATTCCGAAAAGATGTTGCACGCTCTCGTAATGCTCGGGGAGATTGCGGTCAAAGGTAGCCAGGAATATTTGAAAGCGGTTATTTCTTCCCAGTACGTGCACAAAGGATACAGCCGTGAGGAGATGCAGGACTTTATCCGGGCAATCGATGGTGTGATCAGCATGGAACGGGAAGCGATGACGCGCTCAGAAATGCAGAGAGGATAATCCTTGCAGAGACAACTGATTACAAGGAATTACGGGTATTCTTCGAGATAGCACGTATTATTGAGTGTTCAACAAATTCCCTGATGAAAGCCGCATTCGGATTGAGGAACAATATCCTCGAGGGCCTGAACTGGTAATCATGACAAAAGACTTATCCGCACGCATCGTGTTTTTCGGGCCTGGAATAAGGGCTGATATACCTCCTGAAGATTTTGGCAGCAAGGCTGCAGGGCTTGGGATCATGTCCTCGCTTGGTATCCCTATACCACCGGGTTTTGCGCTAGATGTGTCAATATGTGAAGATTATTATAAAAACGGGATGAAGGCCCCATCCTATCTCCCGGAACTCCTTGAGAAAGGTATCTCGTACCTCGAACAAGCAACAGGTCTCCAGTATGGAAGTGCAAGGAAACCTCTCCTTGTATCTGTTCGGTCTGGTGCCCCGGTATCGATGCCGGGTATTATGGATACTATCCTGAACGTGGGACTAAACCATGAGACGATACGAGGCCTGGTTTTTTTAACCGGCAACCCCCGGTTTGCCTGGGATTCCTACCGGCGCCTCTTTGAGAATATGGCGGAGATCGTTTTCCGCCAGAACCCTGACCCGTACAGGGTCATACTGTCAGAAATAATGGAAGCGGAGGGGATAGATGATGTGGTGGAAATGGATTCGGGAAGCCTAAAGAGACTGGCCCTTCAATATCAGCGGACCTTTTTTTCCGCTGAAAAGTTAGAATTCCCCGAGGATGTGAAAACACAGCTCCAGATCTCTTCCGTTGCCGTGCTCCATTCATGGACAAATCCAAGGGCTGATTCATTCCGCCGGATGTACCCGGTAAAAAACCTGCGTGGTACCGCCATTACCATACAGGCGATGGTATTTGGGAATATGGGCCTGAATTCAGGTGCCGGAGTTGCGTTTACCCGGAATCCCTGGAGTGGAGAGAATGAACCGGTCATCGATTTTAAGTTTGGGGCACAGGGGGAAGATGTAGTATCCGGGAACCATTCTGCTACGATACAGAGTGAATTAAAGAGATCAATGCCCTCTGTTTACGAGGAGCTCAGGCATATAGGGCAAATGGTTGAATCACATTTTAATGATATGCAGGACCTGGAATTTACCGTCCAGGAGGGAAAGCTCTACCTCCTCCAAACCCGTAATGGGAAACGCTCCCCCCTGTCTGCAATCAGGATCGCTATTGATATGTGGCGGGAAGGAATCATTACGCCGGATACCGCATTATCCCAGGTAGAAGGTCTCAATCTCGAATCGATCAAGGTCCGGCGTGTTTCCACCATGGATTATCCGGTTGCGACAGGGACATCTGCATCCGGGGGCGTTGCGACGGGAAGTGTGGTATTTTCAACTGAACGTGCAGTAAATGAAGTTTCTTCAGGATCGGTGGTCCTGGTCAGGGAAACGGCATCACCTGATGATATCGAGGGAATACGGGCTGCTTCGGGGTTGCTGACCGCGAAAGGAGCACGTACCTCGCATGCAGCAGTCGTTGCACGCCATATGGGGAAGGTCTGTATCGTAAATTGTGCAGGCCTGGAGATTGACCTATTTCACAACCAATGTCAACTGGGTGGCCAGGTTATCCGGGAAGGAGATACTATTTCATTGGACGGAAATACCGGGTCGGTATACCTCGGTGTCGTCAGTAACACCTATGAAACGCCCCAGGAGTTATTGGATCTTGTCCTTTCCTGGAAAACCTCATTGTCAGCGGACAATGGAACAGGGGACAATTAACTAGCGAAAAACAGGTTCTCGTTTCCCTGGCCTGAAATTATTATTCTCCACCAAAAAAATTCAGGTTGATAAGACCTATAATCCGGCCCATGGTTATGCCGCGTGATTTTTATTCAAAACTGGATGAGCCACCACGTCCCGGATGGTCCAAAATTTAGAGTCTTTTAGTTCTAGTCTTCCACAGCTCTGGTCCTAAAAAACCGGATAATATATAATGTTACAAAAGAATGAAAATCTACAGGTGATTATTACGAAAATGTATTATCTTTTAATTTTTGCCCTCGTCATCGGGATGATGACTATCGGTTTTGTATCAGCTGAAATCCTTCCTGTTGAAAATATTGGCGGCGGACAGGGATACTATGACATTTCATCCAACCCTGAAGGGGGGATGGTTATCTTTGACGGCCAAAATAAGGGTACTACCCCCGTTACCGTTAGTGTAAGTTCCACCGGGAGTCCCGGTCATACCATCAGCATCTCTAAAGCTGGGTACAACACGTGGAGCACCTCTAAATTCGGTAACCCATTGGAAGGAGAAACGATTTATGTTGATGCGGATCTGGTGTTTATACCCGTGACCGAACCGCCCACTTTCTACCCGACTACCTTACCTCCGACGGTTATTGGTGGTGGAAAAGGGTATTATGATATTTCGTCTAACCCCGAAGGTGGAACTGTTATTTTTGATGGTAAAAACAAGGGGCTTACACCCCTTACCGTTGAAGTAAGCACCTCCGGAACTCCCGGTCATACGATCAGCATTTCTAAATCAGGGTACCAGACCTGGAGCACGAGTGAACCGGGTAATCCATTTGAGGGAGAGACGGTCTATGTTGACGCAAATCTTGTGTTTATACCAATAACGCTTCCGCCCACGTCAGTAGGTGGCGATAAGGGGTATTATTATGTCACGTCCAGCCCGAGTGGCGCAACTGTCTCCCTTGACGGGACAAACGAGGGGACGACCCCCGTCACTCTTGATGTAAGTTCCACCGGTACGCCGGGCCACACCATTGGTGTTGCGATGCCCGGGTACCAGTCATGGAGCCAGTACTACCCAGGGAACCCACCTGCAGGATCGACGGTATATGTTAATGCAGCGTTATCTCCATCTTACCAGGCGGGAAATATCCAGGTGATGTCCTCCCCGTCGGGTGCATATGCGGTCCTTGACAATGGTCAGTATTCCCTTGTCACTCCGGGGACATTCTCATCAGTTGCCGTAGGGTGGCACAATGTCCGGGTGACAAAATCCGGTTACCAGCCTTATGCAATCGATGTCCAGGTTAATTCTGCAGGTACGACCCCTGTGTCCGCCAACCTTGCTCAAATTTCACAACAGGGGAGCATATCGGTCAGCTCTACCCCGAGCGGGGCTGGTATCTATGTCGACACATTCTACCAGGGTGAGACTAACAAGGTTATCGGCAATCTCGCAACAGGTTCCCATACGGTAACCCTCAAAAAAGCAGGGTACCAGACATGGTCGATGCAATATACCGTTTATTCGGGCCAGACTACCTATGTTAATCCCCAGCTTACCCCTGTTTCAAACCCGACAACCGGTGACCTTGAAGTTACATCGGCCCCTTCGGGTGCAGCGGTGTATGTCGATACCAACTACCAGGGTGTAACCTCTCCAGGAAGCCCTCTGGACGTTGTTGCGCTTTCGGCTGGTACCCACTCGGTTGTTTTGAAAAAATCAGGTTACAATGATTATACCACGACCGCGAATATCCGTGCAGGACAGACGGTACAGGTGGTAGCCACACTTGCTCCATCGGGGCAGCCTGCCACCACCGCAAGTGTCCAGATTACATCTGATCCAAGCGGGGCAGATGTACTCATCAATAATGGTTACGTGGGCATTACACCACTAACCGCCCAGAACGTGCAGCCCGGGTCTTCCACGGTCAAAATCTCACTGGCGGGATACAATCCATATACGAGTACGCTGCAGATTAGTGCTGGACAGGCACTCCAGATAAATGCTGCACTTTCACCAATTGCGACACCCGCGCCCACAACGAAAGCTCCGTTAAGTCCTCTCGGGGCGATCCTGGCTCTGGCAATTATTGGAATAATTGCGATGGCTGGCTCCCAACGTAAAATGTAATTGGACCATTTAACAATCCTAATTTTTTTGGGTATCGAATAGATTAATGGGGTTTCGTCCGGGTCTTTTAGATCTTTTTCTGAAATCTATCGGGATTGTCAATCTTCTGACAACAAAATTCCTAAATATGGGATCTCGAATCCAGACGAAATCTATTCTGGATGATTGGCTGACCGAACATGGGGACCATCAGTCCAAAAACGAAGATTAGATCTGGTCTTTGTTCTCACGTGACTCTCGAGAGAGTACCGGTCGAGAGGTCGTAATAGAGTTCCTGGATTTGAACCCTACCGTTATTCAATGCAGATTTAATGGATGGATATGTCACTTGTATAGGTAAAATCAAAACTCCATCCTCAAAATTTCAGTAGAAATTAAGCTATTTCCACTCCATGGTTTACAATTCTTGAATCAGCAACATGGAA